>JBBKVQ010000395.1:0-25646 GCA_037968515.1 Bradymonadaceae bacterium
GGGCCCAAGGAGAATTCTATGGAAACCAAAGAAGCAGTAGTTGTTTCGTATGCGCGCACACCTTTTACGCGTGCACACAAGGGCTTGCTCAAAGATACCCGTCCTGACGTGATGGGAGCTCATGTGATCAAGGCTGCCCTTGATTTGGCCACTGGCCTCAAGGGTGTTGAAGTTGAAGACGTAGTCATGGGCTGTGCGATGCCGGAAGGCGAGCAGGGCATGAATGTGGCACGAGTTTCGACTTTGCTGGCAGGTCTGCCAAACACCGTGCCTGCACAGACCGTGAATCGGTTTTGTTCGTCGGGTGTTCAGTCGGTGTCGATCGTTGCCGAGCGGATTATGCTTGGTCAGATCGACGTCGGCATTGCCGGCGGCGTCGAGTCGATGTCGATGGTCCCGATGAGCGGAAACAAGTTTTCGGCTGGTCCCGAGGTCATGGCTGAAGTTCCAGAGGTGTACACACCGATGGGAACTACCGCCGAAAACGTCGCGACCAAGTTCAATGTGTCTCGCGAGGCGCAAGACGCGTTTGCCCTTGAATCCCACAACCGCGCGCTTGCTGCGTGGGAGTCGGGATTTTTGGCTGGCGAAGTTACCCAGATCAACACACGCGTGATCGATGCCGAAGGCAAGTGGCACGATGTGGTTGCTTCCAAGGACGATGGTCCTCGTGCTGGCTCCAGCATGGAGTCGCTGGCGCGACTTCGTCCGGTCTTCAATCCCAAGGGCACCATCACTGCCGGTAACGCGTCTCCGTTGACGGACGGTGCCGCTGCGGTCGTGATTATGTCCAAGGAAAAGGCTGATGAGCTCGGCCTGAAGCCGATGGGATATTACCGTGCTTTCCAGGTTGCAGGTGTTGATCCAGCGATCATGGGCATCGGTCCAGTTCCAGCCATCCGCAAGTTGTTGGCCAAAACTGGTTTGACGATCGCTGATATTGACCTCTTTGAGATCAACGAAGCTTTCGGATCGCAGGCCAGCTATTGCCGTGACGAGCTTGGGATCGACCCTGCGAAGGTGAATATCCACGGCGGTGCGTTGGCTCTTGGCCATCCCCTGGGCGTCAGTGGAACTCGAATGACGGGCACCTTGCTCCGTTCGCTCGAGAAAACCGGCGGCCGCTACGGCATCGTCAGCATGTGTATTGGTGGAGGAATGGGAGCAGCTGCACTCTTTGAGCGCGTCTGATTCCAGTTTAGAATCCGCTTGAATCAGGGCTTCCCAAATGGGAGGCCCTTTTTCGTGCCAGTGAGCCCATCAATCGCAGCACCTCGTGCAGCTGTGTGGCCCCCACAGGCTTTCGAAGCACACGGATTTCCGGCTGTGCCAAAAATCGTTTTGCGCCTTGTGTGAGGACGCCAGCAGTGCAGAAGACAATCGATGGGACCAGATGTTCATGGGTTTCAGCGATGAAATCATAAAGCGCGGGTCCATCGATATCGGGCATCATCACGTCACAGATCACCGCATCAAAATGGTCATCTTTGGACAAAAGCTGCATCGCTTCTCGCCCGCCATTTACGACGGTTGCGTCGTGACCGTTCGACACCAAAATTTTGCGCATGGATTCGAGGACAAACTCGTCATCATCAACCAACAGGACTCGAAGTTCGTATTCGGTCTCGCTGGTTTCTTCCAAGCTGTCGAGGGACGACTCGTTGATTGCCTGGTGCGGTAGGTGAATCTGGAAGGTCGACCCTACATTCACCTCAGACCAAACCTCGAGACTTCCGCCCAATTTTTTGACGATTTCTTCGCAGAGCCAGAGTCCAAGGCCTGTGCCTTTCTGAGCCTGTTTTGTGGTGAAAAACGGCTCGAAGATTCGCGATTGAACCTCCTGCGACATGCCCGGTCCCGTGTCCGAAATCGAGATGAGGACCCCGGTCGGGGAGTTTTCGCATTTAAGCCCGACCAGGTTGTCCCGATGGGGGTTCTCGGCCACCGCGTGGGCGGCGTTAACCAAAATGTTTACCAAGACTTGTGAGAGCTTACCGCGATCACACAAAATACCCGCGACATCGCTGGCGATATCGACTTCGAGCGCGGCGATGTGGTCGATCTGATTCCTGACGAGGTGGATGGCGGCTTCGATGGTTTCTGGAAGATTGATGTACTCAATATTGTCCGCTTCATCGCGCGAAAACATGCGCAGTTCTCGAACGATATGGCTGATTCGGTCCATGCCCTGCAGGTTGACGTCGATCATGTGTTTCATGTCGTCGATCACGGTGGTCAGGTCGGCGTCCCCGGCGATCAGTTTGTAGAGTGCGGCTTCGTCCGCGTGGCCTTCTATTCCGTCTTGAAGTCGTGCATACAACTCATCGAAATGGGTCACGTACTCACGGAGCACAAATAGGTTGGTGTAGATGTAGCTGGCGGGATTATTGACCTCGTGGGCAACACCCGCGGCCAACTGCCCAACCGCGGCAAGTTTATCGGCGCGAATCAACTGTTGGCGCATGGCCTCGAGTTCTTTGCGTGCAGTGATGTCACGTGCATTGCAGATCATCGTCGAACCGTCGTTCCCGGGTTCGGCCATTCGAATTCGGGCTTCTACATAAGAAACGCCGCCATCTGCACGTTTCACCGCAGCCTCAAGAATCACGGGCTGCGCCGGTCTTGTTCTTAATAACCTCAGCTTTTGCCCGATTTCGATTCGATCTTTGCGGCTGATGATGTCCCCAAGATTTCGCCCCAAGAGGTCTTCGGGGCGATATCCCAGAGTCTCAAAGACGTTTGGCGTGATGAATTGCAGCAAGTATTCGTCGGAGAACAAGGCCACAACGTCGAGCGAATTGTTCAACACCGTGCGGTAGCGCGCCTCACTGCGGACCAAAGCGTCATCGTGTTCACGCTGTTCGGTTATTTCCTGCACAAAGACGCTGATATGTGACACGGCGTTACCAGCATGGACAGGAATCCAAGTGGTGCGGTACCAGCGGACGATGCCGTCGTCACCGACGACAGACGCCTCTGAGGGGGGGAATGTTTCTCCTTGAAGAACCCGCTTCACTTGTTCGGTCACGCGTTGGTGGTGGGTCGGCGGAACAACGTCTAAGAAACAATGCCCCATCAACTCCTTGTTTTCTGGCGAATTCGCCCAGACAACCCGTAAGTCAGGCTCGATGATGTAGACCCATTGGTGCAGGTTTTCGGTGATTTGCTGAAAGAGTCCCACGGGCAAGACCTCGTGGCCCTTGAGGCGAACCACGCTGAGGTCCCCCAAACGATTCACCCAGAAGGTTCCCTCGTGGCAAGATTTCCGATGTCTGCCCGGGTGTCGGTGCTCACGAACAAACGTGAGACCTTCCTCGGGGAGTATTTCGCTGAGTCGTTCTGCAGTGGGCCAGATTTGTCGGGCGACGGGGTTGGCGTGGCGGATATTGCCATCATCGTCAGCTACCAGACAGGGGTCGTCCAGCGAATCGATGAAATCGACGAGTGAGTCATCCATCGTGGGTTCCGGTCCGAAAAGGGCGAACTTGGAGGGTCAAGGGCAGGCCGCGAGTTCTAGGAGTTCGCTGCCTCTTTTGTATTGTTCTTCAGCGGGATAGCCGTTGCCCTCCAATATGTCAAAGAGCGCCTGATGGATTTGTGGGACGGTAGCCCACGGGTCGCTTGGATTTTCGGCGGAACAAACAAATTTCGCCTTTCCACAAATCGTGATGGGTTCGCAGAAGTCGTTGCGCCCGACAGTCGTCTGTAACGAGGCATCGCTGTAGTAGACCTCGCCTTCGATCATCACGAGTAACACGTCACGAGCGTCGGAATCGACGACCGCGGAGTAGGGATCAACGTTGTTACGAAAGATTGCCAAATCGGCATGTTTATCGACTTCTAGGGTACCGATAAACTCAGATAGCCCGACGACTTCTGCGTTGTCGCGGGTCGACATTTCCCAAAGTTTCTTCGGGGTTAACGTGGCCTCGATATTCGTAAGTTTTGCGAATTCCTTGATGTACCGAAGTTCGGCCAACATGTCGTCTTCGCCAGAAACCGTCCAGTCGGGCCCAATCCCGGTCGTGATGCCTAGGTCGAGGACTTTTTTGATGTCCAAGGTTTGTCCATAGAGCGCGATATTGCTCGACGGTGACCAAACGATCTTGGCTCCGGTTGACTTGACCTCAGCAAGTTCGGTGTCCGTTAGTGCAATCGAATGAATCAGGATGGCCGTATCCGGGTAAAGAAGTGACGTCCCTTGATGCCGATTGGTTCGCGTGTCTCTGCCAGCAAACGACGAAAACTCGAGCTCCACGTTATTTCCGGAAATACCTTCCATCATGTGGACAGCAAATCGTGTTGCGGGTTCAAGCGGTGTTTGAAACGAAGCCAAATAGCCGACCGCCTCGGAATCAGTGATGTCGCGCGGGCTCGAGATCGTCGTGCGCATGTGGTCATACTGAAGGTCCTGAACATGGTCAGCATTTCGAACCATTCCGTGAATGCAGCTTTGACTGAGGCTTTGGCCCTGCATAGTCGTCGTTCCATGGATCAAGGAACGAAGCTCACCCCACCTAGCCCCTGGGCAAAAATGTGAGCCGGAACTTCGGTGGTTCGAGTAAGGCGAGACGTGTTCCTCGTAGCTTGGGTCGTCGGCCCATTGGTAGCGATTTTGGAATCGTCGCTGGCCTGGGTTCCACTCCGGCAAAAAGTTGTAGGGAAGGTGGTTGTGGGCATCGATGAGCCCTGGTGTGACGACGCCTGTGGTCATGAGCACCGTTGCATTGGCCGCATCGGGGTCGCCTGTGCAATCTGGGGCGATGCATCGAATGTAGCCATCGGCCACGAGGATCTGGCTGTAGGTCGGCCCCTGAGGCAGCAAGAGCGTGCCTTCGATGATGATGGTTTTGCGCGCTCCAGTGACCTTCACGACGAGGTCTGGCCCCGGCATGTTGTTGGTGATCAATGGAGTATCTGTTTCGGCGTCGACCCCCGCATCCACGTCTGGAAAAGTAATTCCGACGTCTTTTTCTGGCTCGGGCTTGCTGGGCGATTCACCCGAAGCACATGCAGAAACTAGGATTGAGAGGCTGAGTGCAAAAATGCTGCGCATCAGTATTGTCGTCGAAAAGAGGGATTCTGAGCGTATGGAATACCACGCTTTGGTGCAAACGTATTCCCATTGCCGCCAGCCGGGGCGCGATGGTAGCTTTGTGGCATGAATAAAAAGTCATTAAGTCACGTGGTCATCTTGGCCATGATTTGCCTTCCAATGTCTGCTTGGGCCGAAGACGGCAAGTTGCGTTGGGAATCCTTCACGGCGGCTGCGTTTAATCCACTTGGCCTCGTGGAGTTGGCGACCGTCACGTACCGCAAACCCCTCTACAAGAGCGAAAGCCCGCTCTTTGCGACGAATTTCGTCGAGGCCAGTGTTTTGGGAGCATCCACCCCGGCTTACGGTTTCGTGGGATTGCAGACTCAACTTCAGCCGTTGAGCATTCTACGATTGCGGGCACGCGCCGAGGTGATCGGATTTTACGGGAACTTCGGGCACATTGCGCGGTTTGATTCGGTGAATGCGGATTATTCAGACACCCGGCTCGACGAGATCGGCGACGCCGACGAGAACAGTTCGACCGTTGGTGTTCGACTTACATTAAGCGCCCTATTTCAAGTGGCGGTAAAACAAGTGGCGCTGCGCAGTCACCTTCAGGCGACACATGTGAACCTGAAGCTCGAAGAAAACGAGCGGTTCTATTACTCACCCCAATTTGATTACTTGGTCGAAGACGGCGGATGGTTTGTCCAAAACGATTTGGATTTGGTGTGGCTCTTCCCATCAGGATTTGTGGCAGGTGTTCGCATGAATTCGTCTTTTGCGATCTACTCGGATGATGTGGCTGACGAAGATCCAAATGGTCCTTCCCATCGAATCGGTCCGTTGGTCGCTTGGCCGTTTTTTGAAGGTGAGGGACGCGTTCAGCGGGCGACTGCGATTGGATTGGCGAACTGGTACGTTAAGAATCGCTTTCGGGCGGGGCAAGACGTGTCGCAAGCGATTCCTTACGTCGCCGTGGCGTTACAATTAGAGGGTGACCTCTAGACCCAAGTCGGAGGACATCTTGAAAAGCACTGTATTTTTGGTCGGATTGCTCGTTTTTACCGGATGTTCGGAAAATCCCTCCACACCAACCGCTTTAGACGCATCGACTGATGTCTCGGTAGACTTGAACGCTGACGCGCAAATGACTGGTCCACCCGTCTTTGGCGAGCGGGATTTGCCCGGTCGCTGGTTTGTAGGAGACTTCCACGTTCATGCGTCCGGCGCTTCTAATGATACCGGTGGTGAGAGCTCTCCTGAGGCCCTCAAGGCCAAGGCGCTGGAGCTTGGTTTGGACTTTCTAGTGCTCACCGATCACAGCAATAGCACCGGTAGCGACGCTTCCACGACCGATGAAGATCCTGCACTTTTTAATTTGGGGCCAGAGTTTCCGTTTTGGGAGAAAGCAGCGGAGTTGTCTGACGCTGAATTCTTGGTGATCGACGGCAACGAGATGAGTCCAACGGATGACGGTTTGGGATACCGGTCTCGAGGCCATATCGGTTGTTATCCCCGAGATCTGCAGACGTTCGATCCCAACGTCGCGTTCATCGACCGACCTCGCGGCGTCATCAGCGGCGCGGATACCATCGAGCAGGCTCGCGAAGCGGGGTGTTTTGTGACCGTCAATCATCCGATGGGTCCGACAAGCTGGGTGGCTTTTGATTGGACCTCGCGCGATTACGACGCCCTTGAGGTCTATAATGGTGGGGCGGGTTGGGATTTCTACGATGACCAAACCCTGAAAACCTATATGTGTGACTTGGCTTTGGGCAAAGATGTGAAGCTCCTGGCGGGCAGTGATAATCATCGAGTTGGGATTGAATATCCCGGCAGTGTCACAAATCCTCCCCTCGGGTTTCCCCAAGTTCGTGTCTGGGCCGAATCCTTGTCGTGGCCCAAAATCGTGGCTGCTTTGGACGCCGGCCATGTGTCAGTTTCAGATAATAACGTGGCGTTTGAATTTGATGTTTATTCAGGCGATGGGACGTGGCTTGGTTTTGGTGGGGATTCGATCGATGCCAATGCGGCGGCTTGGCTTCGTGTGCGGGGATCGTCACAGGGGGCAAATGGCAAACCACGGGTATTGCGAATCGTCGAGATTCCAGCGGGCTCGTGTGTTGACACGCGCAGCGCCGACATCGCGCCAGCTCCCGAGCCCCAGGTGATCGTCATTAATCAGGAATTATTGAACGCTGATAAGGATTTTGATTTCGCTTTTCCGGTCACTTTAAAAGCGGGCAGTGCCTACTTGGCAACGCTCTTGCCTGAAGGAGACCGAGGGAGCATGAAGTTTGGTGTAGGACTCTCCAATGCGATACGGGCTCGATGATGTTTAACGACGACCAATTTGAAAAACTCGGATTATTTTATCTTGGTCGTGGGACAAAAACACCCGACGAACCGCTCTTGTACGATGCGCGAAATCTGCTCACCCATGCGATCTGCGTGGGCATGACGGGTAGTGGTAAAACGGGGCTTTGTATCGACTTGTTGGAGGAAGCCGCGATCGACGGCATACCGTGCATCGCTATTGATCCCAAAGGCGATATCGGAAATCTTGCGCTGACGTTCCCAGACCTTTTGCCCTCGGATTTTGAGCCTTGGGTTGATGCCGAAGAGGCTCGCAGAAAGGGACTTTCGGTCCCCGAGCTCGCGTCGGCCCAGGCCAAAAAGTGGAAGGACGGATTGGCCTCTTGGGGACAGACGCCCGACCGAATCGCTAAATTAAAAAACGCGTCTGAAGTAACGATCTACACTCCGGGAGCGTCGGCCGGGCGGATGATTTCGCTGCTCAGTTCATTTGCTGCACCGCCCATCGATATCCGGTCCCAAGCCGATGTAATGAGTGACCGCATCGAGAGCACCGTTTCTGGGCTTCTTGGTCTTCTAGGCATCGATGCCGACCCGTTGCAGTCGTCGGAACACGTTTTTCTTTCGAATCTATTGGCGCAGTATTGGAGCGCTGGAACTGATGTTGATTTTGTGAGCCTGATTCGTGGAATTCAGAAGCCGCCATTCGACACGATTGGCATCATGGACGTCGACGATGTGTTCCCTGCAAAAGCTCGGCAAGGGCTTGCGATGCGGCTCAATACATTGTTGGCTTCGCCATCGTTTGCGGCTTGGATGCAAGGTGATGCCCTAGACATCGACCAATTGCTTTATACGCCCGACGGAAAGGCCAAGATTTCGGTATTTTCGATCTCGCATTTGAGCGACAGCGAACGCATGTTTTTTGTGACGCTTTTGCTGGATCGAATGTTGGGCTGGATGCGCGGTCAGCCAGGGACCACGAGCCTTCGCGCGATTTTGTACATGGACGAGGTCTTCGGATATTTGCCACCGGTTGCCGAGCCCCCGTCTAAAAAGCCGTTGCTCACGATGCTCAAACAAGCGCGCGCGCACGGCCTTGGTTTGGTGCTAGCCACGCAGAATCCCGCCGATTTGGATTACAAAGCATTGTCGAACGCTGGAACTTGGTTTTTGGGGCGTTTGCAGACCGAACGCGATGTCGCAAGAGTGGTCGATGGGCTTACAGCGAGCGGCGATTTTGACCGTGCCGCTTTGTCGGACAAGCTCTCACAGTTGCAGTCGCGCCAGTTCCTTTTGCACAGCGTACACCAGCCGGCGCCCTTTGAGTTCGAAACGCGTTGGGCTCTGAGTTATCTGAAGGGGCCGTTGACGCGCGACGATATTCAGCGACTTGGCGCGGGAAAAAAACCGGTCGATTCGGTGATCAGCGCCGCGCCCGAGGCCAAGAAAATACCCGAGGCCGTTGCTCCCGTGTTGTCTGACGATTTGCCAGTTTACTATCTGCCAATTCGATTGGCTCAACCGGCGGATTCACACATTCTGTATAGGCCCATGTGTTTTGCGGACGCACAGGTTCATTTCGAAAATTCGAAATTCGACGTGTCTGCAAAGATGCCGGCCCATCGAATCGCCTCGTTTGGAGAGCCCCCGGTGCTGGTGAACTGGTCTGCAGCTTCGGTCGTTGATTTTGACGTGTCTGTGTTGATTAAAGAGGGTGAAACCGGCGCTAAATACCTAGACTTCCCTCGGGAAGCTCGAGACCCGAAGGTCTACAAAACCCTGCAAAAGGACTTGGAAGAGTTCTTGTATCGCAGTCAGAGCGTCGATCTTTTTGAGTGTCGAACGCTCAAATTATCCAGCACGCCGGGTGAAAGCGCAGCGGCGTTTCAGGAGCGAGTTGCGATGGCAGCGCGCACCTTGCGTGACGAAGCGGTCGATAAGATCAGGGCCAAATACCAAACTAAATTGGAACGTGAAGAAGACCAAGTGGCCCGAGCGCAGCAGAAGGTGGACAAAGAGCGGGGCGAAGCCAATCAGGCGCAAATGGACACCGCGATTTCTTTTGGGTCGTCTATTTTTGACGCTTTTATGGGGAAGAGTGTTCGGTCGGGAGTCCGCTCCACGGCATCTAGAGCCTCAAAAACTGCCAAGGCCAGGTCGGATATCTCGCGGGCTCAAGAGGCCTATGAACGCGAAGTCGAAGACGTTGAACGGGTGCGCCAAGAAATGGAAGCTGACCTGAACGAACAAGCCCGGAAGTTTGGTCCGGGTGCTTTTCCGGTCGAAACCAAATCGCTGAGCCCTAAAAAAACGGACATCAATATCCGGTTCTGTGGCTTGGTATGGGTGCCTTATTTTGAAGCCAGCGACGGCCGGAAAATGAAGGCGTTTTAGATTTTCTGTAGTTCGTTGGCGCGGATAAGCCAGAGCTCAGCGACAGCACGCATCTGGGCGGGGCTTTTTGCCGACGCGCCACCGGTGCCGGGAAAAGCGCCGATCGTTCGTTGCAGAAGTTCTGCCCCTCGGTGGGCTCGGAACGCTCGTTGTTGAAGCTCCGTCCAATCATCTACGCCGTAAGCGCTCAAAAAATGGGATTCCAGCGCGGATCCGTATCTTAAAAAAAGGTGAGCTGCGAGATGGGCTACATCTTGTTCGGAATGCCCATGGGCCGCGAACTCCCAGTCGATGACAAATAATTTTTCGCGCTTTAAAACCGATGGGATCCACAAATCTCCCATGACCAAGCACTTTGGAGCGGAACCGAAATAGTCTGCGGCCCAAATGAGCTCCTCGGACAAGGATTTATTCGAGAATTTAATTTGCTCGCTGATGGGATGATATTGGAATTTTGCCCGCGCCGCATGGATGCCAAAATCAGGCAGTTCTGGCAGGTTCGAGGTATTCCGGTGAAGGGCTTTTAACCAGACCGCCAAGTCAGTTAAATCTGCAAAAAGGTCAGCCGATTTTCGTAAAGTGGGACCGTCGCCCAGGTCCTGAGTCAGAAGTACCGAGGCCGATTCATCAAAGTGTAAAACAGCGGGAACAGCCACGGCGTCCGTTTGGTGGTTTTTTGCGATCTCTAGCGCTGCGGCCTCAACCGCGAGTCGTTTAGGACTAAGCGCGAAGCCGGGTTCCGAAGCGACAAACGCTGGTGCTGACTTGAGGATCACCGTGCCTGCAGGGCCGCGGACCCGAAACACATCGTTGGTCAGCCCGCCCAATAGTCGTTCGAGCGTCGCGGGACTGCCCACCCATGGGTCAGAGATTTCGTTCCACTGCATTTCAGAACCTAAACAGGGAGTTTTTGAAGGGCACCGGCGAAGCGGTGGACAGCCAGCGGGTTACGATATTTTGGAAAGCACGTTTGGCGTCATCCAGCGATTCTGCGATGTGCGTGGACGCTCCGGCAATATCGGGGTGGGAGTATTTATGTCCCACAACGAGTGCCGCACAAGGGATCTCAAGCTCATTCGCAAGAATGACCTCGGGGCCAAGGCTCATCGAGTTTACATCGCCGCCGGCGCTGGCCCAATAGCGGTTTTCTGCGGGTGTTTTTGTGCGGGGGCCGGGCGCGTAAACAAAAACAAGAGGCATATCTTGGGCTCCAAGGTCCACAAGTGAATGACCGATTTCTGCGTCAAAAAGGCCGCCTTGCAGCACCAGATGACCTTGGTCGGGTCCGGGTTCGCTAAACATCGTGCACAGGGTCCCGTCTGGGAGCCGGTTATCAGGCATCAGCAGGTCAGAGACCACCAGGGGGATGTTCAGTGGGATATCTTGGCGCAGCACTCCCACGCTGCTTGTGACTAGCAGCGCGCCGACATTCAGTAGTTTGAGCGCAGCGCTTTGGGCGCGCCATGAAATTTGATTCGGCAACAGGCGATGCGGACGTCCGTGGCGGAAGATCGCGAATGCGGGACGGTCCGCGCGATGATACGGGTAGACAATCTGCGGTCCAAAGGGAGTCGTGACGGTGATTGGGTCTCCGATTCCGTTAAGGTCATCAAAGGCGCTGGACAGAATTACGGCTACAGATTGAGTCATGAGGTCATCATGGGCGAGCAAGAAGGTGTCATCAAGTTTGAACTGACGCACACAGACGGAGAGTTGTCCGAGGAGTTAAGCGCTTCATTGGGGCCGCTGCTTGGGTGGCGCCGGGTGATGTTGGAGCTCGGGATGATCGGCCAAGACCCAGTGCGTTACAACGGCGCGGGTTTCGGGAATGTCTCGGTGCGTCTGAGTTCCGCTGGCTCCTTCTTGGTGTCCGGTAGCCAGACCTCCGGGCAGAAATCACCAAGATTGAATGAGTTCGCCTTGGTAGAAAACGCTGATATTGACTCGAATTGCGTGGCGAGTATGGGTATGGTGCGTCCCTCGTCGGAGTCGATGACTCATGCGGTTCTTTACAAAACGAACCCAAATATCCGATGTGTATTGCATGCCCATGACCGTATGATATGGGACTGCGCGTTTGATCTCGGACTCGCCATCACCCCCGCTGAAATAGAGTACGGAACCACCGAAATGGCTTTGGCAGTCCAAGAGATTGCAAGGCGTCTCGGCGATGTCGGAGTGTTTGCGATGGGGGGGCACCGTGATGGGATCGTGGCGTTTGGTCGAAACGAAGATGAGGCTGGTAAACGATTGGTGGCCGCCCGTGCACGTGCACATGAGCTGGAGTACAGATGTCAGAAGTAGCAGAAACCGCCCGGCTTGTGGTCAGGGCTTTAACTCTTGAAGACCTTGATGCGATTCAAGGCCTGCATGGTAGATGTTTTCCGTCCATTACGGCCTGGTCGCGTGAGGAGTTAGAAAGCCATATTCGGTTGTTTCCTGAAGGTCAGATTGGAATCGAGCTCGATCATGAACTCGTCGCAATCTCGAGCAGCCTAATCGTCCACGGTGAGGACTTCCTCGGGGACCACACGTTCGCTGAGGTCTCTGACGACGGCATGCTTCGGACCCACGATGTGACGGGTGACACGCTCTACGGGATCGACATCGCCGTGGATCCAGAACGTCGTGGATTTCGGCTCGCCCGAAGGCTCTATGACGCTCGAAAAGAGCTGGTGATCGAGCTTAATTTGAAGGGAATCATGATCGCCGGTCGCATCCCGACGTATCACGAACACAAAGCTAAATACTCTGCTCGTGAATACCTGAAGCGAATCATTTCGCGCGAATTTGATGATCCGGTCATCAATGCGCAGCGCTCCAATCAGTTCACCGTTCGCCGTATCCTCGCGCAGTATTTGCCCGAAGACACCGAGTCCTGCGGTTACGCCGTGCTGATGGAGTGGTTGAACCCTGAATACGTGCCTGACGATCATGAGCTTCCCGATCGCATCCGCGTCTGCTCGGTGCAGTATCAGATGCGTGCGGTTGAAAGCTTCGAAGAGTTCGAAAAACAATGTCGATTTTTCATTGATACCGCTAGCGATTATCGCTGCGATATCATGGTGTTCCCTGAGCTTTTCACCAATCAATTGATGTCATTGGTCACAGCGAATAAGCCGAACCTGACCGCACGCGCATTGAACGTCTATACCCAGCCGTTCATCGACTTTTTTGCCCAAATGGCGATCAAGTACAACGTGAATATTGTGGCGGGAACCCATCTCACGGTTGAGGACGGCGTCCTTTATAATATTTCGTATTTGTTCCACCGCGATGGGCGATTGGATCGTCAATACAAGATCCACGTAACACCATCTGAAGCGCAATGGTGGGGCGTGAATGCAGGGCATCGGGTCGACGTTTTTGAGACCGATTGCGGACCGATAGCGATCCTGATTTGTTACGATGCCGAGTTCCCTGAGCTTGCCCGAATCGCGACCTCGAAGGGAGCGCGTGTGCTCTTTATCCCGTTCAATACTGATATTCGCTCGGGCTACCTGCGCGTGCGCTCATGCGCTCAAGCTCGTGCAATTGAAAACCACGTCTATGTGGTGATGTCCGGGGCGGTTGGAAATCTGCCATCTATTGATGGGTCTGATATTCATTACGCTCAGTCCGCGATCCTGACCCCGTCAGATATCGAGTTCGCGCGGGATGGCATCGCCGCAGAAACCACGGCGAACGTCGAGACCATGCTGGTCCACGACTTGGATATGGACTTGCTGCGTCGTACACGTCGCACCGGGACTGTGAGAACGATCCTGGACCGTCGTCGCGATCTTTACAGCATCGTTTATCACGGTGAAAACGGGGAAGAGCATCACTGACGTTATTGTCGGTCCGCGTGGGCCCCAATATTCGAAAAGCCAGTGCCAGAAGGTACCAAGAAGTTTGGGGAGCTAGGGTCGGTGCTCAGAGGAGATGGTGACCCGACTCGCTGCCATGAATTATCGAGTTGGACGCCGCTGCCACTTTGAGCCGCCACGTCGAAAGCGATGTTTTTTGTGGTCAAGGTGTCGCTGCCGAGCTGAAATCCCTGCGCGTTATCCCATGAGGTATTATTCCGGAAGGTCACGGCTGTCCCACCGTTGAAGTCAAACCCGTCCGTTTTATTGCTGTACGAGAGGTTGTGTTCCACGACCGCACGGGCGCCAGGAGCGCTTCCGCCGGCTCTGATTCCCTGCCCATCGGTGTCCGGTCCACCATTATTATGCATGATCGAGTACGCGACATAGGTATCGACGCTCTGCCAAATATCGATGCCGTCGTCCGAGTTATCGTGGACCAGACAATTTTCAACGCGATTGGAACTTCCAATTGAAATCGCGATGCCATCGGCTTTGCCGCCGCGCCCAGAATTCGAAACGACCGAATCACGAATGATATTGCGGCTGGGGGCGGGAGAACCGTCGAGGCGAATACCGCCGAGCAGATTCCCTCGCAAAGTAAGCCCTTCGAAGATGTGGTCGCTCGAGTTCACGGTGATGCCCTCTTGGGGCATATTTTGTACGGTCAGTCGTCGTAGGGTGATGGGCGCACCGGCGATCAGAATATAGATGAAGTCACTGGAGGTCAGACTAGAGCCATCAAGAATGGCTTCTTCGTTTGGGTAGCTTTCGAACACGATGGAAGGGTTTCCTCCGCGTAGATTGAGCGTTTGGGTGATTCGGTATATGCCGCCCCTCAAAAACACGACATCCGAAGCTATTGCGCGACTTGCGGCTTGGTACACGCTGCAAGGATTAGATTGTGAACACGCGTTGCCTACGCCGTTGGGTGCCGCAAAGAGGGTTCCGCTCGCGAGTGGAGTTGCCGCCACCGGTCGCGGTCCAATTGAGCGTACCGCCGGGCCCATTTCTTGGGGCATATCTGCGGTCAAATCTTCGGCCAAATCCGCGGTCATATCCTGGACCAGATCCGAGGTCAGGTCGGATGGTGTGTCTTGAGAGGTGTCCGCGACCATGTCTTGAGCCAGATCCGGCGCCATATCGTGTTCGGCGTCTAGGTCGATTTGTGCGTCTCCTAAATCGCGGTCGGTACTGTTCGGAATGGGCGCCAGGTCCAAAAACAGATTACATCCACCCACCAGCACAGACATGGTGAGCGTAACCAAAAAACGCTTTTTACGAGTGTTCATGCGCCTATCGTACATCAGTAGGAGCCCGGCTCGCCAATATTTTAAAGTCGGGCGAGTCCGGCTCTTTGCTTAACGGATCCAATCTGCCTGTTGATCGCTGCTGAACGCTGCCATGAATTGTCGATTTGGTTGCCACCGCCATTTTGGGCCGACCGATCGAACGAGCTGTTTTTGAAGCGACGATGATATCACGTGTTAAATCGGGTCGACGATCGGAGTGGGTACGGTTTTCATCCCGAACACATGATCGCCTGCGCGATAAAACGTTTGGTCGCCCCAACAATATACTTTGCCTGATACTCCAACCGCACACATGGCCGCGTCCTCTCCGTCTACATCGACGACAGCTTCGGGCAGGTTGACGCGGGTGGGGGTGATGATCGGCTTAAAAATCCCCGCGCCTACTTCGCCACGACTGTTGTTTCCCCAGCAGTACAGTTCATCGGTCATCGTGATAGCGCACATGGAATCGCCCTGACCCCCAAGGTCTTTGATGTCCAGCTGGAGGGCGCTCTGGGTGGGGACGAGTCGTTCGTTGTACGAGCCGTCTCCTATGCGGCCGCCGCCGGCACCCCAACACCATAATTTGTTGTTGAGATCGATGCCGCAGGAAAAGTTCGCTGCGGCTTGTATGATCCTGAAATTCACAGGGGGCGTGGTTGGGCGGATTGGCACGATTCCCGACGGGTTATTCGAGCCATTGCCGATTTGACCATAGTCGTTCAAGCCCCAGCAGATGCCGACATCCGAGAAATTGACGGCACACACGTGATCTTTTCCGGCGCGAATATCTGCCCGAGACATATGATTGTTGAGGAATACCGGAGAAATCCCGGACCCGCCTGTGCCAAGCGTGGAATCTCTGCCCCAGCAGTACGCGTTAAGCGCCGATTTGTCTGGGAGATCCAGCCAATAACACGCGTTGTGATGGCCCACCGTGATTCCCGCAATGGGTTCCTGTGGGATATTATCTTGGACATCCGGGAGCAGTGCGCTGCCTCGGTCGCTGTTTCCGAGCAGCCCGTCGTTATCGAGGCCCCAGCATGCCAACGAATTGTTTTTGTTGACGGCACACCCGACAAATCCCCCAACCGCGAGTAGTCGCGCGTCGATGCCAGGCACGTCGACAGGGTCGCGTTGGTGGTCAAGGGAACCATTGCCCAATCCTTGATAAAAACCGCGGCCCCAACACGCGACCACGCCGTCGGCTTGCAGGGCGCACGTATGGTAGATGCCCAGCTCCACTTCCACGAAGGTCCTCTCGGCGAGCATCGCCACTGGATCCGCCGTGTATCCGAGTTGGCCGTCTCCGATTCGGCCGTAAGTTCCGAGGCCCCAGCAGTCGATATTCCCGTCGGTGGTCAGCGCGCACGCGTGTTCTGAGGTCGATGAAACCTGGGTATAAGTGGAGTCGCTAAGCGTGGGGCCGGGGGCAAACGGGGCGTAATTATTTATCTCTATTCCTCGACCAAGCCTGCCGCGATGGTTGTTGCCCCAACAGACCAGGTGAGCGTCGGAATCGATGGCGCACGCAAACTCGTCTCCGGCCGACAGGTCGGTCAGATTCGGGGCGTTCTGAAATTTAGCGAATTCTTTTTTGTCCACACTTTCGCGGAATTGCGTCACGTACGGCGCGCCGCCCAAACAATGAGCCTGTCCGTCATCGCCGAGCGCACACACATGGTAAGCTCCAGCTTCTAAGCGGCTGGTGGGGAAATTCACCGCGACCAGCGACTTCTCGCTGTTATCGGTGCCGGAAGGGTCGGTATCCACCGCACGGCCTGTGCATTCGATGCTGGTTGGGAAGAGGACGCAAGTGAAGCTCCGGCCCACCGCGATATCCACCACAGCTTCGTTTTCGTTGAGCAAACACGGTGCGGGTTCGGATTGGTCTTCGATTTCAGCGCCATCCTTGCGCACAATTTGTTGAGAGTGGTTATGGCCCCAGCACCACAACTCGTCGTCCTTGCTCAAGGCGCAGGCGTGGGTTTTTGAAGCATCAATCTTTTTCCATGGACCCTGCGAAAGTTGAGTGGGGGTGCGGTATTCGATCCCTCCAAAATTCACAAAAGAGCCCCAGCACCAAAGCTCACCATCGGTATCAAGCCCGCACGAAAAATCTTCACTAAGGGCAAGACTTTTGAGTTCGAAGCCGCGGGTTTCAACCAGAACCGGCAAGGCAGATGATGCATCGGAGTTGTTCCCAAGTTGGTAATCGTCGCCCCGTCCCCAGCAATAAGTTTCGCCCGTTTTGGTGATGGCGCACGAGTGATAAGTGCCCGTTGCAACATATCTCCAGCGGCCCTGAGCCTCAACAATATCAACGTCTTGGGCCACATCAGAGTTGGTATCCCCGGCATCAGAGTCTGGAACCGTGGACCCATCAGAGATCTCTTGGTCCGAAGCTGTCCCGGCATCCGAACTCCCGACTTCATCGTCTGTGGGAATCGGCGTGAGGCCCAAGAATAGATTGCACCCGCCCAGAAGCAGGCCCAGCGGGAGCAAAACGAAATAGCGCGATTTAAGCATGATCATCGTATGAGTCTACCGCCTGCCGGTTCTAAGACAACCTTTGAGGCTTTTCAGCGTTGGGACGGGACGAAAACGGCATGAAACGGCCTCTTGTTTGGGGGCTCGTTCAGCGGCAGACTGCGCCGCATGGAAGAAACAACCCCCAAAAATCCCTATCGCTGGCTGTTGATACCGTTCGTGATCGTCGTTTCGGCGGTCTTGATATGGCAATGGCAGAAGTATGACGCGCTGAAGACCGCACAAGAAGAGGCCACAGTGCTTTTTTCTCCGGCGCTCAACGCGCTCGAAGTCAAAGAACCCGAGGCGTCTTACGACATCGATAAAACGGTTCGAGTGATTCATGCGATGGACCGTGCGTTGGAATCCGAGTCAGACCTGCGTTCGTATTTGCAGGTGATGGTCCGTCAGGATTTTAAGGGCGTGGCCCCCGACGTGTTGGAAGCCCGTCGAAAGGTGATGGACGTTTTGATGAAGGTCTACGCCGGGCAGACCGAACTCGAGAATCAAGAGGCCACGTATACGGTGACTCGGACGCTGTTGTCGGCGATGTCGATGGTGCAGGCCGATGTGTCGGTGACTGCACCGGGAGCGACTCTCGATAAAGAACAGGCCAAGACGATCTTGAACGATCTTCGCAAAGAGCAGGCTGAACGAAGGGAGTTATTGGATACGCTTTCAGGGCTCGAACTCGAGTTGCTAACCGTCATGAACGACTATTCGTCGGTCTACTATGCCCATCTTGCCGAGTGGGATGAGCTGTGTTTGCTTAGGGACCGGGCTTATCTGGCGGCGTCCGAGGGCAACTGGCAGGCGGCCCTTGATGCCTCGAGCGCGGCAGCCGCAAAAGCCCCAGAGGATGTCGAAGCACATCTGCTGGAGGCTTGGGCCTTGATTGAGTTGTCCTCAAACACCGAAAGTGGGCAGCAGCAGGTTGAGGCGATTACAAAGCTGAATAATTTTGTAAAACAACATCCCGATCGTACGGCGCCAGCGCTGTTGTTGTTGGGCATCGCCAACGCCCGCAGTGGCAATGGGCCTGAGGCTACTTTGTTGTTTCAACAAGCGGCGGCCTACTACCCCAAACAGGCCGCAATGCTCACCGATATGATGGATCCCTACACAGCGCGCTCGTTTCTGCGGAAGTCTAAAGAGGGGATCAAAATCATTGACCTATATCAGGCCACAATGTTGGGAGCGGGCATCTTCAGTCCTGACCTGCACCTCGCCCAGGCGTTTTTTGCAGCCGGTGAGGGCGAAAAAGGTCGGAAGAAAGTGCTGGATCATTTTTCGAGGCGACGAAATCAAGAGCAATGGAATCTGATTTTAGAGGACCTCAAATATTGTTCGGAGAAGATGGGTTCGGAGTTTGAAAAAATTCTGGTCGAAGACTCCCACCTTTTCCTGGAGACCTCCACGACCCTTCTGGGAAGCGCGCTCGATGTGGTGGTTTCGAATCAGAGCGACAGACCGCTCAGGAATGCGACTCTGCTCATGGCGATTCGTTTTACCGATATGCATCGCGACGATTATCAAGTCTTTAAGGTCGGAGAGACCGTGCCCGTGGTCGCAGCGAATACCAAGACCGACTTTGGCACACTCGAGATCGACTGGGAGATTTTTGGTCAGAAAAAGGGTGCCGACGATATCGTTTTGGGTCGCGCGATACTGATCACAGATGACGCAGTAGTTTGGGTAGACACGGACCAGTATCGTTTAGCTCAGACTCGTCCAACGGGGACCAATAAAAAGTCACAAGATGTGGTTAGTGCCGAAAAATCCTGGTTTGACGCCATGAAGATCAGTCCGGAATCGCTGAGCGACCTCGTCGAAAAATCCGGCAAAGTGGACGTCGATCTGGGCATCGGCAAGGACGACCTTAAGCTGGTGTTGCCTCGTGAGTTGGCGTGGATGGACCCGGTGTTTCGTGTCGGCGACACCATGGGCGAAGGGCCGAGCAAAAACGAGCTGACCAAAGATGGAATTCGTCTGGAGTTTGCGGACTTGGCCAACTTCGACGATCCTCAGAAACCGGTTCGCGTGGTCGCATACAGCCGCTACGGGAGTCTTGAGTTTCTGGTGGATGTTCCTGCGCGTAAGATTCTTGATGTCCGCTGGAATCCCTGACGGGGGCGCTTGAAGCCTAGGACATGTTAAGGCAGACTCCGCCCACAGATGCGAGGTTTTGATGATTGACGACGACGATGATGTGTTCAGTACGCGCCGAATTACGCCCGACCAGATGGATCAACTTCATAAAGCGTTGGAAACACGCACTGTGGATTTGAGCATTTCGGTAGGCGGAGACGTGCTCGACAGGATCGAGAAGCTGCTTCCGATGATCACGGATGCCAAAGAAGAAAATCAGGACTTACGTCGGGCGATGGCGTTGCGGCAAATCTTTATGGCCGGACTTTACGCGCTCGAGTCAGAGGTCGACTGACCCTCAATAATATTGAATAGATCTGCCAGCGGTCCCGTCAACCACGGGTCCCAATGCTAATTCATGGAGAAATGATAATGAAACTTCAAGTAATGTCGGCCCTCGTGGCTGCTGTGGTCGGACTGTCAGCGTGCTCGGGTCCTCAAGACCCTAAAATGGAAATGACCGGTCAGGAACTGGGGCCGAATTTGAAGGGGCCTCGAAAAGGCGTGTTCCTTCGGGCGTCGTTTGATGACGATCCCACGCATTTCATTGGTCGCTTCCTGGCCAATGATTTGCCGGAAGAGGCGATCGACGAAAATCGTGGCATTCAAACGGAATGTTCGAAATTTGTGACCTACAAAGACGTGAAAGCAGCCGGTAACTTTGACGAATACTACAATTCGTCGACGGAGGTTTCTGCGAATTTGGGCATCGAAACTGAGGCCGCCAAGGTGATTGACGGCGCCGGTGAAGGCTCAGGCAAATTTGGTTCGTCCTCGGGAACCTCGATTCGCGTGCAATACGACTTGAACCGAAAGCTTGTTGCACATGTCGAAGACCCTGCTGGTTTTGAAGCATGCTGCAACTCAGGTCCGGGCAATTGTACCGACCGCTATATCGGCGAGTTTTGGTACGGAAAAGGCTCGATTTTCGAGAAGTCTGGAGCCGCAACTAATGCAGACGCATCGGCTTCGGTGAGTCAGGGAAGCGGCGGATTTGAGGTCGCAGACGGTTGGGTCTGGCGCCGGGGAACGTCGTTCGACGAAGTGTTTTTTGCGTTCCGTGTGACGGATCGAAAGATTTCCGACGATTGTGCTTGGGTTGATGAGCTTCCGAAGAGCAACTCTGGGCAATTCTTTGTGGGGATTTCGCCTCCATCGGCCACCGAAGACATCGCTCGTCAAATGTCCATGCGTCACGCACGTACCCAAGCGGTGCAATATCTGGGTGAAACTATTTCGACCCAGACATTCAGTTCATCGAACGTGGTTGCTGGTTATGTCGCGAACGATAATGTCGTGATGACCGCTGCTGCAGGCCTTGCATCGTTTGTTAAAGATGACCGCTACTGTGCCGCCGAAATTCAGGAGACGCCTGAAGGTGCAAAATACGTGACACGGGTGCTCGCGTTTTTCCCGAACGAGAAAAAAGCAGAGGCCACGAATGCGACGATCGATGCGGTTGAAAAACAGATGGAAACGGACGGTAAGTTGACGCCTGAGGTCAAAAAGGACCTGGCAAAACTTCGACTTAATGCCAGCAAATAATCCCCGAAGCTGAGTGCGGTTTACCCGCACTCAGCGGCGATTAATTTTAGATAGCGCGGAAAATATTATGAAAATGAAATGGATGGCTGTTTTTGCAATCGCCGCTATCACTGGCTGTGCGACCCCTCAATACACAGTTTTGGGCGCGGCACCTCATGGAACTCAGACGACGCAGGGTGTCCAAGATTGGCCCGAATTATCATCGTGGGAATCGGTCGAAGGCGCTCAGAAAGACGTCGCAATCATCGTTGCGATTGAAGACTACGCATTCTTGCCCGATGTCCCTGGTGCGATTCAGAATGCGAACGATTGGGAAAACTATTTTCGCAAAGCGCGTGGAATGAAAGAGGTCTATACGCTGACTGACAAAGCGGCAACGTCCGAGGAAATTCAGCGTTTTGTGGCGCAGGCTGTCGCGAACGCTGACAAAGATGCAGCTTTGTGGTTTGTTTTTATTGGCCATGGTGCCGCACTGACCGACGGTTCGGATGGCGCCATCATTGGAATGGATGCCCAGCAAACCATCACCAGTATTCAGGCGCGCAGTCTGCCGCGAAAGTCGCTGATTGCGTCGCTGGAAGCCGGAAAACAGGCTCGAACTATGGTGGTTCTGGACGCATGTTTTTCTGGGCGAGACCCGGAAGGGAAGTTGCTGGCCGAGGGAACTCAGCCCGTGGTTCCGATTTCGAAACCCATGGCGACTACCAAGGGCACTCTGGTGTTTTCGGCCGCAGCCGGTGACGAAGTCGCTGGCCAGCTTCCGGGTTCAACTCGGCCGGCGTTTTCATACCTGCTGCTCGGCGGCTTGCGGGGTTGGGCCTCTGATCCGGGAACCGATATCTCGGCCGGCGATATGGACCTATGGCTGAAACAGCAATTTCGCCAGATTCGTGGTCGGCAGCAGACTCCTAACGTCGAAGGAAATTCTGATATTGTTTTGGCTCGCGCCACCGAGGAAGATCCTGGCGTGGCCCGAATGATGCGTGGGGAGGTCACCAAAACAGTTGTGACGAACACGAATACCACCGGTGAGACCCGAATCGATACCGGTCATCTTGAATTCACCCAACCTAAAGACTGGGCCATTGGTCCGGTGGGAATGGGGGTCATTTTGTACCTCACGAATACTTACGGCGCGGGCGAGATTTCGGTCACGCGCATGGCGATGTCGCCAAACCAAGGCGCGGCTTGGATTCAAGGTTCAAGCGACCCAGAGTACGGCGCCGCTGGGATTGGACACGTTAAAATTGCTGGTCCTGAGCGAGTCGTTTGGGGAAAAACCACCGGCGTGATCAGTGCTTGGGATGATCCCGATCCCAATTTTGCTGCGCAGTACGTTCATTTTGACACCTACCAAGCAGGTGCTGTTTTTCGCTTCACACTCAAGGCCGGCGCGGCTGGCATCGAGGAAGCAGCTCCTGTTTTTGAAGAGCTCGTCTCGACCTCGGAGTTCAAATGAAGCGGGTAGTTCTAGGGTGTCTCTTGATCACGATGGGCTGTGGCGGCGGCGAGGCAAAAAAAGATGTCAAGGT
This sequence comes from Bradymonadaceae bacterium, assembly GCA_037968515.1. Classification (GTDB taxonomy): domain Bacteria; phylum Myxococcota_A; class Bradymonadia; order Bradymonadales; family Bradymonadaceae; genus JBFFMO01. The sequence continues at coordinate 22,649 of JBBKVQ010000395.1, forward strand.
GGCCGAACTGTCCACGGATGTGGTTCAGGCGTCCCTTGCCGACTCGAAGTGCCTTGGTAACCGCGTGCCACCGACCAATTACCAACAAGAGACCGCGTTCGTTTCGATCACCGAGAAAAACGCGTCGGAGTTGGCAAAAACCAAGGCTGTGACCACGCTTCGCGACCGAATTTGCCAAGGCTATCGTTGCTCGGAGATAGAGCCACGAATCACGCTTTGGAATACCCAGCAGGATGCTGTTCAGGTCTGCGCGATGGCTGTCGTGAAATCCAGCGATGTGGATTCCTTCGTCGCGGCCCCACGCGCAAGCTTTGATCAGGACTTGGCTCAGGTTGCCCAAGAACTCGAAGGCGTGCTGCTAACCGCAAAGCTTAAGCGAGTTTCGATCGACAACGTTCATGACTTGGGCATCGATGGTGGGCACCGCGCTGAATGGTTGGTCGACCGCATCTCTGCGGCGATCAGCGGAACCAAACTGCAGATCGTTCGACTGCCGCGCGGCTGGGATGGACTAGCATTGCCCAAGGGCGTGGATGCAGTGCTGAATGGACGTGTGACACGACTTCATGGTCGTGAGTCGATGCTCGAGGTGACCTGGAATCTGGACATGGGAAACCAGCTCAAGACCGCCTCGCCGGTCACGTTTCCGGAACTGATTGGGCCAGTGGTCGAAACTGCCGACTTGACTGACCTTCCGGCTGACAACGAAAAAGTGTCTTTACGCTTTGATGCCCGGCCGGGCGGGGCTTTGTGTAACGGACAAACGACCGAGATGAAACTCGCAACGTCTGAGCCACTACACGCACGCGTGTTGGACCTTTATGGCGACGGCGAAGCCTTGATGATTTGGGGTGGCGAGACCAAAGTAGGGAAGCCGTCGTCGCTTGGCGAGTTCATGGCTGTAAAGCTGGATGGGACATTACCGGCTGAGCGGTTTTTGGTGATCGCGGCCAACAAAGAATCGGACCTTGGCGCGTTTGCGAACGCCCCGATTCCTTGTCGGATTCCCAAGGCAGACGCCCGGAATCTTCACGACGGAGAAGGAGTGCCTGTGCCCGCACGTCCCTACACGACCAGCCGCAGCTACCGAATCATGGATGGCGACGACTGTTCGAAGTTCAACGCGCCGCCTGCGGCGGCCTTGGACGGCCTTCCGGCCTGTTGGTAGGTCAGGACAGCTTCCGTCGGGTATGCATGGCTTCGCGTGCATCCTGAGGCGTCCCATATCCGTACATTTTCACTTCTCCATCGACACGGTATTCCCATTTGCCGCGTACTCGGCTGCGGGCATGTTCGTGCATGAGTTCGATCTTCCTTTTGTCTACTGTCCAGCTTGCAATGACTACCATTGTGTCCTCCTCGGCTGATCTAGAAGGCTGCATAGCGCGTGCCAGACGCAGCTTGGGCAGCCTCTATGCCGATGGCTTCGGGATCTAGATGAATTTCGGGCGATGAACCCGGAAATTCATGTCACAGTGTCGGTGGAATTTTCCGGTAAGATGGAGCGAAGATGCTCCAAATGCTGAACCAGTTCGTCGGGAAGGGCAGCCTCAAAGGTCAAATCGCCCCATTCCAAACGCGCAGCGTGCAGCCAAAGGCGCCCCGGAAACGCCGGTATATTGACGCGTTTGCGCGGCCGATAGCGGTTGTCTCCCACGATTGGAAATCCAATTCCGTGCAGATGCCTTCGGATTTGGTGCTTTCTGCCGGTAGTTGGGCTGACTTCTAGCAAGGCGCAACGGCCAAATGTCTCGAGGGTTGTGTAGGCCGTCGAAGCGTCGAGTTTTTTGCCCCGGCGATCGTCGTCGAGCATCTTGTTGATGGTGCCCTGCGGTCGCGGGATGCCCAGTACCAGCGCGAGGTAGGTCTTTTTGACTTCTCCGCGTTCGAACCCTTTTAACAGGTCGTAATGCCCCTGCGGGTCTTCGGCTAAGAGCACAACCCCGCTGGTTTCGCGGTCCAGCCGATGCAAAGGCGCGATCGTGCTGGGGGCCCCATTGGATTGGGCCCAGGTCAGTAAATCATTTTGAGAGGGGTCGCCGGTGGGATGAACAACCCAGCCGGAGGGTTTAGCAACGACCCAGAGGTCACCCGATCGGTGGAGGACCTCTGGTAGGCTCACAGCTGGAAAGCGAGCGTGTAGGCGGTCAAGTCAGCGAGTTCCTGATCCGTGCGGCTCGAGTAAGACGCCATGCTGGTGCCGGTGATTCCGTTCAAGAGCACTTCGATCACTGCGGCCTTGTCTTTACTCGAATCCACGAGCGAGTTGCCCGCGGCTGTGCCTGCTCCAGTTGGACCATGGCAAACCGAGCAAACTTGGTCGTAGACGACCTTTCCGTTTGCGGACACGCCAGTGAGCGCCGAAACCGTGACGGCCCGATCGCCATTATTAGCCGAGTTGTTGGTTGTTGTGGTCTCGTCATCGCCACAGCCGAGGGCGGCGACACATACTACAATCGCTAGGAACTTCTTCACTGCATACCTCTTAGATACCTTTGGATTATCTCGGCCACGATGATGCTGCACGTCAGTTCTGGGGTCAACGAGGGTTGTCAGAATTTGAAAAGAGCGTCCAATTTCGCTTTGGCATCATCTGCCTTTGTGTCTTTGACGAGCCCCAGAACGCCGGGTTTGAAGTAGTCGCAAAAATTAGATTTTTCTTTGCGGTGCACGTACTCGGCTTGAGTCTCTTTGCAGCCGTTGGACGTGGACTCTTCGTAGAATTTACACATCTTACAGCAGTGCAGATCGACCATACATTTTACACACTCTTGCGTTCTAGAAATGGTCTCGATCGATTCGGCAACCGTTTGGCAGGACCAGCATACAATTTTCATCATGACTCCAAGATTGTGCACGGAATTGTGCGGTGCGACCGCGCAGGTGTCAACGGATTGGAAACCCAAGTGGAATCCGTGCTTGCCAACACTTCCAGCAGTGTTTAGAACGCGTCAAAAGTCCTGCCATGGGAGCAATCATGAAGTTCGAACTGAGTGAA
>JBBKVQ010000396.1:0-8603 GCA_037968515.1 Bradymonadaceae bacterium
CAGCGTCCTCAAACAGCTTCTGGGCTCGTCTTTATGACGCTCGAAGACGAGACCGGATTTGTAAACCTCGTGCTCTTTCCGGCGGTCTATGAGCAATACCGAACTCTAGCTAAGACTCAGATATTTATGGGGGTCTCGGGGCGTGTGCAGAATCAAGATGGCACTGTCCATCTGCTTGCCGAACACCTCTGGGTTCCTAATATTGGATTCCGTCCGGAGGGCGCACCAAGTCGTGACTTCCATTAGGTCGATTCCCCCCCTCACAGGTACTTGCGTTCGGTGTACGGTCGGGCTATACAGCGGGACTTCTTGGCACCTTGCGTGCGCGGAAAGACAGAAGAAAGGTTTGAAATGGAAGTGCTTGTCATTGTTATTCACGCGGTTGCAGCGTTCCTGCTTGGCGGCGTGATTCTGCTTCAGTCCGGAAAGGGCGGGGGCATGGGCGCTGGATTTGGTGGGGCCTCCTCGGCGGCTACCAACATTTTCGGTGGTCGTGGTGCAACAGGCTTCCTCGGACAGGCGACAGTCGGTTTGGCGACGACGTTCATGGTGACGAGCCTCACGCTCGCTTACATGTCCGCAAAGCCACAGACTCAGATGGACTTGACTGAGACTGACGGTGCCACTCAAGCACAAGAAGACGAGATTGTTGAAGCCGGTGCTGGAGCTGGTGCTGTAGCACCTGCAGAAAAACCTGTTGAAATCGTTCCCGTCGAACTTCCAGCGACCGACCTTCCTGTCGAACCCACCGAGGTCATCGACGAGCCAGCGGTTGAAATTGTTCCAGCAGAAAAACCAGCCGCAGTGGTCCCAGCTGAGAAGCCAGCCGCAGTGGTCCCGGCCGAGAAGCCAGCCGCAGCTGAGAAGCCAGCCGCAGTGGTCCCGGCTGAAAAGCCAGCAGCGCCAGCTGAGAAGCCAGCCGCTGAAGCCCCACCCGCTGAGTAATGCTTAGCGCGTAAGCTGGCATTCCTTGCCGGCTTTAAAACAACCCATCTTTCCGATGGGTCACCCAACGACATCGACAGACAGTGGACAGGCTGTCCACAAGTAGGCACATTCCTTACACGTATTGATGTAATTCTGTGCCCGGTGGCGTCTGTGAGCTCCAATATTTTCGTAATTCTGACCCTCGTGTTCATAACCGCCTGCAATATTGGGCAGGAGTCACCAACACACGAACAAAGCGCCTCAAGGACTCGAGTCTTGTTGGTTGGCCAAAGCGCGTCCTTTCAAACCCAGCCATTTCAACAGGTCGGTTTTTTTGTCGATACCACGGCTTCGCGACTTGAGGTCAGCACCGACGGCGGGGAGTGGCATCCCGTCGACATCACTTGGTCCGAGGGCGTTCACAAGGTCGGCCGTGTACTGCTGAACTCGCCAGCAACCCGTCTGGAGTTGCGTTCCGACAAGCCGTGGACTTTTGGAACGGTCGAATTTTACGATGATATTGTAGCGACGCAGGTTCTGGCGCGTGATCTACCGCTGGCTCAACCGGAGGGGATTTCGAACCTTGCGGCCTTAGCCCCGGCGGATCTTGTTATTCCACGCGCTGCATGGGGAGCACGCAACCCCAGCAAAGTTTGCGGAGTCGCCCACGTTCCCTATCGGATGGCCATCCATCACACGGCTTTGCCCGAGGATGACGGAGGCGATGCCGCTGCTCGAATGCGCCAGATCCAAGCGTACCATATCGATTCCAACGGCTGGTGCGATATCGGGTACCACTTCGTGATCTCGCAGGCTGGGCAAGCCTATCAGGGCAACTCGAACGAGCAGCGCACTGGTGCTCACGTGCTCAATCACAACACAGGCAATATCGGGATCTGCCTGATCGGTAACTTCGAGGTGCAAGCTCTGTCTGATACTCAGATGAACAAAGCGGCCGAGGTCGCCGGTTGGGTGGGACGAACCTACGGAATCGCCTTCGAACGCGCGTCGATCAAGGGACACCGCGAACATTCCGGCAACTCTACAGCCTGCCCGGGAACCAATGCGTTCAATCGCCTAGACGAACTGGTCGCGAAGGCTGCCGGAATTCCCACCACACCCAAGGAGGTGGCGTTCGAGGTGAGTCTGATTGGTGATCAAACTGATTTTTATCAGGCCGGCTCATCCACTGGAAAACCAGACTTTTTTGAAGGTGACACGGTTCAGGCAGAGATTCGCTTCACCAACACCACGCAGGGCCCACTCCGAAATGTCTCACTGGACTATGTCTTTGAATCGCCCTTCTTTAGCGCGACAAATTATCAGATTGAGTCGGACGCACCGGCGTTTGCAGGGGCCTTCGCGTTGAACGACGCCGATGCCAATCCAACCAATCCAGCCAAAAACGCTCTTGGCGGCCAAGGCACGTTGGGGATCTACGCGATGGGCGTGGGCGAAACCAAACGCGTGGTCGTGGATTTAAATGTCGGCGAATACAGCATCGGGTTGGTCGACCACCCCGACCTGCGGGCCTGGGTTCGACATATCGACGGGCTTTACGAAGACCAAGGGGCGTTCGACGAAGAACCCGCTGTGAATTCATTTGATGGCCTGCTCCAAAACCTGGGCGAAATCGACATTCTAAGTCGCAACGAATGGCAATTTGACGCCGGCGAGCCTGAACAGGTCGAAGGTTGGTTCAGTTGCCGTGGTGAGGCGCCAACGGTGGACGTCGCACAGGGTGCTTTGACGGTTTCCGTCGGACCTTCGGACTGTATCGAGGCGCCGCGATGGGCCAAGATCGATACAACCAGCTGGGACCAGATCGTGGTGCGAATGAAGGTCGAAGGCGATCATAAAGCGGCCATCTATTGGGGAGTCGAAGGAGATTCCTACACCGTGGATCGCGCAGTATCTTTCGATGTTTCGTCCGACACCGAAACTTACGTGATTCCTGTTGGCAAACACACGGGATGGACAGGAGAAGTGAGCCAACTTCGCATCGTACCTTCACTTCGAGGGTCGACCATCGCTGCGATCGACGCCGTATTTGTCCAATCCAGCAACGGCGAGGTCGGTTCCAAGCGTGAGGCTTTTGTGGCCCAGACCCCAGTGTCTACCGGGGTCGACGTCACCGAGCCCGCTCCGGACGTTGTGGTGACGGAGCCAGGCGTTACGCCGGCGACTCCGGATAACGACGTTGAGCCCACATTTGTTGAGGATCAAACGATCACCACTGAAAGCGGGGGTTGTACAACCACCGGCGGCTCTCCATTAAGCCTGATTTGGCTGCTCGGGTTCTTATTGATGGTTCGCCGTCGCTGAGTCGCCCGCTATTGCAAGCACGGCGGCAATTTCCCAAAAAACTGGATCGGATCCGACTTCATCGTACTCTTGGATGTAGGACAACGTACGCGTTCCTACGCGGTACACCGATACGGATTTCCATGCAGCGACTGACCCTCATATTCCTAATTCTCTTTGCGGCTGCTGGTTGCACCGAGGGCCCCGAGACACCTCAAGAGATTCTAACGCCTCGAACTGATGCCTATGTGGCCGATCCCGCCGCGCTGATAGAGGAGGTCGTCAGCCACGACGCCTTCCACCACGCGATAGAAACCGCGCTGCTGCCGGGACACTTCACTGAACTCGAACTGAAGAATCTGCTTGGCATTCAGGCGCTGTACGCCAAACGTGGATTCCGGCCGCTTTGGGTCGGCAGCGAGGTTCGCCCACTGACTGACGCCGGCGAGTCCCTGCTGGCGACTTTATTGGACGCCGAAACCGTGCACGGGCTGTGGAGCGAAGACGTCCACCTCGAACCCATGCAGTCGCAGTTGGCCGCGGCCTCAACCTCCACACCAGCGGTCCTGCTGGCCACACCGGCCGAGGCAGCAGCTCTTCGTGCCTGGGAGAATGCGAACCCAGACGCCACCGATGACGAGTGGTTTCAGGCGCTGGCAGATCCAGCAATTTCGCCCGCAACGGCGGCCTCGGTTCAATCGCGCCAAAACTATATTCAAGACTCCATGGCCGCTCGGGCGCGCCTTGACGTGCTGATGAGCGACGCTCTGGCGACGTACGCGTCACAAATGAAATGGCAGAATTCAGCATGGACGCGGCCGGCGGATTGGACCGGTTTGATCAAACCCGATGTTGAGTCTGCCGCGACCTCAATGATTCCCCAGCTACTGCCCGTTTTTGAGGACGCAGACAAGGTACATACCCTGCTGGCATCCGTGATTCCTCCCTTCGAGCAATACGATAGATTGACCGAGTCATTCCAAAGATATCAAGACCTCGTCCATGCAGATGGTTGGGAGACTCTCGCCCCAGAAACGCTCGGTCTGCGTTCAGGGAAAGCCTCAGTCGAGGTCGTAGCGTTGAAAAACAGGCTTCGAATCGAAGGGTTCTGGGCTGGCGACGACTCTGAGCATTATGGCCCGCAAATGCACGAGGCGGTCTCAAGTTACCAACAATCCCACCAGCTGTGGGAGGACGGAACAATCACAGCCGAGACCTTGGCTAGTCTTAATGTCCCCGCAGAAAAACGACGCGATCAGATCCGCGTCACCCTGCAGCGTTGGAGAGAATCCCGATTGGGAAAAGACGAGGACTTCATTCACGTGAATATCCCAGATTTTCACGCCGAAGTTTGGCGTAAGGGCGAACTTGGCATGCGGTTTCGCGTGGTTACGGGGGCCAATCGGCAAAAATGGAACCCTCAAGAAAAACGAAATGAATTCATAAACGCCACCCCGTTGATGTCGGGCCGTATGGATTTTGTAGTCTTCAATCCCTACTGGAATATCCCCAACGCCATTCGCCGAGACGAGATCGAGCCTAAGGCTGCGGCCGATCCCGAGTACCTACTTACCCAGGGGATCGAGACCGTCGTCGACGAAACTGGCCGGGAATACATGCGCCAGCTGCCAGGGCCAAAAAATGCCTTGGGGACCGTCAAGTTTCTGTTTCCAAACGATCGGGACATCTACCTTCACGACACCCCAGATAAGGGTTTCTTCAAGTGGCCGACCCGGGCGTTTTCTCATGGTTGCGTGCGCGTTCAAGACCCCAACGATCTGGCAAAAGAACTCCTTTCTAGCGAAGGGAAATGGGACGATGACGCGGTCAGTGCTTGGTACGCCCGACCGACCGAAACCTGGATCAAGCTCGATAAGCCGATGCCAGTCCACATCGAATATTATGTCGTGCGGGTCGATGAACTTGGTCGCACAAATTTCCTGGCCGACGTCTATCTGCTTGATCAACCACGACTTGCCGACATCGAAAGCCGACTGCAAGCACGCCTGGAAAAGGCAGACAAGGACGGTTGACCGCTTGAAACCGACGGGTTCACGCGGCACACTCGGGCTCGACCCCACAAGAGGCCAGTATGGACCGTCAATCCCGCGCAGACCGAATCGGAGAACTCCTTGATGAGTTGTATCCCAAGCCCCCAATTCCCTTAGATCACACCGACGGCTTCACCCTTTTGATCGCCGTCTTGCTCTCGGCCCAAACGACCGATGCCCGGGTGAATTTGGTTACCCCTGCGCTCTTCGAGGCCGCTCCGACAGCCGCCGAGATGGCTTTGCTGAGCGACGAAGAGATCCTGGAGTTCATTCGCACTTGTGGGCTTGCCCCCACTAAAGCCCGTAATATTCACCGTCTGGCCAATATCCTGATCGATGACCACGAAGGCAAAGTCCCGGAGACCCTCGACGAGCTCGAGAAACTTCCGGGCGTGGGCCATAAAACGGCATCGGTCGTTATGACGCAGTGGTTTGGGGTGCCGGCGTTTCCCGTCGACACTCATATTCATCGACTCGCCCAGCGTTGGGACCTCTCGAGCGGGAAAAACGTCGACACCACCGAGGCCGACCTGAAGAAGGTTTTTCCGGAAGACACCTGGAATCGACGGCACCTGCAATTCATCTATTTTGGTCGAGAACACTGCCCGGCCCTTCGGCATGACTACGAGGTCTGTCCGATATGCGTCTGGGCTTCGACGGCCAAAACTCGCGCCGTTGAAGAAAAAGCGAAGGCTGCCAAGACCGCGGCCAAGAAAAAGAAGAAGGCTAAATCTTCGTGAATGATGATCGCGAAGGCACCGATGGCTGGGTGGGTTATGACGAACCTCTAGAGGATAATCTTGGCCTCGATGCGGCTCCTGATCGCCCTCTTCAGCGGCTCTCGTCCCATCGCCCAACCGGCGAAATTCTGGACGAAGAAGTCAGCGCCGGACGGTCCATGGCGCTGCTCGCCTACATGGGTCTGCTCTTTGGGTTGCCACTTTTCATCATTCCGTTGGTCACCCGAGATAATCGTTTTTCACTCCACCACGCCAAAGCTGCGGGGGTGACGTTCATCGCGTTTTTCATCTCTACAATGCTCACCGGGGTGACGTGCGGTCTGTTTTTCCCGATCATGATGTGTTTTTACATCCCGGCGATGGTCGGCGTGATTCGGGCCGCAAATGGACAGTTGGCGGGCAGGTGGGGATTTGGCGACCTCGGCGAGAGCGTGTTTTCCGGCATATCTGTTAAGGATAAAGAATGACTTTTCAACCTGAACGCTTCGCCGAACTCGTGCTGACAGGACCCACGCCAGTATTTGCGACGATCAGCGGAGCACACCTATATGGCTTTGAATCGGCCGATTCCGATGTCGATATTCGTGGCGTGTTTTCACTGAAATTAGACGAGCGTCTGTCGCTCAAAGAAGAAACCTCCACCTTCGAACGCTCGTTCGACCAAGCAGGGCTCGAGATCGACTGGGTGGCGCACGATATCCGTAAATTCGCCCGACTGATGACCCGCCGAAATGGCTATGTGCTCGAGCAACTTTATTCTCCATTGCTGGTTTTTGATGGCGGCTGGCTCGAAGAATTACGTGAGGTCGGCCAGGGATGCATGATTCGTCACCTGTTCCACCACTATCGCGGATTCATTGCCAACAAGCTCAAGGATGTCGTTGGCCCCGCTGGGACCGTCAAGGATATGCTCTACGCATATCGAGTCGTGTTGACGGGCATTCATGTACTGAAGGCGGGTCAGATTCTGGCGCATCTCCCAAGCCTGCTCGAGCTGTACCCGCAGCCAGGTGTGCGCGATTTGATCGACCGAAAACAACATGGCAAGGAGTACACCGCGCTAGAAACGGCCGACATCGTTACTCATATTCCGTGTTTAGAACGGCTGGCCGCCGAGCTGGAGACGAGTTTTTTGTCTTCCAAACTGCCCGACGAAGTGACCACTTATGGCGCGTTGGATGACGTCGTGATTCGGATCTGCCGTGCCCATTCTGACTGAAGAACAAGTGGGCGGCGGCATCCTGATCTTGAACGTCGTGGCCGGCTCGCAGGCCCATGGACTCAATACGGCTAGCTCGGACCTTGATACCCGCGGTGTCTGCATCCCTTCCGCCGAACATCTGCTGGGTCTAACTCGATTTGAGCAGTGGTCAAATCATTCCAACGACCACGTGATTTACGCGCTCGATAAGTTTGTGCGGCTGGCCCTCGAAGGAAACCCCAACATCATCGAGACCTTGTTCACGAACGAAGAAGACTTCCTGTTCATTGATGAAACCTACGGGCGCCCCCTTATTGAACACCGCGATATCTTCTTGTCGAAGCAGGTCGGCGTCCGATTTGGTCACTACGCGATTCATCAATTGGAGCGCATCGAACGGCATCATCGGTGGCTCGTTGAACCAGCCCCGCAGGAGCCCTCACCGGCGTTATTCAACGCTCAAGATTTGGGAGGGCGCTGGAGATTTCCCGATGCCAATGCTGAGCGGGCATTTAAGGCCGCCCACAAGAAGTGGAAACACTACACAACCTGGCGCACCGAACGAAACCCGGATCGCGCAGTGCTGGAAGAGGCTCACGGCTACGATACCAAGCACGCTGCCCACCTTTGCCGACTTCTGCTGATGGGGCTCGAGATCCTTCAGACAGGGGAGGTTCACGTCAAACGACCCGATGCCACGTGGCTCAAGAGCATACGCACCGGATCCATGACCTACGCAGAGGTGCTGGATTGGGCGACCCACAAGATTGCCGAACTCAGCAAGTGCGCAAAAAACTCGCCTTTGCCCAAACAGCCGGACAAAATCGTGGCAGAGGCGCTTGTGGTGGCGCTTCAGAAACGTTTTGTTTCCGAACAAGACTGATCACCTACATAACCCTACCTTGGATCACATAATGCTGCCATCGCAAGTATTTAAGCGGTCCTCGTGCTCGTGGCACGATACGTGTATATTCTAACTACGAAGCCCAACGGCGAAGAAGTTGCGTAACTCCGATTAGACCATCAAATCACGGAGTTCCGCAGTAAACACAGAAAAAGTGTGGTTTAGATGACACAGATTCGACAACACCTACATGAAGCATTTACGTCTCAAATGGCGGCGGCGCCACAGGAGTGGATGTGCGGAAGCGTAGGTGAAGGTCGGGCGATGTGTGTTCGACAACCCGATGCGCGAGTAATGACGCGGGTGAGCGGCAAGCCAGAGCTTGACGCTGGTCCCGGCGAAATCTACCGTAAATCAAAAGAATCAACATTGAGTTCAAGAACCGGCGGAGGCCGCGCAAGCGGTACTTTAACGACACACGTGAAGGAGCAGGGATGACACGATCACCTTGGTGGCTAGGATTGGCAGTCGTAAGC
>JBBKVQ010000397.1:0-4974 GCA_037968515.1 Bradymonadaceae bacterium
GCCGACGACCTGTCCATCATCGAACGCAATCTTCAAATTGCCATCGATTCATCGAATTTTAAGACCTACTTTCTGCCAGGTGAAGTGCTTCACGACCAAAACTTGAACCTTGTGATGGGTAAATCCGAATTGGCTGCCCTTCGGACCATGGTTTCTGGTGTTCGAAGCCTGTCGTACTTCGTCGGTTCCTATGAGTTCTCGTGGAGTCTGTCCGAAGGGTTTGGCAACCAATGGGACGACGTCGGCGTTCAAGAGCCCGGCTATGTCGAAGACTGGTTCTACCAAGACTACGTTTTGCGTTTTTTGAGCACAAAATTGTTCCGAGTCGTCAAGAATCCGCAACGGCTTGAGAAATCCGGCGATTCGTTCGCAGAAGCGGCACGTGGCGGCGCTCAAACCCTTCGACTCGGCCAGGTGGGTACAAAAAACACAGTGTTGCAGTGGACACAGGCTGACGAAATCTTGGTCAACGAAGTTGCTGAATTTTTGGATGCAGTTGCAGAGTCATTTGAGGGGCCAACAACGCTTCCTTACACGACACCTTCGACGACCATGAACCTGTCGCCTTTGTTTTCGGCCCCTGGGCGAACCCTGAGCCCGAATCTTGAGTGGTTGGAATTTGTCGTAGTGGCGGATGAATTTGGCTCGTACTCAGAGTGGCAAACTCCCGACGCTACGATCGAAGAGTTTTTCATCGACGGAATCATGGACCCGGCCTTCACAGTCGAAACCCCTCCCGAAGTCGAACTTAGCGGTGATGCCGTTCAGATGGGCGAATCGGTTTCCGGAGATTTCACGAGCAACGTTGAAAGTGCCTACCTCTCGGGTCGTTAAGTAGCGCGCACCCTTGCCGCGCTGAATCTTCGTAAGCTACATTCCGGCATCCCAATGATGGATCCGATGCGCCGCTCGTTCTTCATTCTAATCGCCTTTCTGTGGGCATTGCCGCTCAGTGCACAGGTTAAGGCCGAACGTGTCGCTGTGATGCCGATTGTCTACGTGGGAGTCGAAGAACCCGGACTTGCGTTGGGGGCCGCTGACGCGTTGTTGCGTGGAATTCAAGCGGAATTGCGGTCACGTCAGGGTCAATTTCAGCTGCTTGATCGCGAAGATTTGAGAGAAGTGGTCAAAACCCGCCCCGCCTTCGACGAGTCCATCCGACTCGCCGCATCTTGGGCCGAAATGGGCGTGACCAAATACAAGGAACTCGACTCCGAAGGGGCCGTGAAGAGCCTAGAACAGGCCCTCGCCATCTATCAAAGCGTGCGCTGGGAGCTTGTTGAGCCTATCCAGATGGCCGAAGTGATGATGTACCTCGCCCTTGCGCATCTCGACTTACGCAAAGACCTGGCGCGGCCGCTTGAAATCATGGCCGAAATGATTCGCCTTGATCCGACGCGGGTCCTCAAGACCGGATTTTATCCGGAGGATGTCGTTCAGTTTTATGACAGCGCCAGGGACACTCTTGAGCGTGAGTTGCGCAGCGGCAACGATGTGGAAGATGCGAAACGACTCGCTGCGGTGGCCGATGTGCAACATGTGGTGGTGGCGACGGTGTTGCCTAACGCAGGAGGTTTCACGGTTTTGCTTCATTGGTTTGATGGCGACCAAGGCAATTTCCTTCCGGTCGAATCACTCGAGGTCCTGTCGTTGGTGGACTCCGGGATGGAAGAAGCTGGCTCACGACTGACCTCACGATTCGCGGCATGTTTGCTTGAGCCCACCCCGGTGACCGACACCGTATCGTCGTCGACCGGCGACAGCGCTTGGGCCATAGATCTGAACTTCGCGTATGTGTCGTTTTTGGATTTCCCTGAATCTCAAGTCGAACTGTTCGGAAATTATGGCGCGACGTTTGGCGCAAGTTTCTTGATGACTCGCGAGTTCGAGGTGTTGGCCGCGGCTCAAATCTTGACCAGCATTCGCGATAACGACGGCTTTTTGAACGATAATTTCACCACGTTAAGGGGCTTTGGTGGGGTAGGGCTTGGCTATTCGTTTGGGCCCTTTCGCGCCGACATGGGCATGTTGCTCGAGGCATCGACCATCGGCGATATCAAGGTCTGCGACGACATCAATCAAATCATCCCCGGCTGCAATGACGACCCCTCAGATTACACTGTTTATTCCTACGACCTCTTGGTGGGCATCAACGTGCGCCCGCGGATTAAACTGCAGGTCGTGAAGTCGATTGAAGTTCAGGTTGGGATGAGCGGATCGTTCTATTTCTTCCCACTTTCAGATCGGGATTTGAACCTGCCGTTGACCGTCGAATCTGGCGTTCAATACCGCTTCTGATCACGCTGTTCGCATTTCCATGGGCTGGTTGAGCAACCACAGACTCAACAGGCTCACGAGCATCAGTAAGATGGCTGCGACCAAGAACGCCCGTCTGGCCTGACGGCGATTTCCCAACATTCGAAACAGCGTTCGCCGAGTAATGAACACCGATGCCACCTGTCCGCTAAGGACCAGGACCACCTGCGCGACCCAAAGCACCTGGATAGGAATCAGCATCGTCAATGGCCAATCCGCGGTACCAAACAAGTTCCAGCCCCAACCAAGTGGGTCGCTGATCAGCCGCAACAGTTTGCTTCCTTCATAGAAAAAATGAAGTGAGTTGTGGGCCAAGTGGTAGGCAAGCGCCAGCGGTAAAAGATCGTAAGCATGCGCGACAAAGAAGTCTTTGAATCGATACGAGAGCGTGCCCGACGCCAGTCGTATACCCGCGCAAAATAGGGCGTAAAGACCTACCAGCGTCGCCAGAAACAAGAACATCGACGCCGTGAAGACCGCCAGAAAGCCCGGGTCAAACCCGACAGTCTTGTCGACCCATTCACGAAGCGGCGGCACGGTGTCGTGGGTCCAAAGCGGAATCATCGCCAGGCCGTGGAAGATCGTGATCCCCAGAATCATAAGCAGCAGCCAAGCTTCCTCGACCTTGCGCCGGTGCGGGCCCATCAGGTCTGCCAGCGGCACCCGGACGTTCAACACCACGTTGTCGTGCGGGCAAGTCTTGATGCATTCCGTACACATGGTGCAATAGGTGTTTTCGTTCATCGCTCCCATGAACTCGGAGGTCGGACAGGGCAGGCCGCGCTCGTTTCCCTTGAGGCAATCCTTGGTTTGACACCCATGGCAAATCGCGGTGTCTCGTCGCCGGATCTCTAGCATCCCGGTGGTGCCGTATTGCCCTGTGACTCGTCCCACAGGACATAACCAACGGCAAAACGCCTTCTTTTCAAAGATCAGCAGCGTTGCGCCCGCACCGACAACCATCGCGATCGCCATCCAGGCTGTGACATCAGGGCGATACGGTGCCTCGTAGGCGAGCTCAAGCCACGTTACAAACAGGAATAGAAAGATGGCGGGATACAAGGTCTTCATCCACCGAGGCCAAGGAAGTCCCAAACCCGCTGGCATCGACCCCCGAATTTTGCCGAGCCCGCGCGTGATCCAGTCCGGTATCGCCATCCACGGACAGACCGTGCACCAGATTTCGCCGGCAAAAAACGCAAAAAAGATGAGTCCCATCCACCAGATATTCCACGTCAGCACGGGCGCGATATTTCGCGCGGGATCTGGATTCCCGAAAAGCCCAGCAAAGATCACGAACAGGAACGCCAGCACGACGGGTATCTGCAGGATCGGTTGAAAGAGCTTGGACTTGGCCCATCGGGTGACTCGAGTCAGCTCGATTCGCGGATAGTCCCATCGTGCCGAGGTCTTGCGCATGTTCCGATGAGGGTCCGGCAGGCCGAATCCGAGCAAAAGTGTCAGCAGCGCCACCAACCCCGCGCCCACATAGAAGTGGGTCGGAGACAAGCCGGGCATCAGAGCAGTCTTAGCCTTGGGGGCGACCGCTCGCGCTTCATCCAAAAGATCTGCCGCAAAAAAGTCTGAATCCACCATGTCTGGCGAGATTTCCGGTTCGACTTCCACCAAGTGCATGCCGCAAACAGGGCAATCGCCAGGTTTGTCGAACCGCAGACCGTCACATTTCATGGGGCATATCCACCCCTCGACTTGTTGGGATTCCTCGCTAAGCGTGTCCCCCTCGACCGCAAACAGGGCAGGTGTGTTCAGCGAAAACACGGCCAGGGTGACGAATATCCAAAACCAACGCATGATATGATCTCAACGGCAGCAGACGCCGCGGAACATACCAACCACACTGCAAAATTCCATGATTGAAATCCGAGACCTAGTCGCACAATCGCGCCGAGCCCCCACCGAAGCCAATATCGAAGCGTTGTGGCGCGCCGTTTTTTTGTCCAGAGCGTGGTATCTGCTGCCGGCTCGTCCCGACGACCCCGCTTCTTTTCCACTGGTGGTCATGCGCGAAGACGAACCGTGGCTGGTCGCGTTCACGAACTTCAGACGCCTGCGTGATTTAGAACGAATGCTTGGTCACCACGGGGATTCGAAGATGTTGATGCTCGACCCAAGCGAAGCGCTAGACCAGATCTTGGATGTCCGGGAACATATTCGCGGCGTGATTTTCAACATCGAATCCGACGAGATGTTCCGCTGCGAGACCGATGCACTCATTGCGTACGCCGCGTATTTTGGATTGGAGGTCGGCTGACTCGGGTCAGTCCACCCCGTTGAGGCTTTAGCACCACATTTTGCGCTTGGTCCGCGTGGCTCCAGCCGCGCATATGCTTGGTCCGCGTGGCTCCAGCCGCGCTGGGATTTGTGATGGGTCCGCGTGGCTCCAGCCGCGCCCTGCGACTTTGTGATGGGTCCCAGCCGCGCTGCGATTTGCGATGGGTCCGCGTGGCTCCAGCCGCGCTGCGATTTGCGATTGGTCCGCGTGGCTCCAGGCGCGCCTGCGATTGGTCCGCGTGGCTCCAGCCGCGCAGCGATTTGTGCTTAGTCCGCGTGGCTCCAGCCGCGCCTGCGATTGGTCCGCGAGCCTTGTGGCTCGCATGTGTCTGAATAATCGCAGGAATCGCATGCAGGCCATAGGGC
>JBBKVQ010000398.1:0-6141 GCA_037968515.1 Bradymonadaceae bacterium
GCGCTTCCGCGCGTTCGGCTTCAACTCCGGTGGGTCGGCGTGCCTGATACCTGAGCATATCGCGGTCCATCTGGATAACCTCGAACTCGTGCTCAATCTCTGCAACACGAGCCTGGAGCGCCTGAAGCCGATCCTCGGCCTGTCGCACAAGGTCCGCCATACCCTTGGCCTGCGCAAGCTCTACCCGTTTGGCCCAAGTCGGTATGTCTTTGCGCAGTTCCTCGAGCTCAGCCTTAAGCTTCTTCTCGTGCTGTATCAGCATCGTCATCTTGGCGTGAACGACAGGATCGACCATGGAAACCTCTTCAAATTTCATCAACGCGCTCCAACATATCCGTTGGGATCGTTGCTGTCACCGTTGGCTTCGTGCGAGCTTTTCTATCGCCGTAGTTCCTCGTCGTGATACAGTCACTTCCCCCCTCTCCAAGGTGGCTATGAAAACCGTCAAACCCTCTGAACTATCGTCCCCCGAAACCATCCGGGAGATGTCAAAATGCTTGCAGAACGGCGGACTTGTGTGTGTTCCGTGTCGCGGCACCTATCGCATCCTTGCCGACCTCACCAATGAGGACGCGGTGATCAACCTGATGCAATCGAAACGAAAGACATCAAAATCCCCATCGCTTGTTTTCATCAAAGACATGGCAGGCCTGACTAATTTGGTGGAAAAAGTCGAACCACTGGTCCAAAAGATCGCCGCCGATTTCTGGCCAGGCCCTCTGACGATTCTTTTTTATCCGAGTGATGCCATTCCCCAAAAAGTCTCGAAACAGCTGACCAAAGCCAACGGTCATATCGGTGTTCGGATGCCAGACGACGATCTCGTTCAGCGGCTTCTGGAATCGTTTGGTGGACCGTTATTGGTATCCAGCGCAAATAAAGAGAAGCGACACGGCGAATCATCTCCTGCTCAGGTGAGAAAGAACTTCGTGAGTCGGGTCGATTTTTTTGTGGATGAGGGAGATCTTGCTCCGCATTCAGCCTCGACGATCATCGGCGTTCATGAAGGCGTGGTTGAAATCAAGCGCGAAGGGGCCATCACAGCAGAACAGCTCAGCCGCTATACATGATTCAACCCCACGACGACTTGGCGGAAACAGCCCAACGGCTCTTCAACGAGATCGTGGTGTCTCGTGCAGTTGCTTCGCTTTCGCTCGAAGAGCGTGATCGACTTCTTGGAGACCTGGATCTGATCCGCCGGACCATTTCGTCATCACATATTCCTAAAGTAGTCATCATTGGAGATCCGCAGATTCCAATCCGCAGTATGTGGCAGGAATTGGGTGGTCATCCGCGCGACGTCGACGTGCATGAAGAAGTCGGCCGAGGTCGTTGGCAACCTTGGCACTTCGATGGTGGAACACTCGATGTCGCAGACCTTCGAAAATGCGGGACAAAGGCGCTTAAGTACGATCGCCCAGACGTCACCCTAGCCTTACTGCCTTCAAATCGGTCGGACGTCGAAGACTGGATCCAGGATATCCTGGCCATCCAAGAGGCCTCGCAAGAAATTTGGGATACGACGCCGCCGATCGTCGTTGCAATCCATCGACGCGACGACCAGCGCGAAGTCGGTGATTTTGTCACCATGCAGGCTGTGAAAAAGGGCTTGGTTGACGGCGGTCTTCCGCGAGATTTTGCGACCGTAGTGCAGCTTTCTAGGCCAGGGAAACTCGTCAGAGCATTGCTCGATGGCTTGCCTGAAGAACTTCAATTTGCTGTGGCTCGGCTATCACCGGAAGTTGGCGCAAAACATCAAATGGCAGATTCGATGATTCGTGTGGCCGCTTCAGTCAACGCAACCATCGCCGCCATTCCTGTGCCCTTTGCTTCCAGCATCCCGATCACCAGCGTGCAGGTTGTCATGATTGGTGGCATCGCCTGGTTGAGTGGTCGTGGGTTAACGCCTCGCACGGCAGCCGAATTCGGAAGTGCGATTGGAATCAACGTGGGGGCTAGTCTGGCGCTACGGGAGATCGCGAGAGCACTGATCAATACCGTGCCCGTCGCAGGAACACTTATCTCGTCGTCCATCGCTGCGGGCGCAACTCGTTCTCTCGGCGTCGCAGCCAGACGGTATTTCATCGACCGGCAATCCTCTGATCTGATGGACTGACCGGAAGACCTTCGTACAATTCAGTCTGCGATGGACCGGGAGACCGCTACGCTGTCAGTGTAATCCTGCCACATGTATGGGCATCGCTGTCCACCCATGTCATCGCGACCGTGGGGCCGATAGAATTCACATACATCATTGCTTCAGCCGGCAGAGTCGGAGACATCTCAAACGTCAGCGCACGCGCACGTGCGACGGCTTCCCTGATCTCCGCCGGCAGGCCTTCAATGCCGGGCTTCAGGGTTCCAATCGGAAGTCCAAGGTCTTCCGGACGTCCACCCAGAGGACGCGATGCACCCGCAACCGTTGCGACCCATCGCCCCTCCGAAAACGCCTCGACAACCACGTGATCCGAGAACCGGGAGACCTTCGCCTTCACCATTCCGGTCACGTCCAGATCTCCCATGATCACACTTATAAATGTGGGTCGTGTCACTCCGACGGCTTCAAACACAAGGTCCGGGAGACCCTCACTCAATGCGATAATCGGCAGGTCAATTTCGACCACCTGGCTGGGCGATGAAGGGATCATAGCCTCGAGCAAGAGTTCGTGATTCTCTGGAAAAAGATCCGAGAACCCTGCGCTCACTTGGGCAGCGCTGACCGGCAGACCTTCTTCCATCGCCTCAAGGCGCAGGGTCCCTTCAGCGACGTTGGCGTTGATTTCGTCCAGGTAAAGACATTCGGCGTGGTCCAATTCGATCTGCGAAATTGGATTTTCAGCAACCCATTCGCTGCCAAAGAACTCCCGGACCATTCGGCTCGCCAATTCAGGCATTCCGTCAAAACAGCCATGAGTTTCGAGGACACGACGCGAGATCATGCCAAAAAATCCACCGCCTGGAATTCCCATGAGGGCTGCCGACAAGAACGCGGGGAGGCGAACAACCGCATGGACACCAAAGGTACCGTCCTCCTCGATTCGACGCCGCACGACCTCTGCCTCGCCCAAGATCTTTGCGTCTCCGAGAGCGCCCCTGCCATAAATCCCTTCTAGCGAGGAAACACGCTGTGACCCACCTGCCCATGTAAAAAATGCGCTCAATGAGCGCGCTCCAAGAAATCCATGTTCCTTCAGCGCATCCAACATCCAGCCGTGATTTCGGCCCATCGTGTCGAGCGTCTCCTGATATCCGCGGGTATGGTAGGGCTTGCCGGAAGCCCAGCTTAAGGTTCCATCAAAGCCAATCATCGGCGCACGTGTCGGTGCAGCGCCTTCCCGAGGACACATCCATTTTCCGAACGCGACGGAGTTGATGAAAATAAGATTACCCATCGGTTTGCCCAATGCTGTGAGGATCTCAGCAGGCATTGGCAAAACCGAACCCTTGGGCTGCCCCTTCAGATCGCGGTCAGGGGCGAGTATGCAGTTTGAAAACACCGTCTTAAACTCGACACCACGACGACGCGCAAACTCTTCAAGCGCGTTCGCATGTTCGACTCGCGCACGATGAATCGGTGAGACCGGGAGACCTTCTTCGTCGAACTCAAGCAGGTGTGGTGGCTCCCAGTAGACCCCAACTCCGGACTTGAGGGCTCCGGATTCAATGGCCGCGATAGCCGTGTGGAGTCCCATTCCGTCACTGACCCCAGCAATGAACCACGGCTGGCCAGCGGCCTCGTGAGTTCGTGCAAATGTTTTGGTTTGCGAGATCACACCTGGGTTCAGGGATGCCGCAAGTCGTTCAAGACGGGTAAGTGCTGTGTCAGTCATGTTTCCTCCGATTACGGGGGTGTATCAACATGGGAAGGCATCTTCAAGAATTAAGGTTGGCCGCCCAACCAAATTTAGAAATAATAAAAAAACCGCCCGGTCGGTTTTGTTTGTGGACGGTTCTGTTACACTCCAATTGTTGTGAGGTGGAACGTGAATCGAAGAACATTTTTAAAGGCGCTGGGAGGCACAGGCGCCGGCATAGTTGCCGTGATTGGCATGCGAATTGGCGGCTTCTGGTGGGATCAAACCCCTGCCACCACTATGAAGCTTTTAAGCGGCCACGAAGTCCTGATCGTGCAAGCGATAGCCGAGGCAATGTTCCCGGGTGATCTTGGGATGCCGGCAGGCAATCAGGTAGGACTCCCGGACTTCGTTGACCATTATTTGGCGGGGATTTCCGCCACCACCGCCAACCTTTTGCGGCTGCTTCTTCATGCCATCGACGACATGGCGATCTTTTCGAACATGGGTGTCACTCGATTCCATCTGCGACCTCTTGAGGACCGCATCGATATCTTGTCCGCGTGGGATAACTCTTGGCTCGGTCCCCGTCGGGGAGCGTTCACCTCTCTCAAGATGATCTTCGGAATGGGTTATTGCGAACATCCGGCAGTCATCCAAGCAGCTGGACTCGACTACAGCTGCGTAGGCGCATCATGAAGATTGATTTTAGTGCTCAGGACTATCTGGGAGGCCAGATTCAGTCGGCGGGAACGTGGGCAAAAGGCCCCATTGACCTGAAATGTGATGTGGTGATTGTGGGGGCCGGCCCAGGCGGTCTCACGTCCGCGGCAAAGCTATCTGAAGCGGGACTGGACGTGATCGTGGTTGAAGGCGGCAGCTACTGGAAACCGAATTCCTTTACGCGCAAACAGTCATGGGCACTTGAACACATCTATCAGGATGCCGGCGCCCGGGTGATGCAAGGCAATGCTTTTGTCCCACTGGCAAGCGGCCGGGGGGTTGGGGGCGGCACTCTGGTCAATTCTGGTATCTCATTTCGGACACCGGACTATGTCTTGGATGAATGGATGACCCAGTGGGGACTTGAGTTTTGGGCTGATAGGGATCGCCTTTACACCGAGGTCGAAAAAGCGATCGGCCCCGAACCCACTCGCGTTGACGTTGCTGGTGGCAACACCCATGTGGCCATTCGTGGATTTTCGAAAATGCCGGGCGTCCACCACACTTATATGCCCAGAAACACTCCTGGTTGTGTGGGATGTGGAACGTGCCAGACCGGCTGCCCCTCTTCGGGCAAGGCGTCGGCAGATGTGACGTGGCTGCCTCGAGCGCTTAGAAAAGGCACGCGGCTTTTCACAAACACGCTGATCGATACGATCGTGACCAAAAATAAGACCGCAGTGGGTGTTCTTGGGCGAATGCTCGACCCTGATACAAAAGAAGTGGTGGCCACAGTCAACATCCAAGCCGATCGTGTCGTGCTCACGGCGGGGGCGATAAACACTCCGATGCTTCTTCAAAGAAATGGGTTAGCCAATTCAAGCGGTTGGGTCGGGAAGAACCTCCATGTCCAGCCGGGCTGCGGGGCGGTGGCTCGCATGGAGGACGAGGTCAAAATCTGGTCTGGAGCCAGCCAAGGGTATTACGCACGACACCCTGAAGAGAGGGAGATCCTGGCCGAGACTTTCAGTGCGCCCATGGAGGCCTTTTTTGCTCAGGCGGGAACCGTCGGCCACGACTCTGCACGATTCATGAAGGATTTCAAACACCTGGCTGCGTGTGGATTTCTCATTCGCGACGGCTCCGGGGGGACTATCACAGCAGGAAAATCCGGCCCACCCGTCATTCATTACGACGTTTCGCGCGACGATCAACGTAAGTTCAAGATGGGTATTGAGTTCGTAACCGAAATGTTCTTTTTGGCTGGATCACATGCCGTAAGGCCTTTGGTTTCCCACGCAAAATTCTTCACCAGCTGGAATGAAGCACGACAATTCATCCGAAGCGTGACGGATATTGCCGAATTGATGCTTTATGCGAGCCATCCCATGGGGTCATGCAGAATGGGAAATGATCCCAAA
This sequence comes from Bradymonadaceae bacterium, assembly GCA_037968515.1. Classification (GTDB taxonomy): domain Bacteria; phylum Myxococcota_A; class Bradymonadia; order Bradymonadales; family Bradymonadaceae; genus JBFFMO01. Next base: position 5,879 of record JBBKVQ010000398.1, read on the forward strand.
ACCAGCGTTGTCCGACCCGACGGAAGAACGCATGACGTTGAAAACCTTTACATTTCTGATTCAAGCCTCCATCCAACGGCTTTGGGCGTTAACCCCCAGATGACGATTATGGCGAACAGCATCGCAATTGCTGCCCATATCGCGCACTAAGCAAGTTGGCGTTCGCAAGTATATTGACTACACTCGCAACGTTGCCACAATCGTAGCGCGACCAGGCCCCTCTACCCCTCGGACACATGCAAACGATTCGACGTTTCCTGATA
>JBBKVQ010000399.1:0-13513 GCA_037968515.1 Bradymonadaceae bacterium
GGTCTGGCGACCTCGCAATATTGGCAAAAAAAACGGCTACCGTTTTTACCCTAACGAGTCGCGCGAAACGCTGCTGCGGCTGTGCAGCCAGAATTGCTGGCGCATCGTGGAACTCTCGGAAGACGCCGAAGAAGAGCCTTCCTTGGCGAGCGACACCCTCAAAGCATCCGGTTGGCAAGACGTAGCGTGCTGGAACACCGACCGCCTTCGAATCTTCGCCAAATTTTGCAGGACCGGTGAAAACGCGTGGTTGTCGGTGAGTGGTGACATGGCCACGTTGTCTCTGGGGGGCGAGTCTTTGCACGAATGCCTGATGATTTTTCTGCAGGGAAAACTCGAAGATATCATCGAGGTCGCGACCACGCAGTCAAAGCGCCGCAGCGATGCCGCTCGCCTCATCGAGTTCGGCAACAAGAAGGGACTAAAGATGGGATTGCGCCTGTCCAGAACCCGCGTGATTCAGTTTTGACCAATCGGGTGCGGCTGTCCCAACCATTCAACGTAAAGGCCGTCGGGTCCTTCCTCGACTCGTTGAGCAAGTTTGTAGTAGGCGTCCTTCAGAAAACGCGCCTCAAATGCCCCAGATTTGACGCGGCAGAAGAGCTTGCCTTCTGGCTCGTAAACGAGCGTGGACGCGTCCAGTAACTCTTCAGTGTGGTCTGAGAGTATAATCTGCCCGGATTCGAACGAAAAACCCGTGACAAAAAAGCCGGTTCTCTCGACCGCAATTGGATACGTGAACGGGCCAACTTCAAGAATCCAGGTTCCGCCTTCGGTCTGTCCAACACTTTTGAAAAACAGGTCGATGATCCTGGGGTTTTCAAAATCCAGACCTTCATGCCGCCAAACGCCGTTTTCATGCAGCACGATCCTCTCGAGTTTATGGCCAGCCCGAAGGAACTGCTGCACGACATCTGGAAGGGTTTCATCAATCATCAGTGTTCAACCGCTACTGGGAGTGCGCTCTCAAATCCAAAAAGTGCAGTGGTCAGTTGGTGTTCTGCGTCTCGTGAAACGGTTTCGATGATCGATTTCAACGCTTGAACTTTTTCGGCGGAGTCGTCGGTCACAAAAAGGAACTCTTCTTCGGATGGAATGCCAAAACGTATCTTGGGGCCGATTTCCGAGTAAAACACGTCCGCAAAAACAAGCGATCGCACCGCGTTTTCACCGGTTCCAGCAACGCGAAAAACGGGGCCGTCGCCAATCTTCTCCCAGCGTGCTTGCTGCGTATGGTGAAACAACAAACTGCGGGCGGCAGCGACGACTCGGTCGGCGGTCGCACCCCATTCATCCACTTGTTTTTGCGTGAGCAATCGAATGCCTCGATCGATTTGCAGGACAACGACCAGAAAAACGTCCTCATGAAACGGGACCGCAAATGCGGAGTCGCCCCCAGTGGCACAGCGGGCGCCGTCAAGGAACGCTGAGGGCACTAAACTGGGAGCCATTCTGCCAGCGGCACGGGTAAAATTCCAAGATTTGGCAGGCGATCTCGCAGGCTCGGTCATCACCGTGGCAACACCACGGGCAAAAGCGCGGATCGTACGTTCCGCAAGGGTATCGGGGCGAGCTGCCAAGGCTGCATCGAACGCATCGAGGTCAAGATTCACCTGATGGGCAAAGGGCCCGATGCCGCGGACCGCATTTAGCGTGTTCCCGACCTGTTCGACCTCGACCTTTTCAGATCGCAGCGCTTCGATAAATTTTAATACGGATTCTGAGTTCATTCTTGTCTCCTCATAGGCGTCGAACCCGGATATCCGTTTTGGATGGCTCGTTCGAGGCTCGCCATTGAGCCAGGCCGGGTTCAAACCCACTATTTTCGATCTTAAATACTGACGACCCAAAGGGGTAATCGGCTTGGGACCATACCTCACGAGCCTGTGCTGCCACCTCGAAGTAGATTCGGTCGTCTTCTTTTTCCAAGGGCTCGCCCACGATCATCACGTCTCTGCTGGGCAGGCAAAAACAACCTTTTGCTGCTGCTGCATCCCAATCGTAGTCCGGCATTAATACTCCGCGCGATGACATCATTCCGTCGACGGCTTCATATCGCCGTATCTTCCCAAATGGCAGACGCTGAAGCTGAGGCCGCGGTTTTTGAGTCGCCTCGTCGTTAAAAAGTGCATAACGCGCGAAATCGTGAAGATTCGCCGCGTCAAAGCTGACGCTTTCAAGGTCATTTTCCGCAAAAACGTGCCACTCCTTTTTCCACGCAGTCACAAAAATATTCACGAAGTCGTCGTGCCATGGCGCGCTGCAGATCGCGTCACCACATACTGCTTGAGCGGTGATCACGGTTTGATTGGGTACGAGCCAAAGCAGACGGGCGCCGTAAAGCGACGGGCTCTCATGTCTTTTGTCGGACGCCAGCGGAGTGGGGCGTTCTTGTTCAAGAGAATACGTCGTCGTGATTCGATCGATCCCCAGTCGAACACCAAGTAGAGAAGCCCAGATGGCACGCTTTTCGTCTGGCGAGTCACCTGAAGGCATCCCGTGAATTTCGACAGTCACATCCCGACGTCGAGCCCAGAGCTGGCCGCCACGAGTACCTAGTTTGAGGGAAAATCGCTCCGCGACTCTTGGCAACCAATCACTCATCAAGCACACGCTCGTAGACTTCTTCTCGCCAATGAACGAACGAGTCCTCAAAGCCGTCGTACAGGTGGGTCTCGATTTTGGCTAGATGGCGATCTTCGATGGTAAAAACATTGAAGGAACCAGCGAAATGAGGATCCGACGGAGACGAATTCGATGTGGAGCCGGCCTCGCAAATCCACATCGTTCCTGTGCCACGCAGGTGTGGCAGGGTCCACGTCGACACATGGTGGTTGTGTCCGTGAATAGCCAAATCGACCGCGCCATGCCTCAAGACAGCAACCACTTCATCGGCGTTGACCAGGTGCCTAAGGGCCTGCACTCGGACATGGGCCGTGGGCATCAAAGGGTGATGAACCACGACCACTTTGAATCGGGAGCGAACTAACGGATCGTCAAGCAACGCCGCGGTCGCCCGAAGTTCATCGTCTTGCACCCGCCCGATGGCCATCATCGGCAAGGACGCAATGCCTGAATTCAGCGAAATGATCGCTACGTTCCCGCGCAAATGACACACCGGATATCCGGTGGAAAGCTGATACGAAGGCAAATCACTAACGAGCCACGGCTGGAACGTATTTTCGAATAACCGACGCGATACCGCATCGGGTGTATAATAGTCGTGGTTTCCCGGCACGATGCTGACGCGTCGTTGGGAATTTGGGATCTCAGAAACAACCTCCAGTGCAGCCTCGAATTCACTGGGCAATGCCAAGTTTGTGAGGTCCCCACTGATGCACACATGGTCGACCTCCAACTCCTCGAGTCGCTTAAGCGCCTTCCGCGCCACGGCGGGAGAGTGTGAATTGTTTCGGTGCAAGAACAGGTTGGCCGCGCCCACGATCCGCTTGCTCAAAAAGTCGCGAACTCGCGCATCCTTGAGTCTCCAAATATGTAGGTCGGAGACATGTCCAATCTTGAATTCCATCAATGTTCCTCGAATGACCAACCGTTCTTGGTCAGAATTCTGGAGCCTTCCTTGAACGACAGGTTCGAAAGGTCGTTCCGATAAGTTGTCAGAAACTCGTACACGCTTTCAGGCGCGCTGTAAGAATATTGACGCAGCGCCCAGCCAATGGCTTTTCGAATGAAAAAGTCTTTTTCGTGGGCCGACTGAACGCAGTAGTCAAATAGCCGCCCAACGTCGGTCTGTTTCTTGTGCGTCAGTTGACAGATGATGGCGGCGCGCCGAACCCAAAGGTTGGTATCGGTGATCCATTCGTCCATCACCGGACCGATAGTTTCACGGTCCTTTAAGTACGCGCCACCCACCAAATGAACCGAGATCTCGTCGACCAAATCCCACCAAGCACCTTCCTCGATCCACTGCCGGTAGATGTCCAGGTGTTCGGCATCGATCCAGTGTTTCCAAGCCCGAGCCATCGTGATTGCGACATACTTTTCTTCGCGATGAGGTAGCGCCCAAATGGCCTGAATGTAGTCTCTGTGCTCGTCTGCGGATTCAGGGACAAATCTCTTTTTGAGGTCACGTTCGATAATCTTCAACGACGGCCGATTCACTCCGTAAAATGGCATCTCAGTTTTCATGTAGGCCGCCATGTCTGTGGCCTTTTCGGGAATCGCCGCCGCTTGAAGCTGAGCCCGAAGATCGTCGATGGCTTGCGTGAGCTCCATTCAAGGCACGATGGAAATGGGAATCGTGATGGTGTTGTTTGCCGTGTTCACGTCGGCAGTGGTGTTTGCCGGGTCAATGACTAAGTGAAGGTAACCCTGGCCGGCAGCTACATTGCCTGGAACATTGGCTCGGTCTGCCACTGAAGCAGAAGAATTTCCAGCAATCGTCGGAGCAACGAACGTTCCAAGTGAGATGTCTGCACCAGTGGGTGTTGGCGACGTTCCGTAGAACAACTCGTAACCCGGTGTGGTCACCGAAACGGTCCCGAGGTTACCAAGAACAAATCCGAATCGAATCTCGTCGTTGGTGCGGTAAGAGCCGGGTCCGATTGCCAGATTATTGGGCTGTAAATCGACGCCCACAAGGCCGGTAACATCAAGGTCGTATGTGACGTTGCGTTGAGATCCACTCACGGTAACTTGCAGGAAATACCGGCCCGTCTGGGGAACCAAATAGTTGGAGAGCGACGCCGACGGAACACCTGGGGCTGTTTCAATGTTGGGCCCGGGCGTGCGACTCGGCAAATAGAGTTGAAGCCTGAGCGTTCCTTGCTGCGCAACCGGAGCCAAGCTGGCGGTGAACGTCACTCGCTGACTCGCGGTCAAATCCACGTAGAAAAAATCGGTGTCGACCGCAGGACAGCGGTCGAGTGTGAAGGTCTGACTGGTTGCGGCAAGCAGGCTCGACGAGGTGTTGAAAGAGTCGTTGGGCTCGAAAGCCGATCCGCAAAGCAGTGCTGGGTCGACGTCTTGAACATCGATATCCATCGTGTAGGTGGTCTCGACGATTTGGCCGGGAAGGGCGATCACGACAGTTCGAATGTAGAAACACTGGGAACCGTTGACGTAGTCACGGGACACTTGTTCAACACCCGCCGACGTGGCCGAGGAACCAATCAGCTGAAACTGCTCGTTGAACAGCTCCATATCGATGTCGGCAGCAGCAGAATCGAACAGGATTTTTGCCGTGAACTTCTTGCCGTCAGGCAGACACAGACGATAGACGTCCGGAGCTGCCGTGCAGGCGACCAAATTATTAAACGAGCCAGCGGTGATGACTTTTGCGCCCGCAAAACTGTCGTTGGGCTCGAGCGGATCATAACACTGAGTCACCACTGAAATCTTGCGGGAGACCGCAAAATTATTGACGCGATTGGCCTCTACCAGCTGCCCGGCAGGGTCCAAGTTCACAGCTAAATAGTAGTCACCGTCGGTCAACGAGGTCGGTAGAATCGACGGAATCACGATATCCCTGAACGCGCCGCCTGCCAGTGATTGAACCTGGATGGATGTCACCGGAACATCGTCTGCGTCGCCGATAATCTGATTCGATGAAATCACGACGGCTGCCTCGAACGGGGAAGCTGTTGCTTGCCCCACGTTGTAGACGCGCAGGCCGACATCGAGGTTGGCGCCGACCGAATAGGAAGTCGATGCCGGGATGCTCAGATCTCGCGCAACGATGTCTACGCCCAAGGCCTGTGGAATCACCTGAACATCGAGATCGTACAGATTCCGCGTGCCGCCGGTTCCACAAACCGAAAAAATGTATCGGCCGGTCTGTGGGACCAAGAACGTCGCGACTTCCTGAGTGTCCTGAGCGGTATCGTTGTCGATCGCCTGCACTCCCGATGGTTCGAACAAAGTTGTAGTGAGTCGGCCCTTTGACCCGTTGAACAAAGTACGAACGACCAGCGAATCGTTTTGCGCAACATCCACAGCAAAAAAGTCGCACGTGCCAGCGGCACAGACCGCAGCTGACAAAGCCCCGGGCGGAATCAGCTTCGCGTCATTGGCACGATCGTTCGGCTCAAAGGTATCTTCGACACATGCACAAAAATCACCTTGGATGGTCGTCGCTCCAGATGCGGCTTTTCGATTATTGGTCTCGTCGTTTTCTGGCAGCACTTTGCTCGAATCGAGCTCCACGCCAATGGTGTAGCGATCCACAAAATCTAGGCAGTCCGCGTCCAACGTTACGGTGACTTCTTTGCATTCTCCGGGAAGGACGTTGGGCACGTCGAATACGAGCGTGGGCGTGGCGTTGTAATTGACGTTGAGCCCCGGTGAGAGCCAGATTTTGCCTTGAGTCGCGCCGGAAGGATTCGACCCCAGTACACAGACATTCATCACAACATCAAACGCGTCCCCGTCAGTTACTTGGGCCGGAGCCGTGACAGATTCCGCGTAGATGTCGACATCCACCTCGTCCGTGATGACGATCGGCGTCAGGAACACGTAAGAATTATTGCTTCGGAAAGCTTCCTGCAAGGCGTTCTGCGGGTCGCACACCACGTAGATGTAATAAGTCCCCGGGTCGTACAGACCGGGAACCACGATCAGTCGCTCTTCGACGACTGTGTCGTTGCTGGCCAAGGCCGGGATATTGATGTTGTCCAATCTTGGGTCAGCCTGCGTGTTCACCCGTGGATTGGCTCCTAGGTAGATGCCGCAAAAGAACGATCCGACATCAATCGTCCCTTCGTTTGTGATCGTCGCCGAAATCTCAAGTGTCCCATTCAAAAACGTGCGATCTGGGGACACATTGAATGCCTTAACGGCCAAGTCTGGTCCCTCGACGGGCTGGTCGGTGACCAGAATTTCAAACGCGGCCATGTTGTTGTCGAGGTTGTTTTCATTGCCATCGGTGACTTCCAACACAATCAACACGTAGACCGTCAATTCCTGCATTTCTGGTGGTGTGATTTCGTTGTCGAGGACCACTGCAACTGGATTGATCTCAACCAGACCACGACCGACCACATCAAAAGGATCACTCTCGGAAATCAACACATCGGAGTCGTCTAAAACATCGTCGCCAATCGAAAGATACGTGCGGTGAACGACTCCAAATGCATCGACGTTCGACAGGTTTTGGATAGTAAAACCGCGCGTAATTGTGTTCAGCGTAGGAAATGCTCGGTCGGGAATCACCACCGCGTTAGCAATCGTAACGTCCGGGATCGAGTCCTTGATATTGTCGATTCGGACAATTCCGGCGCTCACCCGCAGGTTGTTGCTTCGGTCGGTATCTCCAACCTTGTTTGCGGGGTCGATGAGGCCGACCAAGAAATAATCCCCTGACGGCACATTTGCAGGGATCATAGTGGTAATCCCCGCGCTGCGATCGTCTCCGCTCACGATGACGGGATCATCAGGCCCGGTCCCCTGCAACAACACAGTTCCGATAAAGGGCAGGGCAGCAACGTCCTCGGCGGCTACATCGGCCGAAAGCGACAGGTAGATCCCGACGTCGAACTCGGCCACGACATCAGTGGCGGTATTATTATGCATCGCGAGCGAGACCGTGATGTCTTCTTCGGTTCGCAGATTGGCAGGGGCCCCGCGAATGCTATCTAACTCAAGGTCGACTGGGGCAAGTACACGATAGCTTGTCGTCGTTCGGCCCACTTCCACCGAGTCGAACACCGCTTTCACGACGACCTCAAACTCGCCGCCACGTTCAAATGCGTGCCGCGCCGTCCCCGAGACACCGTCGCCACTGACCTGAGAGCCGTCCCCGAAATCGACCTGCCAGGTCATTCCTTCGGCCGTCGTATTGGCACCAGGAGTGATTAGAAGCTCGAAACTAACGTCGACTCCAACATATCCAATCGTGGGGTCAACCGACTCCAAAACTACCGTGGCTGTGCCGTCGAAGCTCTCGTCACATCCGCCGCAGGCCATGGCAAACATCGCCATGAGCAATAATGAGAACTTAAAAAGTGAGGAAATGCGCATCCATATATCCGTGGCATCGTGTATTCGCCTTCTGTCCGCGACATCTTTATCAAGGGGCCCTGCAATTGCAACCACGGCGCAGACACGAAGCACCAATGCGACGTTGGGCGAGGAATCCAACCTTGACGGAAATTGAACCGATGGTTTAGCCTGCGGCGACTATTTTTGATGATAGAAGACGCCCAACGGCGCTAGCAGCACCGCCTTTAAGGAGGCAGCCTTGACGGAAAAGAAGCCCGATTTGTCAGATCTGAAGGCGCGTCTTGGTCTTACCAAGCCAGTCGCCGCCCCACCTGGCGCAGCGCCTCCCCCCGGAGCGCGGCCAGCAGCTACGGCAGCCGAGACAACCCCAGCCTCGCCTAGTTTCGCGCCGCCCGGTCAGTTCACCCCTCCAGGTGCTCCAAGACAAGGCAGTGCTCCAACAGGCCCACCCGTTTCGAGTGGCCCTCCGGCACAGCAGGCCGCGCCAAGTTTTGCGCCGCCGCAGGCACCGCAACAATCAGCACCTCAAATGCAAGCGCCCCCACGCGCCGCAGCTCCTGCCGCACCAGCGGCTTCAAAGGGCAGGCGTGCAGAGGTCATGGCAACCGCACCGACCGAGATCGACATTCACGAAATGGATCGCGCTCCCGCTTTTTCGAAGGGCGTGATTGTCATTTTCGCAATTTGTCTGGTTTTCGGCGCGGTGATTGGCTACGCGGTGTCCACCACCGTGTTCCAGAACGAGATCAACAGTGCGCGAATCGCGGACGCGACCGGCCTGAAAGAAACGTTCAGCAAGAAGATCGCCGCATTCAACGAAGAATTGCCTAAAATCATGGCGCTCAAGGACACGACCGTCGACTTTGCAGCAGCGGAATCGCTGACCAAGTCGGATTTTGTGGTCGGCGGCAATCTCCTCGCAAATAACCGCCTCCTGATTGGCCAAGTCGCGATCGACCAGATCACTTCTTACACCACGGATTCGCAGTTACTTGGTGCCATGTTGATGGAACATAATCGGTTGACCAATACCGTGGACAAAGAAGAGTTGGAGAAACTTAAAGAGGACAATAAAATCCTCGAGGCCGACTTCTTTGGCGTTGTATTTGACTACAAACACGCACTCAAATCGGGTGGCGATGAAGGCTATCTTCCTAAAGAAGGCACCCTAGTTATCAGCCGCGGTCCAGCCGAAGACGAGCCAGGCAAACTCAAGGTCGAGTACCCCGGGTCGGGCAACGAAGGCACCGTCGAAATGGTTGGTTATATTCCGATCGGTAAAACCCAGATTCTCAAGTCTGGCGGCGCGAACGCGACGACTCGGTACCAATGGCGAGTTCGCCAAATCAAGTTTCAAGCCGACAAGATCTCGAAGTACAGTGAAAACGTAATCGCTTCACTCGACGCCGTGATCGCTGAATAAACCGCTGAACAAGTTTCGTCTCCCCCCACAGGCCCACGTTTATCGTGGGTCTTTTTGTTTAAATGACTCAAACGCTCATCGACATCTTCGAAGAACGTGTCAACGCATCCGGCCCAGACGTCGCGCTGCGGGGATCCGTTATGACTCACGGCATCTCTTGGCGTGAGTGGTTTGATATTTCTGAACGGCTGGCCGCCGGACTGATGATGTGGGGTGTCAAATCCGGCGACCGGATTGCCCTCGTGTCGCAAACTCGGCCGGAATGGGCGTTCGTAGACATTGCCATCATGATGTGTGGCGCGGTGAGTGTGCCGTTTTACGCATCGAGCCCGGCTGAGTCATTTGCGACGATCCTGCAGGACTGCGAACCCGTTGCGGTGTTTGTCGAAGATCCCGTACAGCTGCAAAAAATCGTCGAAGCGAGCGAACATTATCCCTCGCTCACTCGAGTAGTGATCTTCGATTCCGAAGTCGTGTTTCGCCAACCACGGCCCGACGGCAAACGGCAACTCGGCCTTAATGATGTGTCCTGTGGGAGGCTCGAGCTCAAGTCGTTGCCCGAACTCGAAGGGGAAGGGCGGCGGGCGATTGTGGACAACCCACGGCTGGTCTCGGTCATGCGCCGCGCGATTCAGCCGACCGATGTCGCCAGTATTGTTTACACCTCTGGAACCAGCCGCGAACCACTCGGGGTCATCCTCACACATGACAACTTCGTCGCGGAAATCTCCGCTGTAAACGGCCTCCGAATTTTGCGGCCGTCCGATTCGCAGCTGCTTTTTTTGCCGCTGGCCCATATTTTTGCCCGAGTGCTCTACCTGACGGCCATTGGCTACGGAATCGAAACAGTACTTGTGAGCGAACTCCACAGGCTCAAAGAATTCTGGCAAACCTTCCAGCCCACGTTTTTTGCGGCCGTGCCGCATGTGTTGGAGAAAATCCAAGAACAAATTATGGCCGACATCGAGAAACACGAGTGGACATCGTCGGTCTATAAAATACGGCACGACGTCAAAGCCATGTCCAGTGATTCGATGGCGGGACCCATCGCACGTTTTGTCGCCGACCAGTTGATTGACCCCATCGTTCATGCCCAAACCAAAGAAGTCTTTGGCGGAAAGATTCGGTTTCTGATTTCGGGCGGCGCGCCGCTCCCGCTACGTGTCGGTCAGTTTTTTGATGACCTTGGTGTTCAGATTCTCGAAGGCTACGGGCTGACTGAAGTGACTGCCGTCGCGACTGTAAATCTTCCAGATGAATATCGGTTAGGCTCGGTAGGGCGCCCGCTGCCGGGTGTTGAGGTCGCCATCGCTGAGGACGGTGAAATTCTTATTCGCGGCCGGTCCGTAATGCGGGGTTACCGAAACCGCCCCACCGAGACGGCCACAAGCATTCAGCCGGACGGCTGGTTTCATTCGGGAGACCTGGGCGAATACGACCGCGATGGATTCCTGCATATTACGGGTCGAAAGAAGGACCTGATTATTACCTCGGGTGGGAAAAACATTGCACCTTCGCCGCTAGAAGACGCGCTTCGAAATCACCCGTTGGTCGAGTCTGCGGTAGTGTTTGGAGACGAACGTCCCTATCTGGTGGCACTGTTTGCGCTGGCAAGTGGGCCCGTAGAAAAATGGCTTAGTGCAGCGTCTGGAACGGAAGAAGAGCGGCGGCAGTTACTGTTTGAAGAGATCTCTCGACATGTTCAGGAAGTGAACGGAAAACTCGCATCCTTTGAGGCTGTCCGGAAGTTTGACTTCCTTACGACGCCGTTTGCGATCGATGACGAGCTGACGCCCACGAATAAGGTTCGGCGACGCCGCGTTTTCGAGAAGTATCGCAGCAAAATCGATGCACTCTATCAGCCCGAAGATCCTCGCCGTTCGACACCTCGGCCCTGAAGCTAGAGCGCGGCGCTGCTGGATTGAGCGGCTTAGGTTAAAAAAAGAAAGTTATTTTTTGACGTGATCCACGGTGGATGTACGGTGGGTGTAGGTGGAGCACGGCGGTTAGCCGTCGTGGGAAACCAACCGACTGCACGAGGGCGCAGTACGGGACACGTATCGGACGGTCGACCACGAGGTCAAAGTGCACATGGATGTGCCACCGGTCGGTACATTGAGCCCATGAAGAACACGATGTTCTTCAGTTTGCCAGGAGGCATTGAGCATGAATCAAAGCACAGTCATTCGTCGCTCCCCCAAGAACCGCCCTGTATTTGCAGGATTCCGACGCTATGCGCGTCAAGATCTGCGGACAGACGTCGTGATTCAAGACCAAGAAGGCTGGGAAGTCCCATTGGAGTGCGTGAACCTCAGCCCAACCGGCATGTTCATCGAATCCCAGTATCTGTTCGAGATTGGCGATCGCCACGTGTTGATCTTCAAGTCGCCTGAGACCGAAGAGTGGCTTCGTATCGAGGCTAAAGTCGTTCGCATTGATACCGGCGAAGCCGATGTCCGTGTCGAACCGGCAGAACTGGCGGCTCCCGGCATGGCTTATGAGTTTGAAGCCACAGACGATCGAACTTGGTCCGAACTTTGTGCCTTATTGGCGCGCTAAAATGGTCGACCGGCCACATATCTTTCAGAAGCTTCACGGGCTCGGGAACGATTTCATCGTCCTAGAACGGCCTTTTGATCCCAACGACATCGATTTTGTACCTCGTCTTTGCGACCGCCGTTTTGGCGTTGGAGCAGATGGGGTCCTGTTTGTTGATCTGAGCGCCAGCGATATCTTTGACGCACGTCTCACGATCATCAACCAAGACGGAAGCCGCCCACAGATGTGCGGAAACGGAGTCCGCTGTGTCGCAAGGTACATGGTTGAGACACTCGACTTTGGCACCACGGTTCGAATTCTGACCGATGCTGGTATTCGAACATGCCATGTGGACCCCATTCAGTGGAGCGTTCAAGTGGACATGGGCGCGGCCCGTCAGGATGGCACGGCCCTATTCAACACATGGGAATGGGACCTTGTGAACATGGGTAATCCCCACGCGGTACGCTTTTTTGATGCGCTTCCGTCCCTCGACGAAATCGACGTCCTTGGAGCGCAGGCGAACCAAGACCGACAGACCTTCCCTGAGGGCGTGAACCTTGAGTTTGTCACAGTGATCGAAGGCCAGCTGAAAGCCGTGGTTTATGAACGTGGTGTGGGCCGAACGATGGCTTGCGGAACCGGAGCTTGTGCTGTCGCAGCCAGCGCTTGGAAAAACGAACGGGTCGCGTTCGGGCCGACTCAAGTCGAGTTACCGGGCGGATCACTCAAAATTGAAGAACGAGACGGCATCATCTGGATGACAGGTGGGGCCACTTTGGTATATCAAGGCGCGCTTTCTTTGGAAGGCAGCGGCGCTTAAGACACAGAGGTCAGTAATGAGAATCATGCACTTCATACCCTTCATGGCACTTCTGGCAAGCGGCTGTAACTCCAACTTCTTTTACACAGGCAACCTCGCTGTTGCGACGGTTCCGTGCATCCTTTTGTACCTGACTCTCAATCTCAAGCGCGAACGTAAATGACCGACTACAAAAAGCTTTTACCCGCCGGCATTACGGTCGACAAAGTTTTTACCGACGTTCTTCCCATCATTCACGAAGAACAGCGTGGCGAGTTTGGCGACTATATATCGGGTGTCGACGTCGTCATGGCGGTTCGTCTGACGGATGCCCGAAAGATGTGGACCGTTCGGTTTAACGCAGATGAGATTGAGATCGAAGACGATGAACTCGTCGATTTCCCGATCTTCACGGTCGAAGGGACTCAAAAGCAGTGGCCGACGTTGCTGCCGTATTTGACCCAGCTGCTTTCTACGCTTGAGTCACGCCGGAAAGAGTTAAAGCCGGCCAAACGCTTCGACACCAAACTCCGTGCGGCCCTCGAACGCATTGATGGTGTCGTGGACATCTGCATCACAGGCGATGTCGACCTCGCAACCTTGGCGGTGGGAGACCTGACCATTACGGGTACCACCACCATCGCGGTGAAGGCGGGGGGCAAGCTGACGCTGAGCGTTGAGCAGGCCACGGCCCTTGAGTTAGGCGGTCTGATCCTTACGGGTGAAGGCACCATCTGCGTTGTTGGTGAAAGCGATGATACTGACTTCGGTGTCAGCAATGCTACCTTCAT
>JBBKVQ010000400.1:0-3571 GCA_037968515.1 Bradymonadaceae bacterium
TTTCAGTCGTCTATTGATGCCATCGCTTTTGCGGTGCGCGACCATTACACTGAGTTGAGTGAACTCCTCACGAACTAAATCCGCGCGATTTGATGGTCGTGTTCGAAGAAAATGATTTCGCCCGCAGGGCTCACAGGAGACGATAACGATGGGTATTTTTGGCCGAATTGGCACACTACTCAAAGCCAACATTAACGACCTCGTCAGCAAGTCCGAGGACCCTGAAAAGATTCTCAATCAGCTTATCCTCGACATGAAGGAGCAACTGATTGAGGCGAAAAAACAGGTTGCTGTGGCCATTGCGGACGAGAAGCGACTCAAAAAGCAGCTCGATAACGAGATGCACATGGGCCGCGAATGGGAAAAGAAGGCTATGTTGGCTATTCGCGCAGGTCGTGACGACCTCGCCAAGGAAGCCCTCGCCCGCAAAGCCGAACACGACAAGCTTTCGTCTGAATTTCAGGCGCATTGGGAGGCGCAGAAGGCGGCAGCGGACAAACTTCGCGATTCCCTGCGACAGCTCAATGCGAAGATCGAGGAAGCGAAACGTCGCAAGAATTTGCTCGTCGCGCGTCAGAAACGAGCCGAAGCACAGAAGACGATTCAAGAGACCATGTCTGGCTTGAACGACACTTCTGCTTTCGACACGTTTGACCGCATGTCCGAGAAAATCGAGCAGATGGAAGCCGAGGCGGAAGCGTCGGCAGATCTGGCCGAGAGCATGTCTGGTGATGATCTTTCGTCACAGTTCGAGAATCTTGAGCAGGACCACGGTGCCGATGAGGCGCTGATGGCACTGAAAGCCAAGATGGGCGTGGCTCGTGAGCAGAAAGAAGAGAAGTTTCAGTTCGAAGAACAGAAACAAGAGCAGAAGGCTACTGTCCCGGCCGGTCGCGGCACGTGGGACACTGAAGACTTCTAAGCCCCTGTACTAATTGCGAAATACCCCCGTTCTTCGGGGGTTTCGTATTTCTTGGACGGAAATCATGGATATTTACGGCGCCATTTTATGTGCGGGGTTTGGGACGCGGATGCGACCGCTGACCGAAGTAGTTCCCAAGCCGTTATTGCCCTTTCTGAACACTCCGATCGTAACCTACAGCCTGCAATTATTGTCGGAAGCAGGCATCAACCGGGTGGCGTTGAACCTGCATCATTTGGCGGACACGATTCCCCCGGTGATCGACCTTCTGGCTCCTCATTTTGGAATGAAGCCAGTGTATTCGCGCGAATGGGAGGTTCTTGGTACGGCGGGTGGTATCGCCGGGATGTGGCAGGCCCTTGGTCGACCGACGGGCACGCTCGTTGTGCTTAATGGCGACTCGGTGACGGATGTGGAGTTGGCACCTCTGGTGACCAAACATCGAGAATCAGGCGCGCTCGTAAGTCTGGTCGTGCGCGAAAAAACCGACGGTCAGCCGGGGCGTGTGTTTCTGGATGGTGGCGGCCAGCTGAACGGCATTCGTGGATTTCGTCGGCCAAATCAGCGTGCAGACCGCGAAGTCGAGTTTACCGGAATTCATATCCTCGAGACTTCAGCGCTTGAACGTTTGGAGGTCGAGCCTGGTGACGTCGTGGATGAGCTCTACGGCCCGTTAGTCGCTGCGGACGAGCCTATTTCGGCGTTGATGGCTGATGGCTTCTGGGCGGCAATGGACACGCCCAAGCTCTTGTTCGACAACAGCGTTAAGGTCATGAACGATCCTGGCTGTTTTCGACTTGCACCACTTCCCGATGAACCGTCGAAGTTATGGTTCAATACCCCGGACAGGATCTCCAACTCGGCGACATTTGCAGGCCCGGCTTTTGTGGGCATGAACGTCGAGATCGGGGAGGGCGCCCAAATTGGGCCGAACGTGGTTTTGGATGGAGTGAGGGTTGCCCCAGGAACTCGAATTGAGAACGCCATCATCTATGCCGGAGGCACGATCGAGGGGGAGTGGCGCGACGTAGTGTCGGTGGCCGGGAAGACGGCCACGATTCCGAGCTAACGTGGGACGTATTGCATCGATGCGCCCGGTCCTAACGGAATCCCTGCGGCGTACCAAACCAAGAGCAGAATCGTCCAACCAATGGCCAGCGCCACCGCGTAAGGGATCATCGCCGCCAAAATGGTGCCCATTCCGGCCTTCTTGTCGTACTTCTGCGCGAATACAATGATGATTGGCAGGTAAGGCATCAAAGGCGTGATGATGTTGGTGATGGAGTCACCCACTCGATACGTCACCTGGACGCCTTCTGGGCTGAAGCCCAATTGCATCAACATCGGGACAAAAATCGGGGCCATGAACGCCCACTTGGCGCTCGCACTTCCCACAAACATGTTCATCGTCGCCGACACTGCGAGGAATGCGAGCAGGAGCGGCATCCCGGTCAGGCCCACGTCTCTGAGTGTTTCGGCGCCCTTTACGGCTGTGACTGCTCCGAGGTTCGTCCAGTTGAAGTACGCCACAAACTGCCCAGCCACAAACGCCAAGACGATGTACGCACCCATGGCTGCCATCGCATCGCCGGCCATACGGGCGAGGTCGCGGTCATTCTTGATCTGCTTGGTGAGCCACCCGTAGACGATTGCGGGGACCAAGAAGAATATTAGGATCAGGGCTTCGAGGGATGCGAAGAAAGGATGGAGCGCGTCGATGCTCGGAGCGTCAGGTGCGATTTCTGCGAGCAGAGGAGAGCCAGGCACGGTGGCCAGAAGGACCAGACCTACTGTTACCAACAACACCGAGCCCATTGCCATACGGAAAGCGCTTTTCTCGACGTCTGTTGGTTCTTCGGTGCGCAGTTTTTGCCCTTCCTCAGGCTGCCATTCTCCGAGCATTGGCTCGACAAATTTAATCGTTACCCAAGTTCCGATAACGGTAATCAATACTGTTGATGCGGCCATGAAGTAGTAATTGCACGTCGCGTTGACGGTGTAAGACGGATCGATCGTTTGTGCCGCCTGCTGGGTCAGCTTCGACAGCATGGGATCCAGTCCGGTGATCAACAGGTTTGCGCTGAATCCGCCTGATACCCCCGCGTACGCGGCTGCAAGGCCGGCGAGTGGATGGCGTCCCATTCCAGCAAACAGCAGAGCTCCAAGAGGTGTCAAAACGACGTAACCAGCATCAGCTGCCATCGAGCTCATTACCGATGCAAAAATAAGCGTCGCTGTAATTGCTGAGGGCGGGACGGATTGCACCAGAACGCGCAAGCCCATTGCGAAAAAGCCTGTGCGCTCCGCCACTCCGATACCGATCATCACCGTGAGCACCGCGCCCAGGGGGGCGAACTCGATGAAATTTTTGACCGCGTTTTCGAACATCCACTTGATGCCCTCCGACGAGAGCAAGCTCTGCACGGCCTTGACCTGCATCTCGCCTGTGCGCTGCATCACCTCTGCGCTGGCGCCCTTGAAGAGGACTGACGCCAGAATCACGCCGGCGGCAAAGATGACAAAAAGGGTCAGTGGATCGGGGAGCTTGTTTCCAAGTGCGCCGATTCGCTCAAGTGCGCGCACAATCGCGCTCTGGGACTTCTGTTGGGTCGACATGGGGCATTCCTGCAAATCAATGAAACGGAAGAG
>JBBKVQ010000401.1:0-4692 GCA_037968515.1 Bradymonadaceae bacterium
TTCTTCTGCTGGGTTGACCGCGGATGCTCTTAGTGGATAGTGTCCCGGCGTGCCGAGGGACCCATGAGCGTATTCCAGCATAACATTCTCGAAGGAAAGATTGCCCTCATAACTGGTGGTGGCAGTGGTATTAACTTCGGAATTGCACGTAAGTTCGTTGAACACGGTGCAAAAGTGGCTCTTGTGAGTCGCACTCAGGACAAACTTGACCAAGCTGCGACGGACTTGAGTCCCGACGGTTCTTGTGCGCGAGGATTCGCGGCAGACGTACGCGATCCGGACGCTCTTAGCGCGGCCATTGCCAAGACGATCGATGCCTTCGGAAAAATCGACATCGTGGTCAACGGAGCTGCGGGGAATTTCCTGGCGCCAGCGGCCCTCTTGAGCCCCAATGGCTTCAGGACAGTGATCGAAATCGACACGATTGGAACTTTCAATACGTGTCGCCTGTGTTTTGAGCATCTGGTCGTCAACGGCGGGGTGATTCTCAATATCACTGCCACCCAGGCGTGGATCCCAACACCTCTTCAAGTTCACGCCGGCGCAGCAAAGGCTGCGATTCAAAAAATGACTCAAGACCTCGCCCTTGAATGGGGCTCGATGGGAATTAGAGTTATCGCTATAGCACCCGGTCCGATTGAAGACACAGAAGGCATGTCGCGCCTCGCGACACCTGAGCTCAAGGAGAAACTTGAGTCCAAAATGCCTTTGCGTCGATACGGCCATGTGGACGAGATTGGCGACGCTGCGGTATTTCTGTGCTCAGACGCCGCGCGGTTCATGACAGGGACGACTGTGGTCGTTGACGGAGGTCAATCGTTGATTGGTTCGTCCGGTTTCTTAGATTTTATTTCGTGAAGGCACCCTTCGACGAGGCTCACATGCTTGCAACTAGTCTGGACAAATACGGTTTACGGAACAAAAAAATCCTGCGGAACGCTCCTGCGGCAGTTCTGTATGAAGAAGCGATCAAATATGAACCGGGGACGATGATTGCAAACTCCGGTGCTTTGGTAGCTATGAGCGGTGAAAAGACCGGTCGGAGCCCTAAAGACAAGCGAGTCGTTCGTCATGCGGACAGCGAGGAACATGTCTGGTGGGGAAATATCAACATGGAGGTCACCGAGCATACGTTCATGCTCAATCGGCAACGCGCGCTCGATTATATCGATCTGCGCGACCGCATCTATGTCTTTGACGGATATGCAGGCTGGGACCCAGAACATCAGATCAAGGTCCGCATCATTGCGACCCGCGCCTACCACGCGCTCTTTATGAACAACATGCTGATTCGCCCCACCGCTGAGCAGCTTGAGACGTTCGGTGAGCCGGATTTTGTGGTCTTCAATGCGGGTGTCTTTCCTGCGAATCCCTACACCGAAGGCATGACCTCAGCGACTTCCGTTGCGATGAGTTTTGAGCGCGGCGAGATGGTGATTCTTGGGTCCGAATACGCTGGCGAAATGAAGAAGGGCATCTTCACATTGATGCATTATCTGATGCCACGAAAGGGCGTGTTGTCGATGCACTGCTCGGCCAACGAGGGCGATACGCCTGATGATGTCGCTATTTTCTTCGGCCTTTCAGGAACCGGCAAAACGACGTTGTCAGCAGACCCGCAACGCAAGTTGATCGGCGACGATGAGCATTGTTGGAGCGACAAAGGGGTCTTCAATATCGAGGGTGGCTGTTACGCCAAGTGCATCGATCTTTCGCAAGACAAAGAGCCCGAGATCTTTGATGCCGTTCGATTTGGCGCAGTGCTTGAAAATGTCGTGATCGATTCATCGACCCGGGTGGTCGATTATAATGATGACAAGATTACGCAGAACACACGCACCGCGTATCCGATCGACTTCATCCCGAACGCGAAAATTCCATGTGTTGGCGGTCATCCGAAGAACATTATCTTCCTGACTGCCGATGCGTTTGGTGTGTTGCCCCCGGTCAGTCGATTGACCCCGGAGCAAGCCATGTATCACTTCATCAGTGGTTATACGGCTAAGGTGGCAGGGACCGAGATGGGCGTGACGGAGCCTCAGGCGACGTTCTCCGCATGTTTTGGTGCCGCGTTTCTGGTGTGGCCCCCAACCAAGTACGCCGAGATGTTGGCCGAAAAAATGCGTGAGCACGGCGCGCGTGCCTGGCTTGTGAATACGGGTTGGACCGGCGGTCCCCACGGCGTTGGGCATCGCATCAATTTGAAGCACACTCGTGCGATCATCGACGCGATTCACTCCGGCGAACTCAACGATATTACGACCGTCGTCGATCCATATTTTGGTGTGAGCATCCCGACTGCGGTACCTTCAGTGCCTACTGAAATCCTGACTCCGAAAAATACATGGTCGGATAAGGGCGATTTCGAGAAGATGGCGAAAAAACTCGTCGATCTTTTTGGGAAGAATTTCTCGCAATATGAGAGTTTTGCCTCTGAGGCGATCAAGGCTGCAGCTCCCAAATACTGAGGCTCTGGCGCTCGACGCTGAGGCGGCCTCTGGGCCGCCTTTTTTTATGGTCCTAAAACGTGGACAATGACCGAATGAACCGTTGGTTGATCATAATCTCGCTCCTCGCAGGATGCGCCACAGGTGAAGTGGAGGACGATGGCGTTCGCCCTGCGCCAGACGTCAGCGTGGTCGTGGAAATGGACGCGGGCGTTATGGACGTAGCAATGCCCGTCGATATGCCCGCCGATCTTGTGGTCGATGCCGTTTCGGATGCGTCGGATCTGGGCTCAGATGCTGACACCCCTGACGTCATCTTGCTGCCATGCAACGACTCGTGCGGGGCCGCAGAGGTCTGCGTGAACGACGTCTGCGTCGATGTGTGCACCGAGAACTCAGCCCAATGTGGTTTGAGTGAATTTGCGGGCAAGGAAGTCTTTTGTGGCGATTGCACGGCACCCGAGCTTTGCGAGTCCAATCAGTGTGTGAATCCGTGTACTGAACAAGTCGCTACCTGCGGCACTGTGTATTCGAACAGCGTGGCAGTGCAGTGTGGAACCTGTGCGGCGGGGTCGTGCGAAGACCTGTCTTGTGCAACGGGCACCTGGCGTGAAATCCACGCCGGATTTCGCCACACCTGTGCCCGTCGAAGCGACGGTCGTTTGCTGTGCTGGGGCAAACACGACTCTGGTGAATTGGGTTTGGGGAGTGTGGCTTCGCCCGTAACGTCCCCGTCATTGGTATCTGGCCCGATATCCGTGGTTTCTCATTCGGCGGTGAGCCAACACACCTGCGCGAGCACGGGCACAACAACATGGTGTTGGGGCGCAAACGACCTTGGCCAACTAGGTAATGGCACTACGACCGCGGCGAGCTCTCCGGTCGTTCTGAGCGGTCTTGGCGGGATATCAAAGATTGTGACGGGCGGAGCACATTCCTGTGCGCTGATGGCAGACGCGACGGTGAAGTGTTGGGGCGCAAACGGCCAAGGTCAGGCGGGCAGCGGTGGCTTCACAGCTTCACAGTTTGTGCCTGGCGCCGTGCTCGGACTCACCGATGTGGTTGATTTGACCGCGGGCTTGATTCACACCTGCGCGGTCAAGAAAGACGGTGTCGTTTTTTGCTGGGGTTATAATGATCGCGGGCAAATCAGCGGTGTTCGCACAGCTTCAAATCGTCCCGTCGAAGTCCTAGGAGTTTCGGGAGCTGTGAGCGTAGCCGCGGGCAACTACTACACCTGCGCAGTGCTTGAAGCTGGCGCGGTGAAATGCTGGGGCGAAGGCAGCGACGGACAGCTTGGCGACGGCCTCAGCATGATGAATCGAACACCTGTTACAGCAAATATTCAGAATGCCAGGACACTAGCCGCGGGGCGTTCACACACGTGTGCCGTGACCCGAACCGGCGACGTTTACTGCTGGGGAGCGAATAACGAAGGCCAACTGGGTGACGGAAGTGTCGCAAAGAAGGTGCAACCGATTCGTTTGTCATCCATTTCAAACGTCTTGAGAGTTACTGCTGGTTTTGAACACACGTGCGCAGTTGGACGAACCGGCAGCATGTGGTGTTGGGGGCAAAATCTTTTTGGGCAGGTAGGGGACGGAACGACCTCCACGCGTCAAATCTCACCGAAGTTGGTTCAGTAATGCGAAAGTCCACGATCATCACTGTTTTGGCCCTGGTCGGTTTAGCCGTCGGGACTTGGGTGTTTCTGACTAATCCGTTTAATTCGGAGACAGGTTTTGTCAAAGAGATCAGCCTGAAGTTCATGGAAGACCTACAGTTTAAGGACTTTCGCTCGTCCTCGCTCTATCACCATAAGCTTGAACGAGACCGCGTTGATATCGGTCAAACCCTCGAAAAATTGTTCATGATTAAACCGGAGTTTTTGGATTTGATGAGTTATCGAATCTCAAAAATAGAGGTGGATTCAAGCGGCGACCGAGCGCGAGTTTTGGTGAATACTAAATTTAAACGCTTAAATATGGCGTCGAAGCCTGAAGAAGGCGAGATTATTTTGTATTGGATGAAACGCCACCCGGATTGCCCGATCGGCGCCATGTGCGTAGCGAGCCGATGCACCGATGAGTTTGGTGAGGGGTCGATGAGCGAGCCCACCAAAGAGGAAATTCGCGAAGCTCAGGCAAAAAAACAGCCGGAGCCGAAGCCAGAACCACTCTTATGTGATGCGACCGCGAAACCGGCTTGGTTCATGAATCTGGATTCGACGCTCAAAGATAAAAAA
>JBBKVQ010000402.1:0-13107 GCA_037968515.1 Bradymonadaceae bacterium
GCGATCATCTCGGAAATTTCGGGTGTCGTTTCGTTCGGCAAAGAGTCGAAGGGCAAGCGAACGGTTGTTGTTACCCCTGAAATTGGTGATTCGAAGACTTACCAAATTCCGAAGGGCAAACACATCACCGTGTACGAGGGTGACCACGTACGCCAGGGCGATCCATTGATGGAAGGATCCGAGAACCCTCACGACATTTTGCGTGTCAAGGGTCGCAAGGAACTCTCGAAGTTCATGGTCGACGAAATCCAGGAAGTTTATCGACTTCAGGGCGTTCGTATCAATGACAAGCACATCGAGATCATCGTGCGACAGATGTTGCGTAAGGTGAAAGTTGTGGTTGTGGGCGATTCCGACTTCCTTGTGGACGAAGCTGCAGAGCGTTCGTCGGTGGAAGAGGCCAACGAGCGAATTCGTCTTACAGGTGGCCGTCCTGCTGTTTGGGAAGACCTCCTTCTGGGAATCACCAAGGCTTCTTTGTCGACCGAGTCGTTCATTTCGGCTTCGTCGTTCCAGGAAACCACCAAGGTGCTTACCGAAGCGTCGCTTGCCAGCAAGGTCGACTACCTGCGCGGTCTCAAAGAGAACGTCATCATGGGTCGTCTTATCCCAGCAGGTACGGGTGCGCCGCAGTACCAGAAACTTCGCCATCGCGTTACGGAGCCCGACGAATTGCCGGAAGAGCTCCTTCGCAAGTACAGTTCGATCGACGACGAGCTTGCCGCTGGCGAGTGAGTCGGTTGAATCGAAGATTATTAAAGGTCACGCCCAACGGCGTGGCCTTTTTTTTGGCTTTTTTGGCCTGAGCGTCGCCGAACAGGAGCCGTCTCGGACCAGACTAGGGGCACCGAGCCCTTCAGCTTGGTCCTGGGCCGTTGGGGCGTAAAAGACAGCACGTACACGAGGCCTGCTCGATGCCGAGCCTTACGCGAACGCTCACAGCTTCGGCTCAAGAGAGGGCCAATTATGCACAAGCGAGCCATAGGGGAGGCTGTCTATCTGACTCGACACTGGAAATGTTGGGAACCGCTTTTGGCCTATCTACAATTTCTGTGATTCTGCGCTTGGTGCGCAGGCCCTATGGCCTGCATGTGATTCCTGCGATTATTCAGATACATGCGAGCCATAAGGCTCGCGGACCGATCGCATGCGAGCCATAAGGCTCGCGGACCCATCGCAAAACCGACCTCGTCATCGATCCCTATGCGACAGCCGCCTGCAGCCACGCGTACCGAGCGCACCGAAGTGTGAGGTCAATCATAGCGTATGAGATGGGGTGGTTTGGGAGCGGAAGCTCCCGGAGGACTTTCAGCGAATCAGGTCGCTGATGGGGTGTCGGCAAGAATGTCGACGACCGGATTCGATGCGTCTTTGACAAGCTGTGCGGGCACGTAGTTCTTTTCGTAGACTTGCACAGTTTCCTTGTCCATCGCTTCTTTAAGCATGCCTTCAAGCACCGGTCCATACTGAGTAATCAGCTGATTAAAAGGATCGATAGGGCGGAAGAAGATCGCTTGCCAAGGGCCGAGTTGTCCTCGGATTTTCGCGTCACGAATCTGCGCGACATACAGCTCACGGTTTTCTTTGAGTGTCTCGTCCGTGGCTTTCTCAGTGGCCTTCAGTCGAATAATGACTTTCGCAGCGCCGACCGGGTAGGTCTTGCCATTAAAGGGGTTTTCGCTGGTGAGTTTAAATGCATCGAGGACCAGGGCAGCGTTGGGTCCGATCCCGGGAGCGCTGTCCCAAGCTCGACCTAGGCCGGGAATCGAGCGTCCAAGGATTGCTGCATAATCCTCACCTTCGATGGTGAACAGGCCGGTGCTTGAAGCGCTCACTGCGTCCCAAACGCTTGACACGGGCTCATCGCCTTCGACTGTAGCGGGGCGAAGTTCAGCTATTGCGGCTTCAAGCGACTCACTCGATTTTGCCTTCTCGACTACCAGCGTGACCATTTTTGCGATTTCCTGATCGACACGTTCGGTCTGGTACAAAGTCTTCGCGATGTCTTTTTCTACCTCAGCGAGTGGGGTCACCTTGGCATCACGCTTTTCTTCAAGTTTGACGAGCACGTAGGCGAAGTCAGTGACTACTTCTTTGACGTCGCCAACTTTCGCGTCTTTGACTTGAGCCGCAATGGACTGGTCCATGTTCTCGAGTGTTGACCACTCCATCAGGCCTTGTTGTTCCTTTGCATAGTCTTCAGTCAACTCGCCAGCCACCGTTGCAAAATCCTCGGAGGCTACGCGCGTCTTGGAGCTTTCCCATTTGGTTTTTGCAGCTTCGACCTTGTCGTCGCCTTCAGTCGCTGCAGGACGCAGTATGAAGATGCGACGCAGTCGAACCTGAGCAGGATCTTCGTACTTGGCCTTATTGGTCGCGTAGTTTGCCGCGATCTCTTTTGATTTGGTCGCCGAAAACTCGTCGAGTTCGGCGTCCGAGATCGAAATCGATTCAGCCAATTTTGCGGGATCGAACTTTACGTACTCAAGATCAACCTTGTTGTTCTTCAGTTCGTTCATCTCGGTCAGTTCCCAGTCCATTGCACGGTACTGAGACTCAGCGACGGTCAGGTACTTACGGGCCAGCAGCTCCCGACGTTTATAAGCCTCGTACTTGGCGAGGTTGATACGGAGCTGGAACTGCACGTAGTTTTTGTAGAAAGGGCCATCAAATTTGCCGTTTTGACCGTAAGCCCAAAGGAACTCAGCATTGGCTGTCGGGTTTTTGATGTAGGCCGTAAGTTCTTCATCGCTGACTCGCATTCCTGCTTTTTCGGCACGATCTGCAAGAAGATAGACCATGAGCAGTGCCCGCATCGAAGCCGCTTGCTGTTGCAGGAGCTCGGCTTCATCGGTGGCTTTTTGAGCTCCAAACGAGCGGTATTGAATGACGTTGACGTCTTCTGGGAAGAGGTCGTGGCCTGCAACACGTGCGACACGATCAGGGCTCGCACCACCGCCAGAGCCTTGTGGAGCGCCAAAATAGAATGCGAAAACGACCACGAGGATCGCGACCATGATGTAGGTCGCGCCACTCTTCGAAGTCTGTCGGATATCATTAAGCATGAACGTATTCCTGAACGTTTGGCGTTGCGGTTCGCCGGTCAACCAGTGCGTGTGCGCATGTGCGCACAACCTAGCCAAAAAGGCAACGGAATGTAACGGCAGAAGGCGCCCTTTGCAAGTGAGCATGCGGGGAGGTCTGTTTGCGCATAAATCGCTTTCTTGCGCGGTATTTGGTACTCCATACGCACGCACCCACGGCGGGTGTGTAATTGGAACCGGACGCCGGTGTGTAGCAGCCATGTTTAACAAGTTACTCGGTTACTTCTCCAACGATCTTGCGATTGACCTCGGTACGGCGAACACATTGGTGTACGCCCGTGGCCGCGGCATCGTTTGCAGTGAACCTTCAGTGGTGGCGGTACATAAGGACTCCAGGGGCGGCAAACGGTTTAAGCCAGTCGCTTTCGGGCGTGCGGCTAAAGAGATGCTTGGACGAACCCCAGGCTCGATCGTGGCGATTCGCCCCATGAAAGATGGCGTGATCGCAGACTTTGAGATCACCGAAGAGATGCTTAAGTATTTCATCCGGCAGGCTCACGGTCACCGTAAGATGATCGCTCCGCGGATCGTGATTTGTGTCCCTTTCGGGATCACCGAGGTCGAGAAACGAGCCGTGCGGGAGTCGGCATTATCGGCGGGAGCACGTGAAGTGTTTTTGATCGAGGAACCTATGGCGGCCGCGATCGGCGCTGGACTGCCGATTTCGGAGCCTGGCGGAAACATGATCGTCGACGTGGGTGGCGGCACGACAGAGGTCGCGGTGATCAGTCTGTCGGGCATCGTGTATTCGCAATCCGTCCGTGTGGGCGGCGATAAGATGGACGAAGCGATCATTCAACACATGAAGCGGAAGTATAATCTGCTTGTCGGTGAGCGAACCGCAGAGATGATTAAATGCACGATTGGGACGGCCTATCCGACCGAAGAAGTCATGACGATGGAAGTGAAGGGCCGCGACCTCGTTGCAGGCCTGCCAAAAACTCTTGAAGTGAACTCCGACGAAATTCGAGAAGCACTTCAAGAGCCCATCAATGCGATTGTTGAGGCCGTGCGTATTGCGCTTGAGCGCACTCCCCCAGAATTGTCGGCGGATATCGTGGACAAGGGGATCGTGCTCGCTGGCGGCGGAGCGCTGCTGAAAAACCTCGATATTCTTCTGCGCGAAGAAACAGGCCTGCCGGTGATTATTGCCGACGACCCTATGTCTGCCGTGGTTCTGGGCAGCGGAAAGGTCCTCGACGACTTTGATAATCTTGGAATAGTGGCAGAACACAGTTTCTGAGGACGAGATGAGTCTCTGGCAACGATATCGGCGTAGATTTGCCGGGCTTCTGGTTATCCTTGTCCCATTGCTGATGATGTCATCTAAGGCTGGCGCTGGTGTTGGGGGCGCGGGATTTCCGGGCGGCGTGGGCTTGGGCTTGATGGGCTCATTGCAGACGATCCTCTACACCCCAATTGCGGCCACTTCTGGGCTGTTTAGCGGCTGGTTCGCGGGCGACGCAGCGGTCGAAGCCACCGAGCTCAACGCTGAAATATCGAGACTTCGCGAGGAAAAAAGCCGCCTGATCGGTGTCCTGCAAGAAAACGAACGGCTGCGAAAGATGGTGGGATTTAAGGCTCGACGGCCAGAGCTCGAACTGATTCCAGGCCGGGTTATCGCACGCGACACCACACCGTACTTTCGGGTCGTCACGCTTCATGTCACCACCGATGTTCCGCTCGCACCGAGGATGGCAGTGATTTCTGCCGAAGGTGTGGTGGGGCAGGTGAATCGTGTCTTTGCTGACTACGTCGAGGTGATCCTTGTTTCGGACCCGCGTCACCGCGTCGATGCAATTACCCAACGTACACGCGCCCAAGCCGTCGTCGAGGGGCTGGGGCATGAAAAGGACTATCGCGCCAAACTTTCGTACCTGAGCGAAAAGGATGAAGTTCGGGAGGGAGATGTTGTTGTCACCAGCGGAATGGGCGGGGTTTTCCCCCCCGAACTGGTCCTTGGCACGGTGGCGTCTGTCGAACGATCACAACGAGGCCTTTTTCAGGAAGCCACGATCGCACCGTCGGTCGATGCATCGCGTTTGGACGAGGTATTCATCGTTGTGGGGGCGAAATAGATGCCTGTATGGGTCGCTGTGATCGTGGGGGTAGCCCTTTGTTTATTCGAGACCTTGCTGCTTCAGCTTCTTAATATTGGCGATTTTGCACTGCAGCTTTGGCTTCCGCTCACGTTGTGGCTGGCCATGCGCAAAGACTGGGCCTCCAGCGCGTTTGCGCTGGCGTTCTTGTTCTTTCCTATTGAGTGGTGCGCGGGCGGGCGGCTGGGGCTGGTGAGTTTTGGATTACTTCTGCCATTTGCGTTGGTTCGACTGAGCGGCCTGTCCGTTGGCGCGGCCAGTTTCATGACCCATGCGATGATGGGGGCGGTGGCTGCCGTTTTACATGGCCTGTCTATGGTGTTGATGCTGGTTGTTTTCGACCCGGAAAGTGCGATTATCCCGGCGATTTTGTGGTCCTTATGGAAGGCCGCGGTGGCTGGTGCTGTGATCACTCCAATTTTTCTACGTGGAATGGTCCGGCTCGAGGATTGGTTCCTGCCGCGTGGACGCATGTCAGGAGCTCGCGGGCGATGAGCACGGTAAAACACGAGTTTGGCGGGAAGCAACAGTTGGGCTTTATGTTGGCGGTGGCGTTCGCGTTTTCGCTGCTCTTGGGTCGCCTGTGGTACATCCAGATCCTGCACGGCGACGAGTATTGGCGAGCGAGTACCGAAAATATCATTCGGAACATCGAAGTCAGTCCGCCGCGCGGCAGGTTGATGGATCGTAACGGAACGGTGTTGGCTGAAAACCGACCCTCGTTTGACGTCGTTGTTCAACCCTACCAGTTTGTTGAACCTAAAGACGCCGAGACTCCACCTCCCATGCAGCTGCTTCAGGGGTACCTGAATCTGTCAAAAGAGGACGTGGAGCGCCTCGCCAAAAAGATATCTCAGAAGCAGGGCGAGGTGTTGATAGCCCGCGATGTGACGCGGGCTCAGGTAGCTATGGTCGAAACAGATCGACTGCGTCTACCCGGCGTCGAAGTCCGGGCGAATTCCCATCGTCGATACCCCCTTGAACAAGTCACGGCTCATGTCGTTGGTTTTATGGGGGAGGTGCGGGGAAACGAGCTCAAGGAAATGGAACAGTTTGGTTATCGGCCCGGCGATTACGTTGGACGAATGGGGATTGAGCGGGCGTACGAGGCGATCTTACGAGGGGCTCCCGGGATCGAACGGCAAGTGGTCGACGCGCGTGGCATCCCGCAAGGTGAGGCCGAGACACGTTTTTTGATCGGCGACTATCAGAAGGTGGATCCCATTGCTGGCCGTGACCTTGTGACGACGCTCGACGCTCGATTGCACCTAATTATTGATGAGGCGATGCGCAACTATCCGTCTGGCGGAGTGGTCGCACTTGATCCGCGCGACGGCAGCCTCCTCGCGATGTACAGCAAGCCCAGTTTCAATCCGAATTCCTGGTCTGGTCGGCTGTCCGCTCAAGAGAAATTACGAAGCGATAATGATCCCTATAAGCCGATGTTGGATAAGACCGTCAGCGCCTACTTTCCCGGCTCGACGTTCAAGATCGTGGGGGCGTTGGCGACCTTCGAAGAACAAGTCATGGACGCCGACGACGAGGTTAAATGCCCCGGCTATTATCGCTTTGGAGGCCGTAATTTCCGATGTTGGAAACACGGAGGCCACGGCGATATGACAGTGTCGCAAGCGCTTCAACATTCATGCGATGTGTATTTCTATCAAGTGGCCGAAACCATCGGTATCGACAAGATCGCACAGTATGGTTACGGATTCGGGTTTGGAGAACTAACCGGTTATCCCATCAATGACGAAAGCCCGGGGCGGATGCCCACCAAAGAGTGGCATCGCAAACGGTCCCCGGATGGCTTTAAGTACGGATTTGCTCTGAACACTATTCTTGGGCAGGGGGACACTCTGGCGACTCCGCTACAAGTCGCGCTGGCTTACGGCGCCGTGGCCAACGGCGGAGACGTTTATTTTCCTCGAATCGTTGACCGGGTGGAGACCTCGGAAGGCAACCCGCTTTTTGTGTTTGATCCCAGAGTTAGAAAGACCGTGAAAATGGACCCAGTGGCCCTCGCAGAGATTCGCAAAGGGCTCTGGCTCGCCGCGAATGCCGATGGCGGAACGTCCTATTCTCACCGTCCTGATAATGTCGAAGTGTCGGGCAAGACCGGGACCGCTCAGGTCCACAAGATTGGCCGAATCCGAGTGGCCAACAGTGAAAAGGAGATTCGGTTTCGCGATCACGCATGGTTTGCGGGATACGCGCCTTCGGACGAGCCTAGCCTCGTTCTGGTCGTCTTCCTTCAGCACGGTGGGCATGGTGGTAGCGATGCAGCTCCGGTCGCGATGGACATCATCAAACGGTATTTTGCAGGCGAAGATCCGCTGGCTCGGAAGATCGGCGAAGTCCACAACGCACCAACGCCATCGGTTGAGGGTGTCGGGGAGCGTGAAGACGTGTCGAGCGGCGACTTCGAAGACGTCAATGACCTGATTTCGATAGATGCTGGCACGGATTCGGAAGTCGATCAGGAGAACGCCGGTGAATGACAGGCGACGATCACGTTTTTGGGGTCGAATCGACTGGACGCTTTTGGCGCTCGTTGGGGTGATTTCCGGGATCGGCATTCTGAACCTGTTCAGCGCCTCACGGGCCGCCTATGGGATGCCGGTCCACGTTTCGCAGAGCCTGTGGTTTGCGATCGGAAGCGTCGTGGCAGTCGTGACGACCCTGGTGGACTACAAGTGGTTCGAACGCTGGGCCTACTTTGTCTTTGCCGCGGTGTGCTTCCTGCTAGTGGCCGTTTTGGTGGTTGGGACTGAACTGAATGGCTCCTACCGTTGGCTAAACTTCGGCTTTTTTATGATGCAGCCGTCGGAACTCCTAAAAGTCGCGGTCATCCTGTTCACCTCGAAGTACCTGCACGATCGGGATTTTTCGACAGGTATGTCGCTACAAAATCTGTTGGTGCCCTGCGGAGTCGTTGGCGCGGCTGTATTTCTTGTGCTCAAACAACCGGACCTTGGGACCTCGTTGGTCATCCTGGCGATTTTTGGTTCGATCCTACTCTTCCAAGGCTTGCGAATGTCGTCTTTGATGACCTTGGCCGTGGTTGGTTTGCTCTCGATTCCGGTCGTATGGAATTTCGGCATGCACGATTATCAGCGTTCCCGCGTGGTCTCCTTCTTGAATCTCGACGAGGACACTCATGGCAGTTCTTGGCAGGTGAGGCAGTCGATCATTGCCTTTGGCAGCGGTCGGGCGTGGGGCAAGGGCCATGTCGAGAGCACCCAGATTCAGAAGGGATTTGTGCCCGAACACGAAAACGACTTTGTCGCCGCAAACTGGGGAGAAGAGCGTGGTTTTGTGGGGATGGCCGGGATACTCGGGCTGTATTTTGCGTTGATTGCGTGGGGGCTCAGAATCGCGACTCAAGCGCGCGATAAATTCGGAGCGCTGGTCGCAGTTGGGGTGTCAGCGACCATCTTCTGGCACGTGTTTGTGAACTTGGGCATGGTGACCGGAATGCTGCCCGTCGTGGGACTCACCCTTCCATTCATGAGTGCTGGTGGGAGCAGTCTAGTGACCCTGATGTTCGAGATCGGTTTGCTGATGAACGTGTCGATGCGACGCCGAGCCTTGGGCTGATTCAGAAGCGTCGGATCAAAGCCGCGCCAATTTGGTCGCCCATCACTGGGACGATCGCGACAGGCTCGCTGTCGAGCAAATCGTAAATAAAAAGCCCGATGCCGGTGGCCGCCAAAACACCACCCGAGATAAGCAACACTTTTCCAAGTGTTTGTTGGCCGTCGATATCGTTTTTCATTTGTTGGGCTTGTGTGACCTCGCCCGCTGCCAACGCCGCGTCGTAGGCGTCGATATCCGACTCGAGCCCTGAATCAACCAGGACCGCTCCGACCACAAGGCCTCCGCCCACGGCAGCCACGGCAACTCCTGTCCAGCCGATCCAGGTTGGTTTTGCCGACTCGACCGAGTCGGACTTGCCGACGCCAGTGTTCGCGGCGCAATCGCCTGACTCGCACGCGGAAACCTCGACTGCGGGCGATGCCGCGATCTCTTGGGACAACAAGATGGTCTGGTAGGCTGCAACCCGTGCGAGATTCTTGTCACTGACCTCAGCGGGAAGGCCTTTGCGGTGAGCCATCTTGGCTTGAGCCAAGGCTTCTGCGTAGTTCTCGATCTTTGAGTAACACAACGAAATATTGTACAAAAACATCGCGTTTGGGTCGAGCTCATATCCTTGTTGGAATGCCGAAAGCGCCACCAAGATATCGCCCCGGAAGTAGGATTCCGCACCACTCTTGTAGAATTCTTCCGCGCGTTCTTGAGGCGTCGCAGCCCAAGCGAGACCACAGTAAGACGTGGCAGCTAAGAGCAGCACTAGGGCGAAGGTCCGCTTTGAATTCATGCTTCGATCTCGGGGTTAACTTCAGATGATTAACCCGAAAACCCGATGAAGAGCAACTTTCCTACTCAAGGATGATCTTTGTGTAGGCACTTTCGGGATCGGCCTTTGACCGCGACGACGGTTCGCGAGGAGGTTTGGCGGGAGTGACCGTTCGCTTTTCTGAGGTGGGCTTTTCCGCGGGGTTTTTTGCGGCGTTGAGCTCTTCTGGAAGCTTGTCACAACGAGGATCGTCAGCCCCGGCTCGTTTGAGAAGAGCACATCCTCGTTTGAGTTCGCCGGCGTCTACCGCCGCCAACCCCACTTTGCCAACACATTCAAGCGAGTCAGCGGTCTGACACAAAGTGATTGCGAGTTCGAAGTCCTCGCGATCAATCATTGCTTGCAGGTCGGCGAGAGGGTCGACTTTGGGCTCCATTGGGAACTGGAAAGATACCGGTTGCGGCGATTCGATAAGCTTTTTTTGAACTGCAGCGCCGCGCGAGGCCATGATAACCACTGGAAATATCTTGGCTTTCACAGTCACGGGCACCTGTCCCAGCAATTCTCCGTCGACTGAAATCTGAGTCGTTGAATCGTTGGCGGTGATTGTGAACGAACCCATTGAGGCAGTCGCAGCCCCTGCGGTGTCTGGTTGGGTTCGTTGGGACCACATCATGACTCCTCCCAACACGAGCGAGAGGAAAAGAATACCAATGCCGATCAGAGGCAGCGGGATTCGTGTTCCCGCGTCGGGTAGGTGAATCACCTCCGATGGATCCAGATCAATGAAACTGAGCTCGACGGAGGTATCTCGAAGCGAGTTATTGAGCAGGTCGGGATCTACCAAGTCTGCCAAAACGGCGTTCGCCGAGTCGTATCGCTTGGCCAGGTCTTTCTCCATCATCCGGTTAACCAACTTCCGGAGGCGAATCGGCATCTCGGCGGTGTCGGGCAGCCTGAACGACTCGGGGGCGAGCTGTCGCCCGATGATGTTGATCGAAGAATCTCCGTCGATCGCACGTTTTCCGACCAGAAGTTCGTATGCGACAAGCCCCAAAGCATAAATATCGATCGGAGGCCCGACGTCTTCGCGTCCCTGAATCTGTTCTGGCGCCATGTACCTTGGGGTTCCGATCAAGGTGCCGTCACTGGTGAGATCGCGGCGGTGCTCTGGGGTGTCACCCAAAGTTTTTGCAATGCCGAAATCCAGAAGTTTGACCCGGTCAGCATCCCCCAGGTGTTCGTAGATCATGATATTGGCGGGCTTCAGGTCGCGGTGAAGCATGCCCAGCGAATGAGCCTCGTGGAGGCTTTGAAGAACCTGACTCAGCACACGCACAACTCGCGGGTGGGGTGCAGGTGTTCCGTCACGAAGGAGCTCGGCCAAGCTGAGCCCATCGATGTACTCGAGGGCCATATAAAACAGGCCATCATTGGACTGGCCGTAATGATGCATGGTGACGGTATGAGGGCATCGCAGCCGCGAAAGCAGCATTGCTTCGCGTTGAAAACGCTCGATCAAGGTCTGCCGATAAGACTGGCGCTCAGAGTCGTTTTGCCCGTCCACTTCTGGCGGACGAAGCAGCTTCAGGGCGACATCTCGACTCAGGCCAATCTCGGTGGCCTTGTAAACGCGCGCAAACCCGCCGCTGCCCAAGACTTCGCCAACTTGGTATCTCCCTTCAAAAATGTCGCCGGGTAACGGAAAACGCACTCAGGTCTCTTTGTGCTACCTTAGGTCGTGTTTAAGGGACGGCCGTTCGGATCAAATGGCGGATTCTGGATTTACTCCAGAGTCTTGGTGCGAATAATGTACAGGTGATTCTGAGTTCAATTCGAGAATCCGTCAACCAGCCGCACCCCACGTGTGGAGTGAAACTATGTCTGAAGAAGAAATGACCGAGGCCGAAAGTGCCGCATTCCTGCGAGACCTTGAGTCGCGCTCCAAGAGCAAAGCCAAAGCGGCCGTGGAGGATGACGGTGAGGACGTCGAAGCATTCCTGAAGCGTTTGGAAGCAGACGAGGCAAAGGCTTCCGCAAAATCCTCCGCTCCCAAGACAAAAGTCAAAGATCCCTTTGAAGACGAGTTTGCTGCCCTCAAGGAAG
This sequence comes from Bradymonadaceae bacterium, assembly GCA_037968515.1. Lineage (GTDB taxonomy): Bacteria > Myxococcota_A > Bradymonadia > Bradymonadales > Bradymonadaceae > JBFFMO01. Next base: position 11,670 of record JBBKVQ010000402.1, read on the forward strand.
CTCCGGTCGCCGAGATGGTGAAAACGCCTGAGCCTGAGCAGAAGAAGGACGACAAAGCGAAGGCCGACAAAGGTAAGGACGACAAGAAAGCGAAGAAGGACGTGCGTTCAGTCGAGCGTGGTTCTTCGGATGGGCTGAAGCGTGCCGGGCAGATCTTGAAGTGGATCACCGTTTTGGTGCCGGCGTTGGTGGCGATCTGGCTAGTGGGAGCCTTTGTTGCGCAGTGGGTGTCGGCCGGATGGCTGGTCGCGTTGGTTGCGCTTGTGGGCGTGCTCGGCGTGCCGGGCGCCTTGCGCGTGGCCACTAATAGAGGCGGATTCGCCTGGTGGCTTGCAGGATTTTCTATTTTTGCATGTGTTGGCTTGACCGTTCCCATGACCACGACAGCATCGAGTGTGGTCGTTCATTACGGTCATTGGCCAGCGAGCGTGTTGGCATCCGCGGCAGGTTGGGACGCCAATCATTTCACGGTACGCGCCTCGCAATGGACATCCGAGAAGCTCGCCGGCTTGGTCGCTCCCGAAGTTGTGGGAGTCGGCTTGCGGCTTGGAACCGAGGTTCCAGTAATCGCGCCTGAGCCTGTCCCACCCCTTGATGGGGTTGCGGACCCAACTGTGCCCGCCGTGGCGCCAGTTGCAGCGCCAGTGGCTCCCGTTGCGGACCCAGTTGTCCCCGTTGCCGCTCCCGTGGCACCGGTTGCAGCGCCCATCGCGCCGCCCGTTGCCGCGCCGGTGACACCTCAAACCGCTCCTGTGGCGCCCATTGCCGCTCCGCTGGAACCAACAGCCCCAGCTGTAGCTCCGGCGACACCGTCGCCGTGATCGCACTGACGAAACGTAATTAATTGCACGGCAAGGTTTCTCGGGGTAGGGTCGTCGCTGACTCATACCCCAAAGACGACCACCACGATGGCCCCATCGCATTCGTCCCTATCACTGCCTGATGTTCTGAAGGATTTGCGCACAATCGTGCACACAATTCAGTCACAGGAAGTGGGCGGCAAAGCCTCTTACGACGCTGTGCAAAAGCACTTGGCGTCGCTTCATCTTCACGCGCTTACCTATATCCGATTCCTAGAGAATCACGGGTATGTCGAGTACGATCGTGTTGCTGATAATATCAGTACCACCGAGCTCGCGGTGGAAGCGGGCTTGGATGACTCCTTGTGGGCGGGCCAAGTTGCGTCGGCCTTCAGCGAGCAACTTGGAGGGGCCGCGGATATCGAATTTGATGCCGAAGTGGACAGCCTCCTCGATGGTATGGATATGAGTTCCGTTGGTTTTGAACCCGTGGATGATGCGCAGACCGGACCTGAAATTCAGTCACCCGACATGGAGCTTTCTGCCCATGCGCAAAATATTGACCTCTCAACGCCCCAAAATACGATGAATCAAGACTCGTTTCGTGATCGACGATTATCTACCGGCGCGAACCCCGC
>JBBKVQ010000403.1:0-3138 GCA_037968515.1 Bradymonadaceae bacterium
TTGACTCGATAACCGTGTCATATAGCGATGTAAGGAATCACCGGCTGGTGATGGAGAGGATGGATGAATTCAAATAAATTTCGATGGGCGATTGTATTTGCCGCGGTACTCGCTGGTGCATACGGGTTGCTCCCGACAGTATTCGACATGGGTGACGGCAAACTCGACGGCGAGTTTCCTGAGACTCAGTCCGAAGTCATGAAGTGGGTGGAAGAGCACGATCTGTCTCCCCTCACTCTGGGTCTCGACCTTCAGGGCGGCTTGCTTCTGCAGTACCACGTGCTCGTTGAGCGTGCGGTGCAGGACAAGCTGGACCGGATGGCTCGCGATCTTGAGACTCGGGTTCTGGAGAAACATCCAGATACGAAGCTGACGGTCGTCCACCCAGATGACTCGGACTACATCGAAGTCAACTTCGTGAACGCCGGCGACAAAGAGAAACTCGACGAAGATATGTTGAGCTTCTTTCAGTCGCTCAAAAAGGTCGACATGCAAGGTGGTCTAATTCACCTCGTTGTCGACGCAGACTACGTCAAAGAAACCAAAGAGTTCGCCATTACTCAGGGAATCGAGACGATTCGCGAGCGAGTGGATGCTCTGGGTGTTTCGGAGCCGAGCATCACACGTCAGGGAACCAGCGATATCGTTGTTCAGCTTCCAGGTCTAAAAGAAGACGACGTAGATCGTGCGAAACGCCTCATTGGGCAAACAGCACAGCTTCAATTCCGCATGGTGGATGATGCAGGCACAAACGCTTTCTTCAACCAGTTCTCTGGCAAATTGCCTGAAGGCTTCCAATTGCGCGTGATTGGAGGCGGCTACCGTTCCGTGACCCACAAGGATAAGGAGCCACTCCTGTCGTTCTTTGAAGGGAAAGTAGACCCCGAACACATGGTCGGATTTGAGTTTCACCCGATCTACAAAGACGCCCTCAAAACCCAACTCGATGACGACCGTTCGTATTACAAGTCGTACTATGTGACCAAGAAAGTTGAGCTCACAGGTGACTACGTTCAAGAGGCTCGAGTCGCAATCGACCAACAGTTTAACCGCCCTTACGTTGCGTTGAATTTCGACAGCAAGGGTGCTCAGCTTTTTGGCGACTTGAGCGGCAATAATGTTGGCAAGCGCATGGCTATCATGCTCGACACCACCATCAAGAGTGCTCCGGTGTTTAACGAGGCCATTCCCGGCGGTCGTGCTCAAATCACGATGGGCGGCATGCAGTCGTACAACGAAATCTTGGCTGACGCCGAGGACCTCGTCATCGTGCTGCGCCACGGTGCCCTTCCTGCCCCTATCGAAAAACAGTTCGAGACCGTCGTTGGTCCTTCACTTGGTCAAGACTCGATCGACTCAAGTATCTTGGCATTCTCGATTGGTATGTTGCTCGTCGTGCTGTTCATGCTTGGTTATTACAAGTTCAGCGGAATCTATTCGGTGATCGCTTTGACCATGAACGTGTTGTTGGTGGTTGCCGCTCTAGCCGCACTTGGGGCCACGCTGACGCTGCCAGGCATCGCCGGTATTATTCTCACAGTGGGCATGGCAGTGGATGCCAACGTCATCATCTACGAGCGTATTCGAGAAGAACTCGGGCTCGGCACTTCTGCGAAAGAGGCAGTCAATGCTGGTTTCGAGAAAGCGTTCTCTGCCGTCATGGATGCCAACGTGACCACTGGTATTGCTGGACTCGTCCTGTTGCAATACGGCACGGGGCCTATCCGCGGTTTCGCTGTTACGTTGCTCATCGGAATTATCTCGACCATCTTCACGGCGGTGTTTTTCACCCGGTTGATGTTCGACACAAAAATTCCTGGCAGTGCCAAAGACACAATTAGCATCTAACCCTCTTGGGTTTGAGGATACGTTATGATTCGATTGATTCCCGAAACATTATTTGTTGACTTCATGGTTAAGGTAAAACCTGCCGTGATGTTCTCCATGTTTTTCATTATTGTGAGTATCTGCCTGGTCGCGTTCAAGGGGTTGAACTACGGCATCGACTTCAAGGGCGGAACCGACATGATCCTTCAGTTCGAGAAGGACATCACGGCCGAGGAAGTGCGCGATGCCGCCAAAGTGGCAGGCTTCCCCGATGCAAATGTTCAACGATACGGCACCGACGGACGCCAGTTCTTGGTTCAGACCGCCAGCGTATCGGTTGTAAATCCACCCACGATCACGAAGGTGGAAGCTGCGTTGAACGCGATCGCTCCGCTCGAGAAATCAACCTGGGGTGAAGAGCAACCAGACCGTATGGACCTTGTGTTCACATCGGTGGTTAAGCCCGAGCAAATCAAAGCCGCCGTTAAAGACTTGGTTGGCGATGTGGTCATCGAAGCCGGCAGCCTCGATGCTGCTGGCCTGAAGTTTGTGATGCGATTTGAAGACCTTCAACAACGTGTCGGCGAGAACTTTCACAACGCCCTGCCCGACTCGTTTAACGCGTCCACTGGTATTCTTCGACTGGAGACCGTCGGACCACGCGTAGGTAAGCAACTTCGTGATAGCGGCATGCTTTCGCTCCTTGTGTCGCTGTTGTTGATCCTGATTTACATCGCGTTTCGATTCGACGTTCGCTACGCACCTGGTGCTGTGGTCGCGTTGATCCATGACGTTATTATCTCGATCGGCGTCTTTGTTGTTATCGACATGGAGATCTCACTCCCCATCATTGCAGCGCTTCTGACGATTGTCGGCTACAGCCTCAATGATACGATTGTTGTGTTCGACCGAATCCGAGAGAACCTCACCTCTGACGGTGATTCGAACGTGTCTCACACGATTAACCGTTCGATTTCAGAAACACTCAGCCGAACGATCATGACAAGCCTCACAACGCTGCTCGCAGTGGTCGCCATTATTTTCTTCGGCGGTGGTTTGATCGAAGATTTCGCTACGGCGCTCTTCATCGGAATCTGTGTGGGTACATACAGTTCCATCTTCATCGCGTCCCCAGTCATGCTCTTCATGGACCGGTATCTGCGCACACGACGGGAACTCAAGGCACGTAGTCAATCGGCTGCGTGAATTAAATCGTGACCTTGAGTGTTTCCTAATGGACGCGCTCAAGCGTCCAGCGCGGTACGTTTTATGGAAGCGCCCGAAATAGTCAGGGAATGGGTGTTTTCCGAA
>JBBKVQ010000404.1:0-6263 GCA_037968515.1 Bradymonadaceae bacterium
GCTGACGGCGTGGAATATATCCGAGCGGGACTAAACGTTGGTTTGGCGATCGACGAATTTGCACCGCGACTTTCGTTCTTTTTTGCAATCGGCATGGATTATTTCATGGAGGTCGCAAAGCTAAGAGCAGCACGAACTCTGTGGGCAAAACTGGTCGGTGATTTTGACGCAAAAAACCCCAAATCAATGGCGCTCCGCACCCACTGCCAGACCAGCGGATGGAGCCTCACGGCTCAAGACGTTTATAATAACGTCACCCGCACCTGCGTCGAGGCCTTGGCGGCCGTTCACGGCCACACCCAGTCGCTTCATACAAACAGCCTAGACGAAGCCTTGGCGCTGCCCACGGACTTCTCGGCAAGGATCGCTCGTAACACGCAGTTACTGCTGCAGCACGAGACCGGATCGACGCTTGAAATCGACCCTTGGGGCGGTTCCTATTATGTCGAGAAACTCACGAATGACCTTATGGAACGGGCTTGGGAGCACCTTCAGGAAATCGAGGAACTCGGCGGAATGGCCAAGGCCATCGAATCCGGCGTCCCCAAACTCCGGATCGAAGAAGCCGCAGCGCGGACCCAAGCGCGAATTGATTCGAAACGGCAAAAAATCATCGGGATCAATCATTTTGACCCGCCGAAAAACGAAAAAATCCCAATCCTCAAAGTTGATAATGCCGCGGTTCGGCAGGCTCAGATCTCGCGACTTGAAGCCCTTCGTGCCGAACGCGACGATGATGCCCTAAAGGTTTGCCTTGAAGCGTTAACGGCCTGCGCGGCGTCCGGCGACGGCAATCTACTCGAGCTCGCGGTCCAAGCGGCTCGCGCCAAAGCCACCGTAGGCGAGATTAGCGACGCCCTAGAAGCCGTATTTGGTCGACACACCGCGCCCACCGAAGCTGTTTCAGGCGTGTACAGAGGAGAAGGCGGCGTGAGTGACTCTGACCTAACCAAACTCGAAGCACGTATCGGAAAATTCGCGGAGCTCGAAGGAAGACGGCCGCGTATTCTGGTCGCCAAAATGGGCCAAGATGGCCATGACCGTGGTCAAAAAGTGATTGCGACCGCGTTTGCCGACATCGGGTTCGACGTCGATATTGGTCCGCTCTTCCAGACCCCAGACGAGACCGCACGGCAGGCCGTTGAGAACGACGTCCATATCGTCGGTGTGAGCTCTTTGGCGGCTGGCCACCTCACTCTGGTGCCCAAACTTCGGGACGCGCTCAAAAAGCTCGACCGGCCTGATATTCTGGTTGTGGTCGGCGGCGTAATTCCGCCCGACGACTATCAAGCACTGCTGGACGCGGGCGCGTCAGCCATCTTTGGCCCGGGCACTGTCATCGCCGAAGCCGCGCTGGAACTCCTCGATGTGCTGGATTCACGACTCGGGTTTGGGGGCGAAGATTGAAACGCCGTGAACTCTCGGTCCAAGATTATATCGATGGCGTTCTAGCGAACGACCGCACGATTCTTGCGCGGGCAATCACGCTGGTCGAATCCAATCGACGCGACCACCAGCTCTTGGCGCAGCAGGTCCTTGATGCGTTGATGCCCCATACAGGGACCGCGATTCGCGTTGGTGTCACAGGGGTTCCGGGCGTCGGCAAAAGCACGTTCATCGAATCCATCGGCATGCAGTTGGTGCAGCAAGGCCAAAGCGTTGCCGTACTGGCCATCGACCCAACGAGCACGCTGCGCGGTGGCAGTATTCTGGGCGATAAAACCCGAATGGCGCGTCTGTCGATGCACACATCTGCGTTCATCCGGCCGTCTCCCTCGCAGGGTTCCTTAGGCGGAGTACATCGAAAAACCCGAGAAACCATGCTGCTTTGCGAAGCAGCCGGCTTTGACGTCGTTCTGGTCGAAACGGTCGGCGTGGGCCAATCCGAAACCCGTGTTGCTGATATGGTGGACACCTTCTTGGTCCTGATGCTCAGCGGTGCGGGGGACGAACTGCAGGGTATCAAGAAGGGCATTCTGGAAGTCGCGGATATCTTGGCCATCAACAAAGCTGACGGCGACAACCTGCTTGCGGCACAGAAGGCCAGACGCGCTTATAAAAACGCGATCCATTTGTTCGCCCAACGCGACGCCCACTGGATTCCTCCTGTTTTGACCTGCAGTTCCACGTTAGGAGACGGTGTGGATGAAGTTTGGAAGACCGTTTTGGAGCATCGCGAAACGGCGATAGCGTCCGGCGGATTTCAGGCTAGAAGGCATCATCAACAAAAACACTGGCTTTGGGATATCGTCGAACAAGAGTGGATGGCGCGCTTCCGGGAACGCACAAAAGACCTGCTGCACGACGTCGAAAACCAAGTCACAGAGGGCACACTCAGCCCGACCTCCGGGGCCCTGCAGCTGCTGGCGGTCGCGGACGAGGGTTAGTTTGGCCAGGAGCCTGACATCCAACACCGGCGACGAGAAAGACCCCATGAAATACCTTACACCATTGATTCTTTGCCTCGCTGTTGCCGCCTGCGACGATCCCAAGACTGCGCCGTTGGACTACGCCGACACTGGCGTCCAAGCTGACGTCGACGTGCCGGATGTGGCCAACCCGGAAGCCGATGTGAAGGCATCGCGAATCTTCCCGACAACGGCCGCGCCTGGCGTCAGATTCGAAAGCTGCCTCTATGCCTCGCCGATCCTTTTTGAACGTGGCGCAGTCCAAGAGATCCTTCAGGCCGCAGGCCCCTTCATTGTTGCGCTAGACGCCGAATCCGGCGCCGAACTTTGGCGAGTCGAGATGCCAGCACCTGAGGGCGAGGTCGGGGTAATCATTGGAACGCCAGCCATCACGGCTGGCAAACTGGTCGTCACCTACTATTCGACTGACACTGAGGCCGCCAGCGACGCTCAACCCGAACGGCTTCGGCACCGTGTCGCGGTTATTGATCTCGACACAAAGGCGCTCGATCCAGCGTTTGGGTTCATCGAGTTGACAGGTACCTTCCCCGCCACCGGCGGTGGCACGGTGGAATTCCGCCCTAGCAACGCGCTCGCCCGCGCCCAGACCGTGCTTGCGCGGGTTGGCACCGAGGCCTACGGGCATGCTTACGTCACCTTCGGCAATGTCCGTGACATCCAACCATGGCATGGGTTTGCCTTCGAAATCGACCTCGACGCATGGTCCGTGGGCGACGAGCCAATATCTGGGCGCCTAGTCACCACGCCGGAATCCGATTGCGGGCAAAGCGGAGTTTCAGGCTCAAGAATGCGACGGTGCGGCGGAGGCCTATGGCAGCCCTCGGGCCCGCTGATTATCCCTGCAAATGACTCGTACGATATCATCCTAGCCCCCGGAAACGGCCAGCTGGACCTCGCTCGGAACGACTTCGCAAACACGTTGATGCGCGTCCCCCCGGGATTGAACTTCGACCCCGCATGTGACGCGACGGCTTGCGCCGATTTTGACCCGAACGCACCCGCACTTGCCTGCGCCGAATCCTGCAAAAACCTGTTCATCCCACGTCGCAAAGAAAGTGATGGACCGTTGCGCCCGGAATCCGGCGCCTGTGACGGCCTCACGATGTTTGAATGCTGGGAAAAACTAGACTACGTCGGCGGCAGCACCCCAGCCCTGGTCGAACTGCCCCAAGCCGGACGTCTGCTGGCGTATCCCACCAAAGACGGCGCCGTCTACTTGGTCGACGCCGACGAATTGGGAATCATGCACGACAGGCTTCAGCTGGTCTCTGTTTGCGGCACCCCGGACGACACGTGTCGCTGGGATTGGGCTGGGATGATCGTCAATCAACCCGAGCTCTCGATGATCAACGGAAAGCCCGTTTTGATCGTACCGACGTTCATGCCCGATAAGTCTCATCCCGCAGGCATTGTGGCGCTTGAACTTATTGACGGGCCCACCGCGAAATTGAAGGTCCTATGGCAAACCCCAAACTTTTCGACCCCTGAATCTGTGACCCGTTTTCGCGAGCATACCTCGCGACCATCGATTCAAAACGTCGCACCAAGCATCGATGTGGCATGGGTCGTAGAAGCCAAGCGGCAGGGGCCTGGGCGACTTATGGGCGTAAGAACGTGGGATGGAGAAGTGGTCGAAGACTTGGAACTCTCAGGTCCCGGAAACCGCTTCACAAAACCCCTCGTCGTTGAAGATCGCGTGTATGTTCCTTCCTGCGGAAATGACCGCACGTCGGGTTTTGTCGAAGCTTATCGGATCGCCTTGGAGGCAAAATGAATCGGTACCTAATCGTGGCTGCGCTGCTCCTGGTCTCAACGAACGTCGAGGCGGCGACATTCCGCGTCCAAGGACAGGTACAAGCGGGTCTGGCGAGCTTCACGCTTGATGATTCATCCGATGAATTTGGCGCTGCCCCAGGATTTGGATTCCAACTTGCCGGCTTGGTTGACCTAATCCCCAGCCTTGCGGTGGGCCTGTTCTATAACTACATGGCAAGCGGCCCTCACGATGATGACACCGCGCTAGATCTTGACGTCAATCTCCACCACAACACGTTTGGTGTTATGGCGCGCGGAGCCACGGATTCCTTCGTGCTCCAAGCCTACTTGGGCCTGGTTAAGGGTGGCGGCGAAACACGACTCGGTCCATTTGTGGGGGACTTCACCGATGATGGAGCCATGATTGGCGGGTTGTTGGCGTACTCGTTCCAACTTTCCAGCCACGCTTCCATGGAATTTGGCCCCTTCCTGAATTTGATGAGGATCTCGACCGAGAGCGAGACCGTAAACGACGCCAACTACGTTCATGTGGGCCTAGCCCTGCAAGTTGGATTCGCCTCAGGCCTCTAGCTCCCTGAATCAGGCGAGCGCTTTGAGGGCTGCGTCGTAGTTTGGCTCTTGTCCGATCTCAGGAACGAGCTCGGTATAGATCACAACATCGTTTTCATCGAGAACCACGACCGCACGAGCCATCAGACCTTTGAATCCGCTGTCCTCGATCAACACGCCGTACTTGGTCGCAAAATCGCTACGAAATCCCGACAACATCATCACGTTTTCGATACCTTCGGCGCCGCAGAATCGTTTGGTGGCAAACGGAAGATCGTTCGAAACACAAAGCACAGTCACGTTATCGAGCTGCGTCGCCTTCTCGTTGAACTTCCGCACCGATGCCGAGCACACGCCGGTTTCGACGCTTGGGAAAATGTTCAGGATTTTACGCCCCTTGATCGACTCCAGTGCGACCTGTTCTAGGCCTATATTGGTCAGGTTAAAGGACGGCGTTTTGCTTCCCTTTTCTGGGAGTGAGCCGTTGGTGTGGATGGGGTTTCCGCCGAGCGTGATCTTTGACATATCGTCTCCTAAAACGAGTTTGTGCACGCTTTGATGCGCTCAGACTCCAAATGTTTCAAGGCTGTGCACCGAAATATTTTCGTCGATTTAAGTTGAAACAAATCGGCACACAGTGCATCCAAGCGCCTGAGAAAAACCGGATACCAAGGAAATCTGATGAAAAACCAACTATTACTTATCGCCGCAGGCCTCTTGATCGCAGCTGGCTGCAAGAGCGAAATCGACAACAAACCTGCCGCAACTGTGACTGAGCCCGCTTCGCAAACGGCCGTACAAGCCATTGAAAAGGCCGCAGAAGTAGCACCACTCGAAGAAATGCGTGAATTGACGCTCGTGGCCGACGGCTCGTCGGTCGGATTTGTCGGCGCGAAAGTGACCGGCGACCATACGGGCGGCTTCAAAAACCTCACAGGCAGTGGATTCGTGGACAAAGACGGCAAACTCGTGAAAACCCAGTTCGAAGTCGACACCACGTCGATTTTCACTGACACCGAGAAGCTCACTGGTCACCTTCAATCGCCAGACTTCTTTGACGTCGCACAATTTCCGAAAGCCTCGTTTGTTTCGACAACGATTGTCGAAGCACCAGCTGACGGAAAAACGCATGACGTCACGGGCGAAATGACGATCCGCGGAGTCACAAAAACCATCACGTTCCCCGCGATCATCAAATCCGACGGCGACAGCGCGATGGCGAACAGCGAGTTCACGCTCAAGCGCTCAGATTTCGGTATCGTCTACGCTGGCAAGCCAGACGACCTTATCAAGGAAGAAGTCTTGATGAAGATCAGCCTGAAGCTCGCCAAGCCCGAGTAATTACCCACACGCGCTGACTTGGTGGTAGCATAACGTTATGGTCAGCTACCGCCGATGTTCAGCCTGCGTCTATCAGCCGCTTGCACAATACACCTCCGTCCGGCCACCGCCCTGGTTGCCCGACGGAGAACATCACGTTTTTTACGTGTGCAAAGAATGCGGCAGCAT
>JBBKVQ010000405.1:0-3681 GCA_037968515.1 Bradymonadaceae bacterium
TCGCCCACATTCACAACGCCTGCTGCCATCCGTATCCCGTATTAGAACTGACCGAAGAGGCCAAGTCCCACTGTATCTTGCCCGATCACCGGAATCACGCCAAGTCGCTTCTCGATCGCATCTGCATCGGAATCTTTAGAATCGTCTGCTGAATCGTCGGTAAGGAAAAGGTAAGTCAACCAAGCCGCGCCACCCACCGTGAGTGCCGCACCGCCAACATAACCCACAAGGGCAATGGTGGCCTCGCCAGAACGCTGGTCCGTCAGGTCTTTATATTCGGCCGTACCTTGCGCAAACTTCTTTCGTTCATCGTCGGTGCCTGGAATCACCACGTTGTCATACACGGCGCCCAACACAAGAAGACCCACACCAACGCCCGTAACGCCCCCGGCGATGTAATACGGAGTCATGTCACGCTCTGGTTTTGGCGCAACAACCACGGGTTCTTCGATGGGTGTTTCCACAATGACCACTTCAGACAGCGTCGCTTTGACGTCAGCATCTTCGTTGGCTTTGATTTCGACCACTTGATCGACGGGCTGGAAACCGTCTTTCTCGAAACGGAAGGTGTGCTGGCCCTTGGGAATCAGGACGGCTTCGAAAGGTGTAGTTCCAATCGCCGTACCGTCCAGTAACACCTTGACTTCGGTGGGGGTGGAATCAACCAAGACCCGACCAGAGGTGTCACTGTTAAACGCAGTGCACTTCAAGTCTTCGGCCTCTTTGTTCGCCGTCTTCACCAACGCAGCATCGGCATCGCTGCTGCGAGCAAAGGCACGGTAGTACGCCACCGACCGAGCACAATCACCAGCCTTGGAGTAGGACCGCGCGATGTTCAGAAGCAAACGGCCATTGGGTTGAATTCGGTTGGCCTGAATAAGAAGGTCTACGGCCGATTTGTAATCGCCTCCATCGTAAGCCGTTTTTGCTTGCGTCACTGCCTCCTCGAAGGTCAGTGCGGACGCGCTACTGGCTCCAGCAACGATGGTTAAAGTGAACACACTCGACAAAAGATAACGGACTAAAGTGCTTTTCACCCAATTCTCCGAATTGCGGGGGTTTGCGAGCTACGCTGAATGAGGGTAGTGTCTACCGCCGTAATCTAGCAGTAAATCACTAGCTGCCAAAAAAACCACGTCAGACGTAATTTGATTTGGTGCCCACTCTGCGCGATAACCCGCGCGACGTTGGCACGACGAGAGCACGAATGCAAGGCCTACCAAATATTGGGGACGTCCTAGACGAAACCTATCGAGTCGAATCATTACTTGGTCAAGGTGGGTTTGGTGCGGTCTATCTTGCGCGCCAAATGTCCATGGATCGCCAGGTGGCAATCAAGGTGTTGGTCGCACATGCGATGAACGTCGAAGAGATGATCGAGCGCTTCCGCCGAGAGGTGATGGCAGTCCGCAACCTCTCGCATCCTAACACCATTCGAATTTACGACTTCCGCGACAGTGAGGATGGCATCCTTTACTACGTGATGGAGTACGTGAAGGGCTGCACCCTCAAAGAGATCATCAAAGAAGCGCCGATCCCCATCAAACGGGTGAAACACATTCTTCGACAGATCGTAAAAAGCCTTTCCGAAGCGCACAGCTACGGCATCATCCATCGCGACCTGAAGCCAGCGAACATCATGCTCGCGGACCTGCATGGCGAGACGGATTTTGTGAAAGTGGTGGACTTTGGAATCGCCAAGATCATGGGCGGGCAAGAGAACGAAGATGACGCAGACCCGTTGACTTCAGCCGGCGTGCTTGTCGGAACTCTCCGATATATGGCCCCCGAACAAATCACCGGACAGGGCATCGGCCCGCAGAGCGATTTGTACGCGTTGGGGTTGATTGCGATCGAGATGTTGACCGGTAAGAGTGTCTTTGAAGGCACAGGACGCTGGGAAGTTCTCCACAAACAGATTTCCGACGATCCGGTTGATATTCCGCAAGAGCTGATTCAGTCGGCGATTGGTCCGTTCCTGCAGAAAGCACTCGAAAAGCGGCTCGACCATCGCTTCAAAAACGCTGATGAGATGCTGGTTGCGCTCGACCTCGTGCCGGATGGAACCGTCACCGCTGCAGCCGCCCCGGCACCCGCCGCTAAAGCGGCCGTCGTGGCGCCGAAGAACGATGATGCGACGATGATGTCGCCGCTGCCCGAACTCACGCCCCCTGACAACACGGGCCAAATCGCAGACCCAGCGGTTGATCCGGACGCCACGCAGTTCTCTCCGTTGCCCTCCGACGAAGAATTGGCCAGTGTGCAGCAGAGAGCAAGCCGGCCGATGATGCAGACCAATCCTAGCCTTTCGATGGCAGCGGTTGCAGACGACGAGGATTTTGTTGCTCCAAAATCGCCGGTCGGGAAGATCATCGCCGTTGTGGTCGTTGTCCTGCTGATCGGCGGCGGTGCCTTCGCCTATTTTGCGAATCAACCTTCGACGCCCGACGATGGCGTCGATCCAGACGTGATTGCAGTGATTCCAACACCAAACACAGCAGCGCAGATTCCGGTCGAGATTCCCGTACAGCCCGTTGTTGAGCCCAATGAAGTGAAAAACGATGAGCCCGTGGTAGCCGCCGAGAAGTGGGTTCGAATTTCGACCCCGGCCGTTTCAGCGCGCCTATTTAAGGGCGACTCGTTTGTCGGGGCAACACCCGTTCGGGTCAAGTTTGTTGAGGGCGAGCAGTGGACTGTGCGGGCGGTCGGCTATGTAGACCTGCCACTGGCGCTCAACGAGTCGACGCCTGAAGATTTCCCCGTCGAAATGACCAAGGTCGCTTCGAGAGACACGAAGCAACCGTCTGATAAGCCACTGGACAAGCCGGCAGACAAGCCAGTGGACGACTGGGTTGATGTGACGGCCAAGCCCAAAGATAAACCTGCCGACAAGCCTGCAGATTCGAGCAGCGACTGGGTCGACGTTAAAAAAGTCGAAAAAGATAAGCCCAAAGTCCCGCTGTTCTAAACCGATGATCCGCCATTTTACTCAGTCGATTCTAAGTTAGGAGTCCCCATGTCCACACCACTTACTTCACTTTCGGAAGACGAACTGATGTTCCAGCAGGCTGTCCGTGAATGGGCGCGCAAAGAAATCGCGCCTCACGTTTCAACCATGGATCACGAAGGGAAGCTGGCGAAACACGTCATTTCGGGCGCTTTCGACCTTGGCTTGATGGGGATCGAAGTTCCGAGCCAATTCGGCGGAAGCGAAAGCTCGTTTTTCACAGCGATCCTTGCCATCGAAGAGCTCGCGGCTGTTGATCCCAGCGTCGCTGTGTTTGTCGATGTCCAGAACACGCTGGTAAACAACACATTCATCAATTTTGCGAACGACGCCATGAAGGAAAAATACCTTCCTAAATTGGCGACAGAATGGGTAGGCTCCTATGCGCTGAGCGAAGCGGGCAGCGGTTCTGACGCGTTTGCCTTGGCCACGCGCGCCGAAGATTGCGGGGACCACTGGAAGCTCAATGGTTCGAAGCTTTGGATCACCAACGGTGCCGAATCTCACGTGTTCATCGTATTCGCAAATATCGACCCATCCAAAGGTTACCGCGGCATCACGGCTTTCATCGTCGAACGTGGCTTCAAGGGATTCACGGTCGGGAAGAAGGAAGACAAGCTTGGTATTCGTGCCTCGTCGACAACTGAACTGGTCTTTGAAGACTGCATCGTTCC
>JBBKVQ010000406.1:0-11084 GCA_037968515.1 Bradymonadaceae bacterium
GCTCGTATCGAGGCCACCAGAGAATGCGAGTACTACTTTTTCACCCATTTTCAGGCTCCTAATCAGGCCAGCAGGCGCTTCATCAGCGCTTTCTGCACATGCAGTCGGTTTTCAGCTTCTTCAATAATTAACGAACGCGGAGAGTCTGCGACTTCGTCGGTGACTTTGACGTTACGGCGCATGGGCAGGCAGTGGCTGAAATAACCGTTATCGGTTTTCGCCATTTTTTCTGCATCGACCATGAAATGTTTATGCGCGTCACGAATCGGTTTTTCGGCTTCCCAATTTCCGAAATACGGAATGGCGCCCCAGCTTTTCGCGTAGACGACATGCGCCCCATCGTAGGCTTCATCCAAATCGTGCGTCATTTTAAATGAACGACCATTTTCGGCGGTAAACCGTTTGGCAGCGCTCATATAACGCTCATCCAATGCGTATTCAGGGGTTGGACAAACAAGCGTCACATCAAACCCAAATTTACTCGCGATCAACAACGCCGAGTTCGCCACAGCGGTGTTCAACGGTTTCGGATGATACGTCCAAGTCAGCACAAATTTCTTGCCGTCGGTTTCGCCCATCTGCTCTTGGAGCGCCATCATCAGCGCCAGTTCTTGGCAGGGGTGCGAGATCGTCTCCATGTTTACCACGGGAACCGTGGCGTATTTCGCAAACTGTTTAATCACGCGATCTTCGCGGTCGACCGACCAGTCCTTGAACTTTGGAAACGCGCGCACCGCGATCATATCGCAATAACGCGACAAGACCCGCGCGGCTTCGGCAATATGTTCTTCGGAATCCCCGTCCATCACGACGCCGTCTTCGAACTCGATCGGCCATGATCCGGCGCCTGGCTGCAACACGATCGCGTGGCCACCCAGCTGGTGCATCCCAAGGTCAAAGGACGTGCGCGTTCGCAACGACGGGTTAAAAAACACGAGCGCTGCCGACTTATGCTTAAGCGCATCCGAATAAGGCGATGCTTTGAGTGCCTTGGCGTCGTCGAGCATCTGTTGAAGCTCGACGCGGCTCCAGTCTTCGGTGGTGATAAAATGGCGCATGGGGTCCTCGAACCAAAAGGTCGCAGGAAACTAGGAAGGATGACGCAACGTGTCAATCGTCGCGGTGTTCAGCGCTATGCGCCACCGCATCATAATTTGTGCGGACCTGGTCCGGGTTACTCAGTGGTCGCCAAAGAACGGCCGACTTGCTTCCTGATTGGCCGCAACCTTTACCCACGCCTCAAGTACCGATCGATCGTGCTCGCTTTCAAGGCGCTGCAAATCGGCATCAGTGGTCGAATAACCCCGAGAATCAAGGAGCAGCAAGATGGACCGACGCAGGCCCGCTTCGATGCCTTGCTCGCGTCCTTGCGCGATGTAGTCGAGCACAATGGGGCTGAAGTATTCTTGAGTCATGGGGTCATCAATCAACGACGGTGCCGATCGTCCACGAATAATCTTCGGACAAACGGGGCTCGTCGACCAAGACTCGGCCCGTCGTATCAGAGACCTGCACCCGAAGTTTGTTTTCGGCGAGGTTGAGGTCGATGTTGTCTCGCCCCAGAGTGACTGATGGACCCGTTCCAAACTCGGTGTCATTCAGGAACCATGTGGCAGCGCGAGTTTTACCAGCAAGATCGATCGAAAACGTCAGGGATCCGTCATCGAGTCGTTCGACACTCGGCGCAATGATTGGGTCGACAGTCGCATAGAACCTGCGCATCAGCTGCTCCGTACATACCGGGCAATAGGGCAAAGACTCATCCGACTTCATCTTGCAATTTATGGTAGGCCGATAAAGAAAATCGCAGTTATATGCGCCTTCATAGGCACCGACAGGAAAGGACGCGAACTGTTCGGCCGGGGTCGGAATCGGGACGGGGCCATCAAAAAAGCGGTCCCACTTGAAGCCACCTTCAGTGTATGCGGCAATATTGGCTGGCAAGGGCACCCGCGGTTCATTAAATAAACAGGGGTCACCCTCGACTTGGTATTCGTCTCCAAGTGCGCCAAAGCTGTGGCCAAGCTCATGCATGGCAACATCGGCCATCAAATTCCGATTATTATTGAAGGTCGTGACAAGCGACACATAGATGCCTGCGAACCCCGAAAACCTTTTGGTATTCGAAACAACGATGACTTCGTCGTATTCAGCCTGAGCAGCGACATCAAAAAGCTTGGCGATCTCGAGTGGCATCGCAACCCGGTCCGACTCACCCAGCACCAGATTCAGTCGGTCAGCAAGCGCTGTGACCACAAACGTGGTGCCAAACACGGTGTCGCGCAGGTCCTTTCTACAGCCAGCATCCTGGGCCGCAATTCCCGAACAGTCATACCCGGCGCCTTTTTCAACACTTGGCGTAAATACCGTGTGGATGTTGATGAGCCCTGCTTCTGAGGCAAAGGGCTCGGTCTCTTGAAGGCGCTCGGCAATCCGCTGGGAGTCCAAATCGAAATCCGCACGGTCTTCAGCCCGGTAGCCGTCCCCAAGAATCACGATATCAAGCCGGTCTTTGGAAGGCCCGGTACGCACAACCGTGGTCACTTCACCGGTGGCCATGGGTGGAGTCGCACTGTCGAGTAGCTCCTGGATTGCGTAGCGGCCCACCTCGACAAACTCGTTGTTGGCGTCGGGAACCTTGAGCACAAAATCCACCCCATTCGGAATCCCAACCGGGACCCGAACCGGGAACTCAAGCAGCGCTGGATATTGCTGGAGCACAAAATTATAAATCTGAATCTTATTCAGATTCACCGACGCGCTTTGTTCAACCACCAACTCAAGAAACTCAAGAAGCTGGAACATCGAATTCACGCGGTCGGTCCACAGCACCTTTCCTTGAGCGTCCTCGACGCTGGCCTGCGCGATCCAGAATGGCGTGCCGTCAACTCCCAGATCCACGTCGAGGAAAACCGGAGTGTCGATCGTCCGCACCAGCTCTGCGTTATACGAGCCATCGCCCTTCACCATTCCGTTCAAAATCACGACCCGTGCGTCGCGGTTTTCGGTGGGCATCTCGGTTTTTTCACCGATTTCCATCACCTCACCGTCGACAATCACGTTGAGCGAGACCTTCGAGGGCGCGTCTGAAGTTTCAGAGGAACAAGATGCCACAAATGCCAGAAACACGAGGAAATACCGCACTACACAACCTTGATGTCGGGACGGTGAGGACCTTACCAGAATGGCGTTTTTTCACGAAACCGAACGGTGTCGAAATTCTTGCCTACATTTGATTACATGGTCTAATGAGGCATGCATCCTATTGTGGCCCGCATACATCCTGCTCTTCGAACAACGCTCCTGGCATTCCTTGTCGGACGCGGTGCCTTTTGGCTCTCGCGTTGGATTCAAGGCCGGGACTTAGCGACCTTGACCTACGGCGTGGGCCCTTGGGCAAACAGCCAGACATTGGTTGAACTTGCCAACGACGTTGTCCCCGCAGCGGACGGGCATTTTGGCACGTACTCGATGATCGGCCTGAGCGAAGTGATGATCTGGCTGACCGCGTTGGCCATTTATAAGATTATCCGTCGTGAAGGCCTCCCACAAACCGCCGATCGGGCCGTCTGGTTCTGGATGTGCTCGCCTTTGATTGCGCTGCTGGTCCCGGGAAGCAATTGGATTCTGGGCGGAATGTTGGCGCTTTGGGCACTGGAATTTGCGGGCTCGAACCGAGCCGCATGGGCAGGGGTTTTGATGGCAGTCGCGGCCACGATTGCTCCCCAAACTGTGGTGCTTTTCCCCGGTGTGGCCGCTTTGTCGTTTCGTTCGGCGAAAGACGAATTCACACCTTGGGTTGCAACCCTTCTGCCGACCCTTACTGTGGCGTGTTTGGTGCTCTACGGCGTGTTGTTTGGAGACGCCCCCCGGTATATTTTTGACGCATTTTTGGTGCGGGAAAATTGGGTGCCTGCCCAGATTATTCAAAGCCCCTGGGACATCGCGCAGATTGCTCTCGGGCTTGTTTTACTGGCTTTCTGGGCGGCTAATCTAAAACGCCTGCCACGGAGTTTTGCGCTGCTATCGTTGCCCGCAATTGTGGTGCTTTTGGTCGCACCAGTGGGTTTCCCGAATATGTTTCCGCTGATGATTGCCGCCCCCATCTGGGCCTATCTGGCGCTCTTCGCCCAAAACCCAGAAATCGAACGCCCCATCCTTAGTGCGAGCCTGTTGCTGCTGATCTTCGCGGTGTGATTGGTCTTTGAGCGGTCAGCAGCCAGCAACGTGACCGACAGCCCCTGCAAATTCGTGGTTTGGGAAAGTGGATTCCAAACAGGTTTACTGTTAGGTTTCACCACACGTTTTTTCGCTGAAAATCGGCGTGTTTTAAGGGATTTCACGGTTTGAATGAGATGAATATGAACGCACGTTTTTGGATGTTTGTGATGCTGATGGGGATGTTTTCGGCGTGTTCCGCTGACGACTCCAATAATCTACCGCCCGTGGTGGCGCTCAACGTGGGCGCATCGGTAGACCTCGAAGTTGGTGACACATTGACGATCGAGGTCAGCGCAAGTGACCCCGAAGGCGGCGCTCTGCAGTTCGATTATCAAGCCAAGCCGGACGGCAATTGGACACTAAATACAGCTCAGTTTTTTAAGTCGGCCAATGGCGCGCGGTTTGATTGGGCCCCCTTAGCCAGCGACGTCACGACTTCTGAGCCGCTTCGCCTGATTTTCATCGTCAAAGACGACGCTGGAAAAACCACAGAAAAAACCGTCAACGTCACGATTACTCCCGGTAACGGCACACCGCGCTTTGTGAGTAGCGCAAGCGAGCTCTACGATCCGCGCTCGGGCAAACCCATGAAGTTTGATGTGGTCGTGCGTGATGACGACTCGAATGAAATCGATTTGACGATGCTCGAAAGCGCAGCGCCGGTCGGTTCGAGCTTCACCCAAACCGACAGCTTTTCGGGCGTTTTTGAGTGGCAGCCAAGTGTGGAACAGGTCAAACGGCGTGTGCATTCGGTCACTTTTGTTGCCGATGACACCATCAACGACCCGGTCGAGTACACAGTTACGGTCGTGATTCGCTCAAACTCGGGTGCCGTCATCAAACCGGGACAAACGACTCTTTCATGTCCGGGAGAAGCTGTCGTGAAACACACGCCGCTTGGAGCCCAAACGACGCTTGGAGACTACGAAATCGAGGCCAGCCTTGTGGGCTCGGGCATCGGACGTTACGACGAGATGGTCATCTACTGGACAATAGGAAACCCTTACCGCGATGGTTCCGAAGACCCCAAAGACGCCTTCGAGGGTATCTCGATGACGACCGACGACGGCACCAATTTCTACGGTTCCATCGGCAATCAGGCCGTTCAGATCCAACCCGGCACACCACTGGTTGTGTCGTACACCATTTGTGCGATCGATAAGGACAGCTCGGACACCGAATCAGTGATGTGTGTTCCAAGCACGGGAGAGTTCAACCTCTACCACTCGTTTGCTGCCTACCTGCCTGACGACGCGGTGATGTGTATTGATGACGGCATCGACCGCATGGTCGGCAATGACGATTTTGACTCGGCAGGGCTTCTTTCAGACACAAGTTTCTCGTTTTATCGGACCTGCAAAAACAACCCCGATTTCCACTCGATCACTGTGCGTCCTGGCGAAGCCTACGTGGTTGCAGTGGTCTACGGAAAAGACCTGGCTCCCAATGTCACAGGATACGACAACGACCGGCAGCCGCTCACGGTTGAAACCTCGTCATGCACCGGACTTGCGACACTTGAAGTGTCCAACACGACTTCCTCGACCCAGACGTATTTCATCAAGGTCGAAGGGCAGGACAATATCGAATACCAAGTACGAACGATCAAAACTCAGGGAGGAAGCGGCGGATGCAGCGACGAAGCGCTTGAGCCCAACGAGTCAGCCTTGAACGCAAGCCCAGTGAGTGCTGGCGATAGTGTGTCGGCCGAGATTTGTGAAGAAAGCGACATCGATGTTTACGCGATTGAGCTGAAAGCCGGTGATGAAATCACCGTCGTTCACAAATTCACCAACCAGACTGGCAACCTAGACATGACCTTGTTCCCGCCCTCGCAGGCGGACCAAATCAGCCCATCGGGCAACGGTGTCGCGTTCACATTTGGCTTGGTAGACGAAGAAACTCTGACACATACAGCGACCGAAACGGGCACGTATTACCTGTTGGTGTTCAATAATAATCCGAGTGCAGCGCCCTACACGTTGGACTTCTCGGTCTCCGCCGCCCCGGCCTGTCCCGACACCGATGCGTATAGCCAAGGCGCCGGTAACCACACCCAGACCAAAGCAGCTTTGATTCCCAACATGGACGAAGTCACGCTGAGTCCGCTGATGCTTTGCCCAGGCAGCCCCGACTGGTATCAGCGCACCGAGTTCAATGGTGCACAGGTCCTCGGTGAACTCACGGTCTTGGCCGGAGAAGGCACCGTAAATGATGTGGTCCTCGAAGCCTATAATCTGGCAGGGACCAAAATCGCGACCGGAACCAAATCAGGAAACACGCTCAGCTTTGACTACACGCCGACTTCGACCGGACAGGTATTCATTAAGGTGACGGCGACTAAGAAATCCAACTACGAACTCTATATGCTGCGCTAACTATGCGACGTTTTTTACTATTTTTCTTCGTCCTTTCGGCGTGCGGAACCGACGCGGGTGGCGGCAATTTGCCGCCCACATTGAAGATCGACGTCACCGAGGTCTCTGCGACCGTGGGCGAAGACGTCGTCAGAATCACCGTGCGTGGTGAAGACCCCGAAGGCGGGGACGTTGCACTGAGCATCGTAAACCAGCCCGAAAGATCTGATTTTCAAGCCAACGGAGCTTGGGGTGTATTCACTTGGGATCCGATTTCCTCGGATGTGACCACGGCGGGTCCACGAGAACTGGTGTTTGTCGCCAAGGACTCGCAAGGGCTTTCGACAGAAAAGGTCGTGCTCATCGTCGTGTTGGCTGGCAATGGCGTGCCTCGGTTCACCAACTCGGCGAGTGTGCTCCATAACGTAGCAAGCGGCACTCCGGTCAGTTTCGAGGTCAAAGTTCGTGACGACGATTCGAATACCGTCAGTATTCGAATGCCAGAAGGATTTGCCCCGGCTGGTGCCGAGCTGAGCAAAACCGGCGAATTCACGGCACAATTTGGCTGGATTCCGACCGCCGAACAGATCCAACAACGGATTCATACCGTGCGTTTCATCGCGAACGACGGGGTCAACGAACCTGTAAACCAGGACGTAACAGTCATCCTTAAAAAGGATACCACCAGTACCGAAATTCCCGATTCTACGGGTTGTACGTTTGAGGACACGGTCGCGTACCTACCTATTCGCGCGCAGCGAACAACGTCGGATCACGTGATCACAGCCAGAATCCTAGACCGTACAAAAGGCTACGATCGCCTGACGCTCAATTATACCGATGGCGATGCATTCAACGATTTCGACCTTCAATGGGAAAGTGTCGCGATGGCACGCGACGGAGACCGTTTTGTCGGCGTAATTCCGAACCGACTGGGCCCCGATGTGAGTGAAATTTATTTCGAGATTTGTGCCATTAACGATGACCCCACTGAAGACGAGGGCTTTCCCGTTTTATGTGGCCCAACGAGCCTTTATGGCGGGTTTCTGTCTTATCCTCCTGGCACCGCTGAGTGTGAAGACGATCCCTACGACTACGTCGATGACTTCGAATCCGCTTCTGAGATTCCGGGAGACGAGTGGCTGTATCGCCGCATGTGTACTGGCAAAGACGACTATTTCGAAGTGGGACTCGGCACCAATCAGGAAGCCAAAATCTACTTTGTTTATCCGGTTTGGGCACAACCCACGATCGAGGTCTACAACCTCGAGGGACAACTGATGGAGACGGTCGGACCGTCATCCTGCGGCGGTTTCACCGACTTAAAGCTGCAGAATCAAGGCGCACCAACCAAACGTTTCATCAAAGTGATCGGCAACGCGGAAGCCACGGATATGGCCTATCAGATCACAGGCGGAGTCGTGTCATTGACCGACCCATCGACCTGTATCGACGCGGCCTACGAGCCCAATGACCTTGCTACCAACGCGACACCGATCACAACCGCGACGGCCATGTTTTCGGGCCTAGAGATTTGCCGCTCTGACGACATTGATGTTTTTGCGATTCAAGCTGAGGCCGGCCAGCAGATTCACCTGCGTGCAAATTTTCAAGCTGCCGTGGCCGACATCGATATGCGACTGCATTCACCAACTCAGGAAGTTGGACGAAGCAAGCCCGCGGTCGACTACAGCTTGGGAATCGAAGACGTCGAAGAGATCACGTATGTCGCCAAAACGTCAGGAACTTTTCACGCGACGATCTATTCGGTGGATAACCCCAATCGCTATTCATTCTTAGTGGAGGTCGGGGCGGCCGCTCAAACATGCAGCGACACGGATATCTACGAACCCAATAACTCTCAGGCGATGGCCAAGACCTTTAGCACCGGGACAGCCAATAATCTGATGGCATGTACCGGGGCCGACGACTGGTATTCGTTCTACGTGATCGAACCGTTTTCGGAGTCGTTTGATGTGATTCTGACCCCCAGCAGCGGCGCGACTCCTCAGGATTTTCAGCTCGAAATCTGGGATATTTTTGGCAAGGTCTCGGATGGCTCGGTCTCGGGGACGACACTGAAAGCCAACCTGTTTCCTTTTGACGACGGCGACCACTACATCGTGGTTCGTCCACTCAAAAACGCGACCTACTCGCTGGAATTGGTGCTCTACACGATGATTTAGTGTGGGTCTGCGGGCCGGCCGGCCTACCGAACTTCAGGCTGGAACCCGCAACGATCATTTGCCGACGCAAAACTCGGCAAAGATACGATGCAGGATATCGTTTGTCGTCACCTGACCTACAATCTCGCCGAGCGCATCCAGAGCCTCTCTAAGGTCCAGGGCGATGATTTCGTGGTCCATGCCTGCTTCGAGTGACTGGCGAGCGCGTCGCAGGGATTCAAGGGCCGCCACGACGTGTTGCAGGTGCCGGGCGCGGCTTAATAAGACGCCTTCTCCCGAGGTCAACTCCCTGCCGATTTCCGCGAGCACAGCAAACAGATCGTCACGCCCCTTGGTTTGGTCGGCAAGCGACGTCCGAACAACTTGTTCGAACCCAGACACCATAATCAGGTCCGACTCACTTAAACCACATGGCAGGTCTTGTTTGTTTAACACCACAACACTGGGTCTCGTGTCGGTCTGAAGCCGTTTCAACGCGTCGATCGACTCTTGAGGTAGCGCTTCCGATTGATCGACGAGCCAGACCACAAGATCGGCACGTTCCATCAGCTCAAGCGAGCGACGAATTCCGATCGCTTCAACCGTGTCTTCGGTGGCGCGCAGGCCAGCGGTGTCCACAAGACGCAGCGCCACACCATCCACGATCACTTCTTCTTCTAGAAAATCGCGTGTTGTCCCCGCGATCGAGGTCACGATGGCCCGATCGGTACCATGTAGAACGTTGAATAGCGTCGATTTGCCCGCATTAGTGGGCCCAAGAATCACGACCCGGACGCCTTCGCGTTGGCGTCGGCCTTGGTCAAAACTCTTTCGCAGTTTTTCGAGGTCGGGTAGCACAACGTCGATTCGACGAAGAATCTCGTCGAACTCAATCTGATAGACGTGTTCTTCGTGACTGAAATCGATCGCAGATTCGACCAAAACCATGGCCTCAACGACGCGATCTTGAAAGCCCTGTACGGCTTTGCCCAGAGCGCCTTCTAGGTGTTCCAAAGCCAGTTTATGGGCGGCTTCGCTGGTGGCATTCACTAGATCTGCCACGGCTTCGGCCTGAGTCAGATCCAGCCGACCGTTCAGGAACGCGCGTTCTGTGAACTCACCGGGCCGGGCGATTCTGGCACCGGTTCCAAGGGCAGCGTCCAAGACGCGCCGAAGAATGATGGGTCCCCCGTGGACCTGCAATTCCACGACGTCCTCGCCGGTGTAGCTGTGGGGCCCACGCATTAAAACAGCCAAGGACTCGTCCACTAAATTGGCGTCGAGATCTAGGATTCTAGAAAAGTAGAGTTTGTGGCTTTCCCACTCCGAACGGGTGGGTACTAGCCGCTGCAAGGTCGCAGCGGCATCGGGTCCACTGATGCGGACGATACCTACGCCGCCTCGGCCTGGAGCGGTTGCGATGGCGGCGATGGTGTCAGGCATAGATCAGGTTCGTGGTTCGAGTCGGAGCTTTCGGAATGCACCAAAACCTTCGCTCTCGGTCTGCACGCCTTTCTCTTTTTCGAGGGCGCGATGAACGACACGGCGCTCAAACGAATTCAGGCCGGCAACCACAACGGATTTACCGAGAGTGCCGATTGACTTCGCCAGTTCCACGGCCAAAACATCGAGTTGCTCAGTGCGACGTTGACGGAAGCCGTTAACATCCAGCGAAACCTCGACATTCTGTGGTGCGTCGGACTCAAAGATCACGGCCTGAAGCCAAGTCTGAAACGCATCTAACCGAGTTACAGCATTGCCTTGCACCAGGTGCGTTTGAGCATCGGGACCATCAAGGTCAAATCGAACGACGTTTCCATCGACGTTGGCGCTGACGACAAACTGCATACCCAGCTTGGTTCCAAGTTCTTTCAAAAGGTCTGTACCTTTTGCGGCAACCTCTGCAGGAACGAACTTCTTCACGACTGGCTTAGGACGTGGTTTTCGGGCCGGCTTCGCTGCGTCTTCGGCCGGTGCTGCTTCTGTGGCTGCGACCTCGGTTTCGTCCGAATTCTTTCGGCGACGCCCACCACGGGTCGGTCCTTCTACGGTCGGTTCGGCTGCAGCTGTTTCGGCTTTTGGACGACGGCCACGGCGAGGTTTTTCGACCGTGATCGTTGTTTCGGCGTCTGCATCGGCCTTCGCGCCCTTCGCTGGAGCGGTTTTCGCGGTAGAAGCTTTCGCGGCGGGCTTTTTAGCAGCAGCGGCGGGCTTTTCAGCGGCTGTCTTGGCTGCGGCGGGCTTTTTAGCAGCAACTGTCTTGGCAGCAGCGGGCTTTTTAGCAGCAACTGTCTTGGCAGCCGCGGGCTTTTTAGCAGCAACTGTCTTGGCAGCCGCGGGC
>JBBKVQ010000407.1:0-2788 GCA_037968515.1 Bradymonadaceae bacterium
CGCGCCGCCAACGACACGAGGCAACCCGTCAAGGTCCACGCTGGTCACGTCGGTGCCTACGCCCGCGTTGACCGCGGGGCTCGTTCTTTTCAAGCGAAAATCAAAAACTACCAAATTCACAAAATGTTGGGCGAGGTCGCCTATCTGAAGATTGGCTTCGACCATGGAGGTCACGTCGTAATCCCAAGGCGTCAGCATCTGAGCAAGGTTATTACGGATAATATTATCGAAGTTTTTCTGCCCGGTTTTGGTCTGGTCCGCGATTCGAATCCAAGGCCCGGTGGTGCTCACAAAGCTCGGGTGGGCGACAACGGTATTATTTTGGACTCGGCAATTTCGCGCGCCAAAAAGGCTGATGCCGTGTGCTTGGCTGTTCACGATCAGGTTGTTCTCGACAATCCATCCGTCGGCATAACCGTCGGTGATGATGACCCCTTGCATCAAAGTGCCCACCAATTCGTTGTCGACGACAAAGTCGGTCAGCGGGTCAGCAAAAAGAATGAAGCGATTATACCTGATGGTGACGTCCGCGATTCGCAGGTCCCCGTCCAACTTATACGCCTGAAATGCATCGTCGTGTTGCACCGCGTACTCGTCGATATACGCGTCACGGACGGTGTTCCAGACATAGGTCGATCCGCTGCCA
This sequence comes from Bradymonadaceae bacterium, assembly GCA_037968515.1. Classification (GTDB taxonomy): domain Bacteria; phylum Myxococcota_A; class Bradymonadia; order Bradymonadales; family Bradymonadaceae; genus JBFFMO01. The sequence continues at coordinate 647 of JBBKVQ010000407.1, forward strand.
AGGCCACGGATGCCGTCACCACCAAAATTGTCGATCGTGGTGCCTTCGACCCAGGCTCTATCACCCCGCAGCGACAACGCGTGGTAGGTGTTTCGAATCTCGGAATCGCGAACGGTGATGTCCGTACCCCTAAAATCCACACCGCTGCTGACCAGGTTCACCCAGTCTTGTCGAGTCCAGCGTTCAATAGAATCGGCGGACTGAATCAGGACGTCGTCTAGCGTCACGTTCGTGGTGGCCACGTCCCCCGTGACAAGGAATCGATTTCTTTCATCGACCTGTGGATCGATGATGCTGGAGCCATCAACGACGAGCCCCGATAAGGTCAAATTCGAAACAGCGCCAAGGCTTAGCGAGGCAATAACGGCCTGCCGACGGTGTCGAGCGCGGATGAACAATGAGCTGGCGGCCAACCCCTGAATCCGAGGTCGCCCATGATGCCCATCCATCAGGCATAACGTGCCACTCATAGGCAGACTCGCCGCGGCCGCAAGGCTTTCGAGGCTCGCCCATGGAAGTGCCTCGGTGCCGTCAGCGTCTGGTCCTCCGCCATTCGGGCTGCTGTAATAATCGCAAGGCTCTAGGGCCATGTCGATTTGCACGTCTATCTGGGCGTCGGTCTGTGCGTCAGGTGATTGGTCGACGTCACGGACATCGACCGCCCCGTCAGCGACGGCGTCCTTATCGGTGTTGGTCGCGTCAAGGGAGCCAGCATCGCGGGTAATAATCGTGTCGACCGGCGTGCCAGGTCCGTCGCTCTGGCCACTGCATGCTGTGAGGAGCAACGCGGCGAGCGTTGTTGTTCGTATGGCACTTCTCATCGACACTCCTGCGATTTTAGTCCGCGGGCATCCTGCCCGCCAGCGATTCTGTGCCCGGTACGCGTGGCTCCAGCCGCGCCCTGCGATTCTGCGCCCGGTACGCGTGGCTCCAGCCGCGCCCTGCGATTTTTGGTCCGCGCGCATCCTGCCCTCCTGCGATTCTGCGCCCGGTACGCGTGGCTCCAGCCGCGCCTGCGACCAGCCGAATCGACGCAGCTAATACAATACAATAAGTGGAGGGCGAGCGTAACGTTTCTCTATCTTTGTACGTGCCGATGTCGGGTAGTTCCGACCGATGGGGCTTGATGTCGACGACTTGGTTTACTACGTTCACAACTTATTGAATCAAAAAGGGGTCGTCATGAAATTTAGCCACTTGTTGTGTGTAACCGTCGTTTTCTTGTCTGCTGCGTGTGGGGGCGGTGATGACGAAACCAACGTCATCGGAGTCAATACCGACGCTGGCGGCGCGTCGCTCGCGCCGCAAATTGACCTCACAGGATCGTTTGATTTCTTTGGTTTCATCGATGTTTTCGAAGATCGATTCACCGAAAAAACAAAGATTCAAGGCGGGTTTCAACGGTTCACAGAAACGCAAGACGCCGCGATCTTCATTAACTCGATACCCCAAGTAGCCGATACGTGTAGCGGTCGCGTCACGACGTCCATACCCACTGATGCTGGAGTGATTGGATTGCCAGAGGCACAGTTCATGTTCGTTAACGGCGGGGACGTCCTTAAGCTGGAAAAAGACGGCGCGGATTTTGTAGACGTTCCGACCGAAGGTTCTGGCTCGTTTCAGGGCAATGGCACTGATGATGGTGAATATCCGATCGACGCTGACCTCGTGCTCCAGATTCCAGGTGATGTTTTTCCGGCGTTTGCAGACGTACCGATGCCAGACCCAGTCAACGTCGAAGGTTTCTCGCCGTTTTCTAACGATCCAATCTCTGCCGATACGGTCTTCACGTGGACGCCTGGTAGCGGACACAACGGAACGATCTTCTTTTCCCTGGTCGGGATCGGTCCAAACAGCACGTGGGTAGAAGTCAAATGTCGCCCGTTGGATGATGGCAATTTCGAGTTCACCGATGACCTCAAAGCCATGCTCAACAGCGCGCTTCCAGCGGGCTGGGAGATCGAAGGGCTTGACGTCAAAACGGAAACTGTGACGGTCGTTTCGGCAAACAACGCGTTGTTGGTCGCGACTCGAAAAGTCGACTAGGATCTCTATGGATTACATGTTTTTCGGTCTCTTGTTTTTTGGCGCCCTCGCCGTGTTCGCGGCCGTGCTCGGCATTAAAGGTCAGGACCGCAGAGG
>JBBKVQ010000408.1:0-10500 GCA_037968515.1 Bradymonadaceae bacterium
GCGTTCGATAAATTCCTGACGATGCAGGCCAAAAAACTCACCGTTTATGTGGCCAATCAAGCCATCCAGAAACACATGGCTGACCTGCGAGAACAGCAGGAAATCCTGATGGATTTGGCCGATGCCATCATCCAAGTTTATCTGATGGATTGCACGGTGGCTCGAACTCTGGAAGTCATGAAAATTTCCGGCACGGAAAAGACCGCCTTGCACCAGGCCACGACGCGCCTTGTGGTCGCTCAGGCCTACCAGAAGGTTCAAGAGGTCGCACAGAACCTACTTTCGCACCTGTCCAAGGGTGACAAACTTACCGCCCACCTAGACGGCATCGCTCGCCTTGCCCCGCCAAGCCGCGTGGACCTGCTGAGCCTGCGCCGCAAAGTTGCCGACGCCACGATCGAGCTGGAACGCTACCCGTTTTAGCGGTGAGCAGTGAGCTGCGCTTGGTACGCAGGCCCTATGGCCTGCATTGCGACTTGCGATTCGGTCCGCGTGGCTCCAGCCGCGCTTGCGATTTGCGCCCGGTGCGCGTGGCTCCAGCCGCGCTTGCGATTTGTGATTCGGTCCGCGTGGCTCCAGCCGCGCTTGAGATTTTGCGCCCGGTACGCGTGGCTCCAGCCGCGCCCTGCGATTTGCGATTGGTACGCGTGGCTCCAGCCGCGCTTGCGATTTGCGCCCGGTGCGCGTGGCTCCAGCCGCGCTTGCGATTTGTGATTCGGTGCGCGTGGCTCCAGCCGCGCTTGCGATTGGTCCGCGTGGCCCGGTACGCGTGGCTCCAGCCGCGCCCTGCGATTTGCGATGGATCATATAACAGGTTGAATTTACGCTGTTAACGACGTTCTTTGATCCGCGCGTTCAGTGGGAGTAGGTTTCGTCCCTACAGAAATTTGTGGCGGGACCATAAACGTGAATCAATTCGGGATAATCGCAGCAACCACGGCATGATTGGGCTATTCGCCGCCCAAAGTATCGTCATGTCTGGCTGATCTTTCAGTCGAATCAAATCGCTCGATGACCCAGTTGTTTTAGGGCTTCCTGATGTTCCGAAGACGAGTCGCTCACTTAGAATTTGGAGAGGAAATGAAAAAATTGATGGATGTTATTATTTTCCTAAGGACAACGATTCTTGTCTTGGCAACGGGCGCCTTGATGACGTTCACAGCCGCTCCCAGTTTTGGTGAATCTTGTGTTTACCCCGCATACAACCAGTTGGTGGTCGATGACGGCAATATCGTGCCCGTGAACGTTGCTGGCATTCCTTGGATCACAAGCCTTGGAGTCATCCCTGAAATCACGCTCACAAATGCCGAGGGCGTGGCGGTGGACTTCACAGTTACTGGAAGTAGGCGCGATCAGCTCCGGATGATTATTCCGGCAGACTGGGCTCAAGGAAATACCTATCGCATTATTTTGAAGGTCTATTCTCCCGACGAAGCAGGCAACAACTCGACCAATAACCTAATGACCGTTGAGTTCGCAGACTTGGACCAAATCGTTAACGTGGGTCCGCCATTGGCGTTGTTGATGCCGTCGACCTTCGACGTTTCCGCAGTCGAAACGGGCACCACTTATAACTACAACTTCGGGAATCGTGATGCCGCTTGGGTCAATATTCAAGCCAACTTCTCGGACGATCCACCCAGCAATTTTTCCCTCTACACTACCTTCGTGGACGGTGTTGAGTACCAGTTCAGCGAAGGCTGCGAATACGCTGAGTTGTGGCCAGGCAGAAAGAAGTATGGACCCGGCTCGGATCGATTGGTGGTCCTTTGCAACGAGGAGGAATTCCGCTTGAAGCCAGGCGCCCATGAATTTCAACTCGAGGTCAAAATCATGGGAACCACCACCAAAGGACTGTCGCCACCGCTCGCGGTCAACATCCCATGTCCCGGGTCGGAAACCCCAGACACAGATCAAGACGCCGGCGCGGAATCCAAACCTGTCCAAGCCGCTGATTCCGGATGTTCGTCTGTCGAGTCAAAAGGGTCGGTGTTCATGTTGTTCTTGGGCTTTTTATTGTTCCGAAGACGGGTCGCCCATTAATCATTGGAGAGAAAATGAAAAAATTGATGGCTGTCTTTTTTGTCGTCGGTGGGTCTAAGAATTTGAAGAGAGCGCTGTTTGTCTTGGCGACGGGCGTCTTGATGACGTTCACGGCCCTGCCCAGTTTCGGTGAGCAATGTGTTTACGACGAATACAACCATTTGGTGGTCGATGACGGTAATATCGTACCTGTAAACGTTGCTGGCATTCCTTGGCTTACAAGCCTGGGAGTAACCCCCGAAATCACGCTGACAAATGCCGAAGGCGTCCCGGTGGACTTTACAGTTACTGGCGATGGTCGCGATCGGCTGCGGATTATTATTCCGGCAGACTGGGCTGAAGGAAATACTTATCATATTTTTTTGAAAGTCTATTTTCCGGACGAAGAAGACAATAACTCGACCAATAACCTGATGACCGTTGAGTTCGCAGATTTGGACCAAATCATCAACGTGGGTCCGCCATTGGCGTTGTTAGTGCCGCCGAGCTTCGACGTTTCCCAAGTCGAAACCGGCACCACTTACGGTTATGAAGTCGGCAATCGTGATTCCGCATGGGTCAATATTCAAGCCAACTTCTTGGACACACCCCCCAGCAATTTTTACCTCTACAAGACCTTCGTTGACGGCGTTGAGTATAGGTTCAGCGAAGGCTGCGGATTATCTGAGATGTGGCCAGGCCGGAAGAAGTATGGACCGGGCGCGGATCGATTGGTCGTCCTTTGCAACGACGAGGAATTCTACTTGAAGCCAGGGGCCCATGACGTCGGCATGCAGCTCAGGATCATGGGAACCACGACGAGGGCTTCGACGCCGACGCAAAACGTGAATATTCCGTGCTCTCAAGACGGCTGCGCCACGGTTCGATCTGACAGCTCTGTTCTGCTGCTTCTATCTGGTTTTTTGCTGTTTCGCAGACGGTCGAAAAATACGTAAATCTGGAGGGGGAAATGAAAATTTTGATGGCTTTTGTAGTCTTGATCGTCGCTGTGGGCTGCAATGATCCGACGCCGGTTCTTTCCGATTTTGACCAAGCCTGCACAACCAATGACGACTGCGAAATCGTGGCTATCGACCCTTGTAGCTGTTCGTGTTCTGACGCGGTCAATTCTGGCGCCGTGTCCGCAGTCGAAGCTGCGACCGCCAACATTTCGTGTGAAACCACGTTGGAATGTCAGGCGTGCGACACCGCGCCTCGTTGTCTGGCGGGAAAATGCGAAACCCGCGTTCCATATATCGTTCGCACCGAGGATTTTGCGACCAACTGCGAGACTGTTGCGGACTGTGTGCTGATCCAGCCAGGTGATCCATGTACGTTTTGTGTGTGTGGAAATGCCGTCGTGAATGCTGCTGATTTTACTTCGACCGTTCCGGAGCAGGAGTGCGGAAACGTAACGCCAACCGAATGTAACAACTGCGCAGAACCGGGAATCGCGTGCACGGATGGTGTCTGTTTGCCCGTGTTTCCGTTTTAGTCGGTCGGTAACGAACTGTAATGCCAGTCAGGAGATTTAGTGGACCGAATTTCAGCTCGCGAAATCTGATCATCGCCATGCTGGGCAGAAGGATCCTGATGTGGGCCTGTTTACCAATCACAACGACTGGAGCCTGATGATCTGAAACCGGCAGCTTCGCTACTGCAGACCTGCGCCAGCGTAGTGCACCGTTAGGCTGTAACCGCCAATATCAGTGGTGACGGCCGTGACGATGACGGTCGTGTCTTCGGGGCGCAACATGACCTGGCAAAGCGGCGAGCCTGAACACGGGTAGAGCTGATTCGAATAACCGCCGTAGACGTTGACCGACCACCTGCCGTTGCCACCGCCGGTAATGGAAGCCGAGAGCGGGCTCCCTGGATCAACGTTAAAGAAATACGAATCCGGGGTGCCAACGGAAGCGCTTTCATTCTTGGAGAACGTTTTCATCGTCCACCCGGTCGTGTCGTACACACCCGGCATCGTGCCAGCGTCGGTCCCTGAATCGGCACCCAGATCAGCTCCCGAATCCATGCCCATATCGACGCCACTACCAGAATCCAGCCCCTCGCCCGCGTCATCGGCCATATCGGCAGACATCGCGTCCAAGCCTGCATCCTGATTGCCTGTATCATGACTGCCTGCATCCGATACTGCCGCGTCTCCACCGACATCCGAATCATCGGCGTCGGTGGAGCTGCCATCCATGGCGGCGTCAGCATGATGTTGAGCTTCCAAGTCATCACCAACGACCACCTCACAGACCCCCGAGTGAATCTCGTACCCCGGGGGACACGGCGATTCCTGGGCATCCGAACAAGCAGCCGCCGTGACAAAAGTCACAGCCATTCCAAAACGAAGTGTGTACATAATAATTACTTAGAGATTTGGTATTCGCCAATCTGCATCATGCTCCAGTCGCCGGCAAAATCGGTCGTACCGACCAGTGGCGTCATCGCAAACTGCAGTTTTTGAAGGTTTTCGGTTGTGGCCTCAACCTTCACCGCGACGTCGTTTGAACCCTCGGCTTCATAGATGACGCCGGCTCCGTCGAGTGCGCTAAAAAAACCTGCGCGGGTGCGGGCACGTTTTGCGATAAATTCGGCATCCTTTGCCGCGTAGTCTTTGCGAAGAAAGAATTTCGGGTCGTAGTCGGCAAATAGGCCGCCCATTCCAAGACGAAATTCGCGTGGTTCGATCGTGTATTCTTGTCCGGTCAAATCCGCGACGATGGCTTTTTGCCAGTACCAATATCCTCGGCTTTTGAGCAGAAGTTCAAGGTAGCCCGCGAAGTCGACGGCCATGGTTTCCATCTCTTCACCACAGTAGTGGTAATAGACCGTGGCGTTGTCCGAACCGTCCAAATAGAGCGCGGCGCATGCTTCGGGCACAAAATAATCGACCGGATGCAGCGGCTGAAATTTCTTGTCGTCCCAGTCCTCGTCAAACCAGATCGAGTCTTTCCAAGACGAAAAAACCTGCTCAATTTTCATCAGGCGGATATTGCCGTGCGGGCTGCGATCGTCACCAGCAGACTTCAACGCCCACTCAAGCTCAAGGCCGTTGGCTTGCTCGTAGAACGCTCGCATCGACGCAGGCACATTTCCGTAGGCTTCTGCCTCAGCGAATTCTTCAGCGCTTGCTGGTGGATTCACAATATATTTAGTGACGACAACATTAGGATTGGCGCGCAGTTCCTCGACCATCGCGTTGAAGCGCTCAAGGTAAGGGGCGTCGTCCAAAGGCAGGCTCTGTGTACGAACCGGGATATCTGAGGGTGCATCGCTGTCGACGGTTTCGTCGTACATCGAGACCCCACCGCCCTCGGTGATTTGAAGGTTCAGCTTGGCTGAAGCGTCCATGGGAGTGCCCTTAACGTCTGCCCATACTTTGAATTCAAGTCGAACGCGTGGGTCGTTGAAGGCGGCTTCTGGCTCAAGGCCGAGCTCGCGCATCGCTGCTGGGATATCGATCCGAATCATGCAAAACGAATCTTTCACGACCTGGCCGCCTGTGCCCGTGTACGGCCACGACACATCGCTCCCCATGATTTCGCCTTCATTTTTTTCTTCGGCAACTTCGACCGAGCGGTAGGTGCCCTCGTCCTCAAGAATCGCGGTTAATCGAAAGCCGTGATTCAGGATTTCTGCATCTTTGGCAAAATGGACTTCGATTCGGCCCTTCAGAACGCTGTCGCTGAGTGGAAGTGAAGCGACACTTGGGTCGTTGCGCTCGATTTCAGTGATGAAAACGCTGACCCCATGTCCGCCTACGAAATTTTTGATTTTGTCGAAAAAACCCATGTCTGACTCCTGCAAGTTGTTGTGGAGTCATCTTGGTGATTGGGCATGGATAGATCGACTGAAACAACCTGAAGATTCTTCAGGGCGCCGAAAACCTTAGGTCATCAACAAAAACCTCGCCCATCGAGCTTTCAAGACGAATAGCAAGGACGCCAAGGTCTTGGTCGGAGAGCTCGGTTAACGGAACATGAATTTGTGTGAAACGATTCGACAGTGCGACCGGACCGCCAAACTCCAAAGCGTTCACGCGTAGCTCACCAGATTCGGTCTCCATGATGATGAAAAGGTCGCCAACATCGCCCGTGTCCGGACCCTTAACCCGTGCCTCAATCGCCCAATCTTTTGCCACGGCTAAAGGCGCGCCACTGGCGTCCAAGATCGTACGGTAAGAACCCGCTGGCGCTCCTTTAAGGCGCAACGAATAGGATTTTCCGTACATGCCCCCAACCGGGTTTTCCTCTGGTTTATAGGTGGCGTTTTCGGACGCAAAACCTGCTATTGAACTGGTTTCTCCGCCTAAGAGATTCAGATCGGCATCTTTGCCGTCAAATGTGTCGATCAACAGTTTCTCGGAATCATCACGCCACCGCGTAAAAACACCCTTTGGAGACAATCCGCGGGCAGCCACTGTTTGTGCTCCGGTATGGCTGAACAGAACGTCTCGCGATGTCTGAGCAGGCCAGTCGTTATTGAGACCCACGACCTGATGGAGAAAAGCGGCGGTGAAAAATCCGATGACCTGATGTTGCTCTTCTTTCGAAATTTCTGGCGTATCATCTGGTTCTAAGGGCGCGGTATCGGCTGTGTTGGCGTGAACGCCTCCATTGATATTCACCCAAGTGTAAATGCCACCCAACATGTCCTCTGTGGGTTCGCAATGTGGGTAATTTAGATCGACGTCCAGACCCGCGGTCAGGCCAATCACTGGGAAGTCGGGCAAAACAGCCGAGCCAAAGCCAAAGGCGCTCAAGTCAACTCCCTGAAGGTCAATCACACCACTGACACCAGGTGTATTACGCGCCGAAACTAGGCTCGAACCGCCTCCCCTAGAATGCCCCGCAAACAAGAACTTCTCGGTGTCCACGTGTTGATAAAACACACTGTTTGGGTCGTCATTTAGCCGCCGTATCTCATCGAGTCCAGCAAGTTGGGCGTCTGAGCGCAACTGCAGGTTCTCGGTGTTTCCGGGTTTGCAGTTTGTGTCGGTGCCGTCGATGGAAATCACAATGAATCCATAACTCGCCCAATGTTCTTGAATCGTAAAATAGCGCTCAAAGATATTGCAGACCCGATCGTTATTTGCGTGGGCAAAAACGATAACTGGGAACTTCCCATCGGCGACACGGCCATTTCCACTGACGGTCGGAGTCGAGGCACTCGGGTAGGTGATATAGAGCTCTTTTCCAACGAGCTCGCCGACCGAGACGGTCGGGTTGTTTCGACACTCGGCCTTCGGCGCCGTGTTCCAAACCGCATATCCGCCAGGCTGTTCGTATTGTCCGACCGCAGGCCATTTGACCGGGTCGGCCTCGGTGCCTGATTCGAAGGTAACGTCGCATGGATCGACGTCCCCCTCATATTCCCGAATCGGATCGGCATCATCGGAACACGCAAAGACGACTACGAAAACTAGGACAAACCAACGATGCACTTTATCGCTCCTTATTATGACTTGGGGAACTGTAGAGAGGGAGCAATTCGAAAACAACCCTCAACAAACCCATGATGTTCTTGTCGCTCTCCGTTAAAGTGGAATTCTCGTGCGGCCAAACCGAAACGTGCAAAGGTCCAGTTACAACTCCAACCCGAAATTTGATGAATCGAGACCAGATTGGCCATGATTTTGAATGAAAGATGGAACCAATCCACTCCAGCTAGTCGAAAAGAGATCATACATCAAAAACTTCCTTCAACTCGACCCGTCTATAGTCTAAAAACGCCACTTTCAGACGTGAAGATAAGCAAATTTAATTACATTACAGGCTGTAAAGCTAAGTTTTTCCATGGGCTTACGACTTTGTTCAGAAGTGCGTTTTTTGTTGCCTAAAAAGTCGCCTGTGCGTACCGTTCTCCGGCGTTGACATCATAAATTCTAGACCATTGTCGTCTGACGCTTGTTAGCAAAAATTGGATTAAATCTTGGAGGAACTATGTACAAGTCAGTGTTGATAGTTGCGCTCACTAGCGCCTTGGTCCCAATATCGTCTGTGATGGCGGAGCCATATTTTACGAACTGTCCCGGCGTCCAAAGCACGCCAAATTTCAATTCAACAGAAACTCATTCGCAGTTTTTCATCGAGTCCGATTTTGCTGCAGAAATGGTGGCGATATCACCAGATACGACAGATAATGGAAATGTCTCGGAGTATCAGCTTCGCGCGGTCGTAAAAATGGCCGCCGAACACTGGAATCAGGAATCTCGAGGAGCATTCCTGTCATATGGAGGTGTCATTTCGAGCGACACTTCGTTTTACTGTCCGAGTTCAAGCGAACCGACGCGTATCTACGTTACGTTTCAACAGGAATGTCAGGACCAGGACAATTCGACGGGTGTAGGCAACTCCAACAACAGCAATTGTTACACCCCATCACTAGCGAAAATATGGGCAATCCCGGGATGCTCAACTGCAGTGCGAATAACCGTAACAGGCAATCCAACCAATGATAACCCTGCAACCGCGTCAAGCGTTTCAATCGTTCCGCCTCTTAGCTCGCCTCGTAACTGGTCGTTAGAGAATCAAACCCCCGCAGGTGCTTTTGATTTGGAAGCGACACTTACACATGAGTTTGGCCATGCTCTTAACTTGAGAGATGGTGCGGCACCTAGCATGGTTAACTCGGTAATGACAGGAGCCCGTCGATTTCTATATTATTATGATAAAGACTGTGTCGATGACAACACTGGCGGACGTACGGTGCGGCCGTGGTATCTCGGGGTATCTAGCGGTGGAATTATTCGACCGAAATCGCAAATTGATTCAACAGGTCCTGACTCGGAAAAAGGTGCGTTGGCAAATGGATATTGGAACGAGACGACTAAAACGGGTACCAAATACACACCGTATGGGTCGATCTCTGGTACTGCTTTTAATTACTGGGCAACACTCTTGACTGACGGCTACTTTACCTATGCCGAATTTTCGAATGATTGGTCTCCGAACCCCGTTAATGCGACGCCCACCTTCTTTTCCTTGCCAGAAGACACGGTATATTGGGATAATCAAATGGTTCACTATCTGTGGGCCGCAAGCTCAACGACAACCATCGATCCACCGCCAATCAAGGCTGTTGCGTCGAACAACAATTTTGTAAGCAAGACAATACTCACATATAAGACTTGCAATAACGTCGCGTGTTCATCAACTTCACCCCTGACCAGTCATGTTCCAATGACATCGGCGTACGATCCTGTCAGCGGTCGAACGATTTTTGTAACTGTTGATACTGCAGGGGGATTGTCTGGTGGCGAGATTCGAGTACATCCAGGCATCTCTGGTGGACTGCGCGATCGGTTGAAAGCCCCAGCGACTGTCAGTGCTGAGATTGAATTCACGACGATCAATTCTGGACAGTACTTCGAATATGACGGAACCACGCAATCAGCGGTGGGTGTCGCATGCGCGCCGACCGCTATCTCCGGGAATAATAATTGTATGCTTGCTTGGTCGGATCGCGGAAATCCCGACTTTGGCGTGCTTTACACGTATTTCAATGTGAACACATCCACGGATGAAGTGGAGTTTTTCAGTCGAGCAATTTTGCGCGGGGGAGCAAATACTGTTGCTCACGTTTCCGCCGGCTATTTTGCTGGCAACTTTTGGATGGGCTACCGTGAACAGGATAATTATGGACGGGCGTACTACATGAAAAACGATCTTTCTAGTCCATATGGTTGGAGTGGACCGACGAGTGTGGGCGCAACCGGATATGTCGCAGATCCACCATCGTTTGGATATGTGCCGCAGGGGGCGAACGAAGCTGCAATTTATTGGACCGAAGTTCAATGAACTTGACCCGTGCGACCTGCTTTCGGGTCGCGCGGGAAAATTCTCATTTACTTTCAGTCTTCATTCTACGACTCGCCGTTTTCGCGCGCCAAAGATTATTTCATGCCGGCCAATCATCCGATTGGTTTTGCGAGTTTGATTCGGAGCCTAACCAAAACGAAGATTATGTTGTTCGTTTGGTCAGCACGAGTGAGTTGCTGGAACGAACGAAATCATCAAGAATTTAAATCGATTCGATTAGGATTTTCTGGTTTCGGTATTGGCAGATTCCTCAAGGGGATTTCAGTCTTCCTGCCGGCATAAAATGGTCAGCTCGACCGTCTACGACGCCACCCCAAAAGTCCGATAACAAAAACCAACGGAGTGGCGTTTGAACCGTGGACCGACTGGCATCCATCATCGGGCTCGCAATTTAAGTCGATGTCGATCGTGTTGCTTTTATGGATGATTTCGGTGTTGGGTAAATACGCTTCCATACGCACGGTGTGCGGCCCAGTGGAGACGCCATCATAACCGCTTGCATCACAAACTGCCATGACACGGTCGGTTCCGCGCCCTGCCCAGGATTCGCCTGGAGGTATTCTCGCGCAAGAATCCGAGGATGCTTTCCACTCTCTGCCGTCGACATAGGTTTTAAAGAAATAGTCATCAGGGTCCAGACCCAGGTTCATCG
>JBBKVQ010000409.1:0-7943 GCA_037968515.1 Bradymonadaceae bacterium
TTTGTGTGGAGCCGATCATGATCGAAGTGAAGGGATTGACCCGATATTACGGGGATTTTCCGGCCGTTCGCGACGTGTCCTTTAACGTCGGAGAGAACATGATTGTTGGTTTTCTGGGCCTAAATGGGGCAGGTAAATCGACCGTGCTGAAGGTCCTCGCTGGGCTTTTGATGCCGAGTGCCGGGATGGTTCGGATCAACGGAATCGATGCGCTTGAAGCCGCCGATTCCACCCGTGCAGCGATTGGCTACCTTCCGGAAGAACCGCCGCTCTATAAAGAGATGCGGGTTGATGACTTTTTGAAATGGTGCGGTCAGATTCGCGGGATGTCCAAAGCTGATGTCGATAAACGACTTCCTGAAGTCCTCAAAATCTGCCAGCTCACCCATGTGGCAGAGCGGGTGATTCAAGAGCTTTCGCACGGGTATAAAAAACGTGTAGGAATCGCACAGGCCATTATTCATCGACCCAAGTTGGTGATTTTGGACGAGCCGATTTCTGGCCTAGATCCGGTCCAAATTGTCGAGATGCGCGAGGTGTTAAAGGCGCTCAAGACCACGTGCACTGTGCTCGTGAGCTCGCATATCCTGTCCGAAATTTCTCAGACTTGTGACCGGTTGATGGTCCTTCATGATGGCAAAATTGTTGCAGAAGGTAGCGAGCAAGAGTTGCGTGACCGACTTAGAGGCAAGCTTGCCGTCGAGTTCATCCTGCGGGGCGAAGTGTCGGTGGTTCAAGGCGTGTTGAACGCCCATCCTGGTTTGGATAATCACAGCGTGAGAGCCGAAGCCGACCTCGTATTTGCCCACGTTGAGTTCGAAGGCGACGCTCGCGAAGACCTCGCCCGCGCATTTGTTGAGGCCGGATTGGGGATCAGAGGCATGGCCGACCATTCTTCGAGCGAGCTCGAGAACGTCTTCATCGGATTGACGAGCGACACCGTTGTGGCGGAATCGCAGGAGGTCGCATGAATGCTCTGTGGTTGGTGACACGCCGCGAGCTGTCTTCTTATTTTAACTCGATCTGGGGCTATATCGTTGCCGCAGTCATTCTGATTATCGACGGACTGCTGTTCAATGCGTTCGCTTTGACGGACCGGCCCAGGTTGAGCTTCGAGGTCCTTCGGGATTTCTATTATTTCTCGTTTGGAACGACCACGATCGCGGCGATTTTGCTCACGATGCGGCTTGTGGCTGAAGAAACTCAAAATAATACGATTGTTTTATTGGATTCGTCGCCCCTGAGCGACTGGCAGATCATTGGCGGTAAATTCCTGTCTGCACTGATGTTTTTGACCCTTCTGATTCTGGCGACGGCGTATATGCCGGCCATGATTATGGTGAACGGCAAAGTGTCGATGGGCCACGTCATGTCCGGTTATCTTGGCCTTATCTTGGTGGGTTCTGCTGTGACTGCCATCGGGACTTTTGCCTCGACTCTGTCTAGGTCTCAGCTGGTGGCAGCGGTCATCGGCAGCGTGGTGACCGTGTTTTTGTTGATCTCGTGGCTTTTGGCCAAGGTCGCAGACGCGCCGCTGGATTCGGTTTTGTCCTACATGAGCCTGTTCGACCGGCATTTCCGCACGACGTTCATGGAGGGCCGAATCGACACAAAAGACGTCGTCTATTTGTTGTCGCTTACGTTCGGATTTCTGATGCTCGCCACCCGGGTCTTCGGCGCCAGGAGGTGGAAATGAGCGTTTCATTAATGGCCTATTTCCTGGGCATGGCAGCGATTTTTGCGGGCGAGCGCCTGCTTGGATCTTATGATGCGGTGCGATGGATTGCCGATTTGGTGGGGATCGTGGCGGTCGTGCTTTCGGTCTATCTACGTTTGCGGGACCGTTCATCGTCCAACGACGACGGCGTTCGCCTAGCCCATACCCGTGCGCTGGTTGCCGCAGGCGTGGCGTCGACAGCCGTGGTCATTTATGCGATTTCGACCGATGGATTTGCCGAAATCATCGGCTTGCAAGACGTGATGAAAACTCGTTGGCAGGGAGTCTTTGGTTCGATTTGGCCCATCGTTTGGCTCTGCGGAACGCTTCCATTATTTACGATCGACCGCGCGGTCGAAACCTCGCCTGTAATGATGCCAGCGCGTCGCGTGCAGCAGGCGATGAGCTACGGTTTGATAGCCGCTTTGGGGATTTCGTTGGTGTTCCCAATCAACTTTGTGGCGTCACGTCATTCGAAGGTGTGGGATTTTTCGTATTTCAAGACCTCGCAGCCTGGCACAACGACTTCCGCGATTGTGAAGTCGCTCAAAACACCGGTTGTGGTTCGGATTTTCCAGCCAACTTCCTCGGATGTTTTGCCTGACCTCATTAAATATTTTGAGCCGCTTGAAGGGCCGACGTTGTCTGTCGAAATTGTCGATCAGGCCGAGGAACCTAAGCTTGCGCAGGATTTGAAGGTTCGAAATAACGGTTTCATCGCGATCAGCGAAGAAAATCCGGAGTCCGGTGGCAAGCCGCTAAACACTCAGCTGGTCAACGTCGGTGCAGACATGAAGGATGCCCGCCGTAACCTCCGTAAACTCGATGAGATCGTCGGTAAGGCATTCTTGGGCCTGGCGCGGGGAGAGATGACCGCTTACGTCACGCGAGGCCATGGCGAGCTTACGTGGGACCGCAATGAACCCCCGCAACGGTCGTTGAAGGGGTTCAAACAGCTGATGGAGTATTTTAACATCAACCTGAAGACGATCGGTATGGCAGACGGCCTGGCCGAAGAGATTCCACAAGACGCGGATATGCTGGTGATTTTGGGGCCGGACAAACCGTTCCTGCCCGCGGAAATCGCCGCGATTACGCGTTATCTGGAGCGGGGCGGGTCGCTGATTCTGGCATTGGAACCAGTTGTCCCAGGTCAAATCATCGAATCTAAAGACGCCTTGGTTGATTTGTTGAGTTTTATCGGCGTTAAAAAAGATGTCGGTATTCTGGCTTCCGAACAGCAAATTGTTTCGATTTCTGGTGGCAAATTCGACCGCGTAAACATCACGATCGGAACGTTTTCGACTCATCCATCTACGGTGGTTTTGGCAGCCGAACCAAGTGGAGTGATGATGTCGCTTGCGGGCGGACTGGAGCTTATGCCGGGCGGCAGCGGCAATCCAATCGTTACGGTTCGAACCACGGATCAGACTTGGTCGGACATGAATCAGAATCTGGAATTTGACCAGGATTCGGAATCCAAAAAAGCTCGCCCAGTCGTGATTGCGTCGACAGGAAAGGGCGCCAAGAGCTGGCGCGCAGTCGTCACCGGTGACTCGACGATGTTCTCGGACCTGGCCGCGGTGGTTCGTGGCAACCAACAATTTATGTCGGATACGACAAACTGGTTGGCTCGAACTGAAGCGTACGCGGGCACGCAGGAAAACGAAGAAGACGTTCGAATTCAACACACCAAAGAAGGCCAAGCGGGTTGGTTCTACACCACGGTCTTGGGTTTCCCCGCAATATTGATGGTGATCGGACTCATCCGAACTCGCCGACGCGTCCGAGGTGCCCAATGAATCGAACCGTCGCTGTTTATTCTGCGTTGTTGATCCTGGCCATGGTGGGGTCCTATTTTAGTTGGACCCACGAAGATAATCCGCGTTTGGACGATGGCGTGTTGGTATTGGATATCGCCGAAAAAGACCTGGATGAAATACGATATTCCACCAAGGATTTTAAGGTCTCGTTGGTCCGTAAGAAAGATGATTTGGGCGAATTTGTTTGGGTGGAAACCGCGCGCGAGATGGCAAGTCGTCCGCCCGTGCTTGACCCGGCAGCCCCTCCAGAACCAACCGACACAAAGCCGCCGACCAAAACCGTCAAGACCGCGTTCAAAGGCGGGATTGGTGTAGAACCCGTTTTTGCGATGCTGACTCCGTTCATCGCGTTACGAGAGATGGAAACCAACGCGGAGCGACTCAAAGAGTTCGGTTTGGACGAACCACGTGGCAAACTTGAGGTCGTGAGCAAGGGTAAAACCCGTGTTTTTGACGTCGGTGAAGAAGGTTACGGCCATCGAAACACGTATGTGCGCGATGTCGAATCTAAGAAGGTTTTCCTGGTTGATGGCGGCTTGTTGCGCCCCTTGATACGCGCCGACGAGCGCTTGCCAGAGCGCCGTTTGCTTGAACCCGATATCGGGAAAATCGACAAGATTACGGCGACAGCTGGCGGGAAATCAGTGACATTTGTTCAGAAGAATAGTTCGGATCAAATGGCTGCTTTTTGGGCGCTAGAAGGCGAGGATACCGCCAATCCAAGCGCTAGGGCTTGGTTCGATAAACTGCTCAGAGTGCGGTCGATTGGAAATCCAGACTCGGTCGAGGGTGCCACCGAGGTACTTGAGTTAAGGGCCACAGCCGAGGGCAAGGTGTCTCAGATTAAGTTCTTGAAAACCCCTTCTGATGATGGCGGCGAGAAATGGTACGTCCGTTCGAACTTCACACGCGGTGTTGTGGAAGTTCCGCTCGCCCTAGCGGCCAACCTTGTGGACGATTTCCCAACGCTGGTGGCGGGGAGTGAGCGGTGAGCAGTGAGCGGTGAGCGGTGAGCGATGGCGGTGAGCAGTGAGCAGTGAGCGGTGAGCAGTTATAGCGGTCGTCCACCGTATGACTCGTCAGATTTAGGGCCATACAGGGTGTACCCGAAATTGTAGTAAGGGCCAGGCATTGACCCATCATAAAGTCGCCACTCATAAATCATATCATCGGGCCTGAGTCCCATTGCAATGCGTGCTTGTGTGTGGTCCCAAATCTCCAAGCCGGCATGGTCAAAAGTGATATGTAAAAAGAATTCATAGGGAGCAATTCTGCAAGAAGCATTAATACCCGGTGCGATTTCAACTTTTGAATGATGAGGTAACCATGCAGGTGGAGCAGGGCACTCAAAAAAAGCGTCGTATCCGAGGACTTCGGCTGGAAGTCGAATCCAGACTGTTTTGATGTCATTCTCGTTGCGTAAAGAATCAAGAGCTAAGAAGTGCAATTCTTCTGGGACATTTAGGCCATCAAAATTATCTCTAACAGTGAAAGTATACGCATACTCGCCACCTCCAGCTGGGTTAGTGGCGGGTTGATAGGGAAACAAGCGCACGGATGGCACGGATGGTTGGGCTGCACTACCGGGCTCCACGGTCCACGGACTTGGCTCGTTCGGCGAATCACACGCCAAGACGATTGAGAATAGTAGCAGCCAACCTGTTTTCATAAGCTCGCCCCATGTCGAATTTGTTCAGAGATTGAGCGTTACCAAAACGGAGGTGGTCGATCAAACCGAGGACACCGCTCACTGCTCGCTGCTCACTGCTCACTGCTCACCGGCATGGCGTTGCTGGCGTTGTGGGAGTGTGGAGTCGACCTGGGCCTCTACGACCTTGATTTGGTCGGTCCACGGCTTCAGCAGATCCGGGGTATTATACCGCCGTCCGCGTCGCCAATCGGCCAGCAAAGCCAGCGCGACGGTGTCCTTGTCGAGCTTTTTGACGTCCACAAAATATTCGAAAAGCAGATCAACAAGTCTTTTCAGCGAGATTCCGTGGGCCGTCTGAGTTCGATCATGCAACCAAACCGAGAAATGCAGGAAGCTTTCGAACGCTGAGCCGCCTTGCCACATCAGCGGTAGGCTTTGAGGGAAGTTGCCGGAATTACCTACCAAATCCCAGTACCTGGCAAACCTTCGAAGCACCTGAAGCGTTGGGAAATCGATCGTGCTGTTTGACAGGATTTCGTAGGGAGCGGCGTCGGACCAAATCATTTTATATTCGGCGTCGTGACGAATAATTGGGGTGCCTCGGAGCCGCTTTAAAATCCCGACTTGGATCTCTTGTGGGTTCATTGCCAGCAATCGATCGAAGCCGCGGCCGAACGATTCCATGGTTTCGCCGGGCAGCCCGACAATCAAGTCT
Source organism: Bradymonadaceae bacterium (assembly GCA_037968515.1). Lineage (GTDB taxonomy): Bacteria > Myxococcota_A > Bradymonadia > Bradymonadales > Bradymonadaceae > JBFFMO01. The sequence goes on from JBBKVQ010000409.1 coordinate 5,907, forward strand.
GCATGCACATGAACGCCGGTTTGGGTGGCTAGAAAGTGGAAATTGTCTTCAAGCTTTTCGTAGTTTTGGCGACGCGAAATCCTAGCGGCGGTGTCGACGTCGAAGGTCTGAATGCCGACTTCGAACTGCAGAGAACCTGGCGGAAATTGTCGAACTAATTCGCGCAATTCCTCGGGCATTCGGTCGGGCACCATCTCGAAATGAATGAAGGTTTCGGCGTCCAATCGTGCAAGGAAAAAATTAAGAATTGCGGTGCTAAAATCGACTCTTAAATTAAAAGTCCGGTCCACAAATTTGAACTGGCGCAGGCCGCGATCCCAGAGCTTTTCCATTTCGCCCAGAAACGTGGCCATATCGAAGGTTCGAACCGATTTATCCAGCGACGAAAGGCAGAACTCGCACTTGAATGGGCAGCCACGCGAGGCCTCGACGTAACAGACACGGTTTGCGATATCGTCGTCGGTGTAAAGGTCGTAGGGCAGCTTCAGCGAGTCCGGGTCGGCGGCGGCTGCATGAATGATCTTTGAGACAGGCGTATGGCCGTCGAGCAGCAGTTTACAGAGTTCGCGGAACTCGTGGTCGGCGTTGCCCGTGATGATATAATCGGCGGCCTCCACAATCGGCTGTCCGTCGGTTTCGTGGGAGACCTCGGGACCACCAATCACCACAAGAATATCGGGGCGAACTTTTTTTATAAGCTGCACAAACTCGAGCGACTCTTTGATATTCCAGATGTACACACCCAGGCCGATAATCTGCGGATTATGCGCCAGAATCTCCTCGAGCGCGTCGATCGGCCGAGTGTGAATCGTAAGCTCAACAAGCGAGGTGTTGCCTTGCAGCTCCTCCATGTTGGCTTTGAGGTAGCGCAGTCCGAAAGAAGCATGAATGTACTTCGCATTAAAAGTCGTCAGTACAATCATGAATAGGACCTAAGGAGGGAAGCCAAACGACAGTTTAATGGCCGCGTAGGCAGTGTCGATGCTCCCGTCGAGGCGCCGAATGATCAGCGGTTCTTCGAAATGCGTCTGGAAATCGTCAGGAAGGTCCTGAGCCAAGTGCATCGCGTATAAGTCAATTCTTGGTGGATCGCCCTCACGAAAATGCACGGCTTTCCGTCGGATGATCTTCAGACCAGCCGAAACGGCCGCTTCCTCGACTCGTTCGCGTTGGTCTCCTGGAAACACGCATGCAAACAGGCCTCCTGGCGTCAGGTGGGCTGCCGCGGTCGTGGCGTAGTTGCTTACGTCTCCGCGCATCTCGAATCGACAAGCGACCTTCTGAGGGTGTTCCGAGAGCACGCCGTTTTCTGGCGGCCAATAAGGAGGACTTCCGAAGATGAGGTCAAACTTTTCGTCGGCGCCAAGAATATCGGAGCGAAAATCTCCGAGTCGCATGTCGAATCGGTCATCCAGCCCATTATAACGCACGCTTTTCTGAGCAAGTTCGAAGCTTCTTTCTTGAGCTTCGATGGTCACGAAGTTCACGTGACGCAGGCGCCAAGCCGCGGTCATCGCGACTGACGATAGACCACTTCCGAGGTCCAGCGCGCGTGCTGGCGACGGCGCACAAACGGTGCCGTACCAAGCGACCAGGATATCGTCTGTCGAAAAACGATGGCCGTTTCGCAACTGCCAGATTCTGAAATGCCCGCTCAGCGCGTCGACGGTTTCGTCGTCAAGTCGGGGGCAATCTGCATCTAGGTTTGGCAATGGGCCGGGTTTGGTCCATCCCCGAAACTGAGGATCCGTGTTCAGAATCGAGGGTCGCTCACTCATTCCATCGAGCCGGGCAGCGGAGTGTTATCGTCTTGAATTTTCTCGAGCGGCTCGTGTGATAGGACCGCGAGTTTTGGCGCCTCGATCAGCACGGCCAAAACTGTTTCGACGGGCGCGATAGGAAGCGGGGTTGAGTTCGAAATTTCTTCAGAAATATCTTCTTCGACCAAGGGGGCTTCAAGGACCGGCACCGGGTCTGGTGCATCCATCACGGCATGGCCCGGGAACGGATAAACCATGTCGTCCATCGGGTCTGGAA
>JBBKVQ010000410.1:0-9378 GCA_037968515.1 Bradymonadaceae bacterium
GCATTTGGGTGGGTCCCGAAGCCGGATTTTCGATACAGGAAGTCGAGTTACTCGCCGGTGCCACACGTGTATCGCTCGGGCGCAATATTCTGCGCTCCGAAACTGCCGGAATCTTCGCTGTCGGGATCGCACGGCTGGCCTCGCAAGACGCACTATGAGTCGAATCGCGCCATTTTGGGCCCGAGCCTGCGGTGTTCTGATTCAAGGCGTTGGGGTAGCTGGTTTGGTCGTCGTTTTAATCAGCGTCGGAGTTCTTCCCTCGCGCGTCTTGGCCGTGGAAGCTGGATGGTTTTGGGCCGATTGGCTGATTCTTCTGTGGCTTGATTCGCCGGGTGATCTTGCGATCCCGGTCGTGGCGTTTTGTACCCTATCCACGTTGCTCAATCTGGTTTTCGAGCGTTTCGATGCAGGCCCATCTGCGTGGTTCCTAAAATTGCGAGTGGTCGATTCCCACGGGCGACCGGCGAGCTGGCCGCAGCTTTTTGGACGGGCACTAGGAGTCATTCTGAGCTTCATGACCGCTGGTTTCGGGTTTCTTTGGATACTTGTAAGCCGACATCAACGTAGTGTGTCGGATGTGATTTCAGGCACCTGTGTGACTCGTGACTAAAACGCGTCATCCCTTTAGATACAGCCAACTAGAGATGCATATTGCATTTCGTGACACATCGCGTTACAACTTCACCGCCTCGCCGTTACGGCACCGAGAACCTGCATGAAAAAAATCGAAGCCATCGTCAAACCGTTTAAACTCGACGACATCAAGGACGCCCTTGATGAGATTGGAATTCGCGGAATGACCGTGACTGAAGTCAAAGGGTTTGGACGAGGTGGCGGAAAAGCTCCGATCTATCCGGGAGCCGAATACGTCATCGATTTTGTCCCGAAATTGAAAGTAGAGATCGTCGTCACCGATGACCTCGTACATGCGGCGATTGAAGCCCTCATGGAGGGCGCCCAAACAGGTCACGTGGGTGATGGAAAGATTTTTGTCATCCCGATCGACGAAGCCATAAGAATTCGAACCGGGGAACGTGGGCCAGACGCCCTCTCCTGATTGTCCAATGAACTCAAGGAACAACCATGTCGAAGAATCGCGCCCAGGCCGTCAAAGACGCCATTAAATTTGCCAAAGAAAACAACGCTCGAATGATCGACCTGAAGTTTCAGGACTTTCCGGGAACTTGGCAACACACCACCATTCCCGCACATCGATTGACTGAGAGCCTCTTCGAGGAAGGTCTGGGATTTGACGGAAGTTCAATCCGCGGTTGGCAGGCTATTCACGCCTCCGACATGGCGCTGACTCCCGACCCAACAACGGTGCGTATCGACCCGTTTCCAGAGGTTTCGACCGTCAGCTTCATTTGCGACATCTCGGACCCCATCACCGGTCAGCCCTACTCCCGCGACCCGCGTCACGTGGCCCGAAAGGCCGAGGCTTATCTGAAGTCGACCGGCATCGGTGACACTGCGTACTTTGGCCCGGAAGCCGAGTTCTTCATCTTTGATGATGTGCGGTATGACACCAAACCCAACCAATCATTTTTTGCCGTCGACTCGATCGAGGGCGCTTGGAACACGGGGCGAGATGAGCGGCCAAACCTTGGCTACAAATCGCAACATAAAGCGGGCTACTTCCCAGTACCTCCGGTCGATCATCTTCACGATCTTCGTACCCAGATGGCTCTAAACCTCGAAGACTGCGGCATTGAAGTCGATATCCATCACCACGAAGTCGCTTCGGGTGGCCAATGCGAAATCGGCATCCGGTTTGATTCGATGCTGGCCATGGCGGACAAGCTGCAGTGGTTCAAGTACATCGTTCGAAACACTGCCAACAAAGCGAACAAAACCGTGACATTCATGCCAAAACCCATCATGGGAGACAACGGCAGCGGAATGCACGTGCACATGAGTATCTGGAAGGATGGCACGAACCTCTTCGCCGGCGACAAGTACGCGGGCATGAGCCAGATGGCCCTTCATTTCATCGGTGGAATCCTTGAGCACGCATCGGCTCTGACCGCTTTTACGAATCCTACGACCAACAGCTTCAAGCGACTCGTCCCCGGATACGAAGCGCCCGTGAACTTCGCCTACTCGAGCCGAAATCGTTCGGCTGCTGTCCGAATTCCTTTGGCAGGCGGCAGCGCCAACGCTCGTCGAATCGAGTTTCGAACACCGGACCCAAGCTGCAACGGTTACCTCGCATTTGCGGCGATGTTGATGGCAGGCTTGGACGGCATCGAGCGCCAGATCGATCCCGGCGCGGCGATGGACAAGGACATCTACAATCTGCCTCCAGAAGAACTGAGCCAGATTCCGTCGGCCCCAGCGAACCTAGAAGCTGCTCTTCAGTGCCTCACCGAAGATCATGCGTTCCTTCTCAAAGGTGACGTCTTCACCGAAGATGTCATCGAAACGTGGCTCCAGTACAAGTTCGAGCACGAAATCGTGCCGACCCGCCTGCATCCTACGCCACTTGAGTACCGACTCTACTTCAACGGTTAATCGAAACGCCCCGTAATACGCGGGGCGCGTCTTCGCTTGCCGTCCTCGCTTTCACGTGGAATAGTCGCACCCCATTTTGAGGTGCATTGTGCGTAGTATTTCCTTCATATTCTTGGTCATCCTCTTTGGGTGCGGATGTGAATCGAACGCGCCCAAATCCGCCCCGCTTGCCCCCATTTCGTTCGAAAGCAAAACCTCGCCGTATCGCCTGGAATTGAACGAGCCTTGGGCTCTCACCGACCCCAAAAACCTCAATACACACGCAGACCTAGCTGCGACCTATAACGGTTCTTTGTATCTGATCGTGATTCCCCAGAAACTTCCGAGCATTCCGGGCGTCGAATCACCAGACGCGTTGGCTCTCAAGCGTGCATCGCTAGCCGTCCTTGAAGAGCGGTTGAAGGGATTCACGGTCGAGAGGCAGGGTCCCATCAAGCTCGACAACGAGATTGGTCAGAGTGTGTTCGCAAGTGGCCAAACCGAGGGTCAATCGATTCAGTACGTCGCGACGTACATGACTCGGGGTGAATGGGGATTTCAGGTTGTCGGTTGGGGCCCCGTTGAAAAGGGCACCCTTCTTACAGCCGAAATCGACCGGATCTTGGCGACATGGAAATTCACCGGTGCGGCACCGATCGCCGCGCCTTCTCTACCCGAGTCCGAAGACGACGCAGACGAATCTTCAGACTGATTACAACAGGGCCAGCAATGCCTGAACTTAAACAGAATCTCTACGACGTCACGATCATGGGCTCCGGCCCTGCGGGACTTACTGCCGCAATTTACAGTGCCCGAGCCAACCTCGCCCCGGTCCTATTCGAAGGCCCTCAGCCTGGCGGACAACTGACAATCACCACCGACGTTGAAAACTATCCAGGTTTTCCGGAAGGCATCATGGGACCCGAGTTCATCGAACGAACTCGTGCTCAAGCCGAACGGTTTGGAACAGAAATCCATCAGTACATGATTAGCGAAGTCGACTTCTCGCAAAGGCCCTTCAAGGTCACCTTGGACGACGACACGGTGTTCCACACCAAGACACTCATCGTCGCGAGCGGCGCGCGCGCAAGGCTCCTTGGGCTGCCATCCGAGAGCGAGCTAATGGGCTACGGCGTAAGTACTTGCGCGACCTGCGACGGCTTTTTCTTTCGTGGAAAGGAAATCGCGGTCATCGGCGGCGGCGACTCCGCCCTTGAAGAAGCCAATTTCCTGACGCGCTTTGCCTCGAAGGTCACTCTGGTTCACCGTCGCGGTGAGCTGCGTGCCTCGAAGATCATGCAGGACCGAGCACTCAAGAACCCTAAAATCGAGTTCGCTTGGAACAGCGCGGTCATCGAAATCAAAGGCACCAAAGAAGGCGGCGTCAAGGCGTTGGTCCTCGGAGACACGACTAACGGCACCACCCGAGAGATCCATTGCGAGGGCGTGTTTGTCGCCATCGGACATATCCCCAATACCCAGATCCTTGCGGGCAAGCTGGACATGGACGAAAACGGCTACGTCATCACGAAGTCGCACTCATCCAAAACGAATATTGACGGTGTGTTTGCTGTCGGCGATGTGCAGGACCATGAGTACCGGCAAGCCATCACAGCGGCAGGTTCAGGCTGTATGGGCGCGCTTGACGCGGAGCGTTACCTAGAAGCTCTCGAAGACTAATCCCAGATGAAGAGCCACTTCACGGCCCTGTAGGTGCCGTAGAAGATCCAGCCGATAGGACCAGGCGACACCGATTCTTCGAAATTGGCGTGCACGGTGGCGTAACCCACTTGGTTCTGTAAAAGGCGCATCTGCCCTTCAAGCTGCTCAAGCTCGCGCGTCACGCGCGCGAGTTCTTTCTCAACTTCCAGAACCTCAGTCACCGTCTGCCCTTCCACCAACAGGTCCTGCAGGCGAGTCCGCAGCCGGACCAAATTATCAATACGGATCTGAAGATCGACGTATTGTCCGGTCACGTCGTTCACCGTGATGTTCTGCTCCGTAACCTCGCCCAGTCGCCGAAGCGCCGTCATAGCTTCGTCGAGTTTCGTCGTCGGAACCTTGAACGTAATGTTGGTTTTGGATTCGTTCACGACGTAACCCCCGTGTGACTTCGCCAGTTCGGCAAGTTTACGGATCGCGGGCTCAAAATCGTCCTCATCGTCTGTTTCGAGCGTGACGTAGGCGTTCTTGACGAGCTTCTGGTCGAGGTCAACCTCAGCCTTTTTCTGGCGCTGTGGATTGGACGATCTCGCCGAAGTCGATGACGTGCTGACTTCAACGGAATCGCCCTCACTATCATCTGACGAGACGTTCGTGTCGGCTTGTGCGTACGACATGGAGTCGGCTTCGGCACCGGCGTAGTAAGTCTGCTCCGCGACGTACGACTTCCCGTTGCCACCGCAACCTAGCAACCCCAACAATAAAATCGGCAATAATTTCATTTTGACTCCTCTATCGAGCATTTGACTCCGTCAAACGCGAACCGGGTCGATTGGATCTAAATCACCACATCCGTTCCGGCTTAACAAGAACGGCAGAATCTCCAGCGACCCGACGACCCACGCCGACGAAAACCCCGTCGTGCAACAGCACCAAACCCTCGCCAATCGTCCCTTCGTCTTGAATATACTGGCCCATCGACATCTTCTTTGCCTCTGCGTCGTTCAAAACGCGTTCTCCAAGATGAGCAACGAGCCGCTGCGCAGGCAGAATATACTGCGCTGCACTTTCTTCGATCAGTGCCAGTGGAGTAGCGTCATCAAGACAAAACTCTCCGGCCACTACTCTGCGAATGGCGCGCGCGTGGCCATGGGTTCCAAGAGCGAGCCCGATATCCCGAGCAAGCGAGCGAACGTAGGTCCCTGCCCCGCACGAGACCGTCATGCTGGCGATTGGCAGCTCAAAAGCATTAAGGGTCAGTGAATCGATAACCACACGCCGCGGTTCGAGTACAAACTCCTCACCGGCGCGGGCTAATGCGTAGGCACGCTTTCCGTCCACATGGACGGCAGAATAGAGCGGAGGGACTTGGTCCAACTCCCCAACAAAACTCGTGATCGCGGTCTCAAGCGCCGCCTGCGTGATATGTGACGCGTCCGATTCGTGAACGACTTCGCCGCTCGAATCATCCGTGGCCGTCTGGGTGCCAAACACGAGTTCGAACGAATAAACTTTTTTGTCCGATACCAGGTACCGCAAAAAACGCGTGCCACGGCCCGATGCGACGATCAAAACCCCAGTGGCATCGGGGTCGAGCGTGCCTGAATGGCCGACCTTTCTTGTGCCTGCGGCACGCTTGATCTTGCGCACCACGTCGAAACTGGTCAGGCCTTCAGGCTTGTCGATGATGAACAATCCATCCATCAAGTATCTAACATAGCGACAAGCGCCGATGAGAGACTCAAACGCACGCCTTCAGCCGAACCAGGAATCTGACATCCCGCAGCGTTATGGTGACCGCCACCGCCAAAACGTGAAGCCAACTGTGAGACGTCGACCGTACCGCGTGATCGAAAAGAAATTCGCCACCCTTCGTCGGTTTCCATCAACTGGGTTGCCACTTCTACACCGCGAACCGAGCGCGCGTAGTTGATGAATCCGTCAATGAGACTCAGGTCAGTTCCAACCGGAAAATCGCTGGATTGGATGGTCAGAAAAGCGAGGCGTCCGCACGGAGAAAACTCCAACGTGTTTAGAACTCGCCCCAACAACATCAAGCGTTCCCGGGGTTGGCTCTCGTAGATATGACTTGTGATGAGCCAAGGGTCGACGCCGGCCCCAACCAAAGCGCCTGCCATCGTAAACGTGGCCTGCGAGGTGTTTGAATAGCGAAACGAGCCAGTGTCTGTCACCAAACAACAGTAGATGTTCAGCGCGATATCATGGTCCAGAACCCCGAAATGTTCGGCAATCTTGAAAATCAACTCACCGGTAGCCGCTGCCTCGATGTCTTGCACATAAACCTGCGCAAAGTCGGGATCAAACGTCTTGTGATGGTCGACTACCGCGATTGTCTTGCCCCAGCCACTCTTTGGGAGGTCACCAACCCGATGGGGCTCAGCACAATCCAAAACGATTGTGACGTCAAAGCCGCCAGCAGGGATTTCGTTCACCAAGCGGTCAGCGCCTGGCAAGAACCTAAAATTGTAGGGGACTTTGTGCTCGTTGTAGAAAACAACGTCTTTGCCTAACCGCTCAAGCACCAAGCCCATCGAGAGCGTGGAACCGATGGCGTCGCCGTCGGGATGCACATGCGAAACCACCAGAAAGCTCTGATTGGTTTCGATCAATTTTACGAATTTTTTAAACCCGGATTCGAGTGGAAATGGCGTGCTCACGGCAAATCCTCTTCATCAACCTCATCATCCATCAAAGGGAGAGGCTCAATGGTTTTCAACAGGTCTTCGATGCGACGCCCTCGCTCGACAGATTGGTCGTACTCGAACTTAAGTTCGGGCACATACCGCATCGTCAGGCGGTCTCCGAGTTCGCGCCGCAAGAATCCCGCAGCCCGTTCCAGACCTTCCTGAACATCAGCGTCCGGCTCACGTTTATCCAACATCACGTAGAAGACTTTTGCATAACGCATGTCCGAGGTGACATCGACCGCCATGAGTTGAACTTGCGAAACTCGTGGATCCTTAACATCGACCAACAACATGCTGGCCAAAAGCTCCAACATATTTTGACCGACTCGGTCTGTGCGTTTCCATGCTCGTTTTTTTTTCATGTTCTGTTCTCACGAAAACGCCCACGGGTTTTCCGTGGGCGCGCGTGTATTGAAGCTAACTTTCCAACTTAAAGAGTGGCAGCCACTTCTTTGAGTTCGAAGGCCTCCACGATGTCACCGACACGAATGTCGTTGTAGTTGTCCATCGAGAGACCGCATTCGAAGCCAGCTTTGACTTCCTTAACGTCGTCTTTGAATCGACGAAGTGAAGAGATACCTGATTGGTGGATCGTCTTGCCGTTTCGCAGCAATCGAGCCTTAGCGTTACGTCGGACCAAACCGTCCGTGATGTAACAACCAGCAATCATGCCGATCTTGGGTGCAGCAAAGGTCTCGCGGACCTCTGCGTGGCCCAGAAGATGCTCCTCGATGATCGGCGAGAGCATGCTCTCAAGGATCTTCCGGATCTCTTCGATCGCATCGTAGATGACGTTGAAGGTCATGATGCGGACGCCGTACTTCTCGGCTTGGTCATTCGCACGGCCATCCGAGCGAGTGTTGAAGCCGATAATCACAGCACCAAGCTCCGACGAAGCGGACGAAGCAGCAAGGTTCACGTCGTTCTCGGTGATACCGCCGACCCCTGCATGAATCGTCTTCACGCAGACTTCGGCGTTTCCAAGCTTAGCGAGGGAGCTCTTAAGAGCTTCCACCGAGCCTTGGACGTCAGCCTTGATAATGACCTTGAGTTCCTTCAGCGCGTTCTGTTGAATCATCGCTGAGAGATCTTCGAGGCTGAGTGAAGCCGATTCCTTCGCACGCGAAGCCATCTCTTCTTTCTTACGACGATCCTGAACGTGTTGTGTGATGCGCTTGGCGTCACGCTCGTCAGGGACGACAAAGAATGGCTCGCCGGCATCCGGCACACCGCCAAGACCAGTGATCTCGATAGGCAAGCTAGGCGTACCCTTAAGCACGAGTCGGCCACGATCGTCGTGCATGGTACGCACTCGACCGTAGAACTGACTCGACACGATGATATCGCCCGGCTTCAAAGTACCGCGCTGAACCAAGACGGTAGCCACAGGGCCACGGCCTACGTCCAACTGGCTTTCAATGACGACACCTTGAGCATCGCGGTCCGGACGAGCCCGAAGCTCTTCCACTTCGGCCTGCAAAATAATGGCATCGACCAAACCTTCGATGTTGGTCCGAGCCTTAGCACTGACCTGGACATAGAGAGTTTTGCCGCCCCACTCTTCAGGTTGCAGATCGTACTCGGTTAACGCCTGCTTAACGCGATCCGGGTTAGCGCCTTCTTTGTCGATCTTATTGACCGCAACGATGATCGGCACGCCGGCAGCTTGTGCATGGTTAATCGCTTCGACCGTCTGCGGCATCACGCCGTCGTCGGCTGCCACGACCAGCACCACAATATCGGTCGAGTTAGCACCTCGAGCACGGAGCGCAGTGAACGCTTCGTGACCAGGTGTATCGATAAATGTGATGGCCTGACCACCAGCCTGAACCTGATACGCACCGATATGCTGAGTGATACCACCGGCTTCGCCTGAGGCCACTGTCGAGCTTCGAATCGCGTCCAAGAGCGAGGTTTTACCGTGGTCAACGTGACCCATGACGGTGACAACTGGCGGCCGTGGAAGAAGTGATTCTTCAGGGTCTGGGCTCGTGTCGTAGAACTGAGTGATGTCGAAAGCGACGTTCTCGACCGTGTAGCCAAATTCCTCGGCAATCAGGGTCGCAGTGTCGAAATCCAACATCGTGTTCAGGTTGGCCATCATGCCCATTTCAACAAGCTTCAACGCGACCTGCCCCGATTTGACACCCATCTGATGGGCGAGGTCGCCGACCGTGATGGCATCTTCGATACGGATGACGCGCTTGTGCTCGGCCTGGGGCTGAGCAACGGGCTGGACGGACTGTTGTGACCGTCCACGTGCGCCTGTTTTGTCCTGTCGACGTTTATTACCGCGGCGCGATTTTGCGTCATAGAGGTCTCTGCCCTCCACAACTCGCTTGCCGCTCGCGTCCGTGCCTTCCCTCTTGCCACGTCCGTTCTTGGGACCTGGCGTAAAGTCTTTGCCTTCCGCTTGGAGACGTTCGATCAAAACTGTAGGGCTGATCGCACCAACAATCTGGGCACCGCCACGTGGGCGCTCAGGCCGACGACCGGCTGGACCAGCAGCGCCAGC
>JBBKVQ010000411.1:0-8121 GCA_037968515.1 Bradymonadaceae bacterium
CGAGATCATATTGATGGACACGTCCATGACCGGCATGAACAACATCGCGCCCAAAACCGAGATGGCGATGCCCGAGGTCACCCAGAACGCGAGCCGAATTTCAAGGAATAGCCCCAGCACCAGCAGCACCAGCGCGACGCCAAAAAACGCATTTTTTAGCAGCAAATTAATGCGGTCTCGAAAGACCTCGGACTGGTCGTTCCATACTGCAAGTCCTACTCCATCGGGCAATTCGACGTTCTTGCGCTCGATGTATTCTTTGACCGCGTCCGCCACGTCGATCGGCGTTTGGTCGCCAATTCGAAAGACATCCACGCGGACAGCGCGCTCGCCGTTGAACGTGGCCTCGCGATCGACCTCTTGAAATCCATCGACGACATTTGCGACATCGCCAACCTTGACCACGGTCCCGTCGGGTTGTGCGAGCACCGTGATATCTTCGAATTCAAATCCGAACTCTCGGCGTTCGGTGGTGCGCAGCAGGATCTCGCCGCCGGAGGTTTTCACTCCTCCACCGGGGAGCTCCACCGAGGCTTGGCCGACGGCTGTGGCGACCTGCGCCAACGACATATTATAGCGACGCAGGTTGTCTTGCGGCACTTCGATCGAAATCTCTGGGGCTCGCACGCCGCCCAATTCAACCACCGTGATGCGCTTGTCGCCAAGCAATTCATCGCGCATCTGTTCGCCGAGTGAGCGGAGTTCTTTTTCGGATTTGTCGCCGTGAATTACCAAGCTGATGACCTGCTGCCGATTGGTCAGCAAGCTGATGACTGGGCGTTCGGCGTCCCGAGGAAGAGACGTCACTCGGTCGACAGCGCTCTTGATATCGTTCAAGACCTCATTGGGTTCGCTTCCGGTCAGCAGTTCGGCAGTCACTGAACCCATGCCTTCTCGGGCCGTGGAGCGCACCTTCTTGACGCCATCGACCCCGCGAACGACTTCCTCGACGGCCAAGACCACGCCTTGTTCCACCTCGGCCGGACCGGCACCCGGGTACAAGACTTGGATCGAGACCATATCGAGGTCGACCTCGGGGAAAACCTCCTGCTTGATTCGCGACGACAACATCAGGCCGCCGACCACGAACACAAACATCAGCAGGTTAGCGGCGACGGAGTTATTGGCCATCCACGCAAGAATTCCCTGATTCCATGACTGGCCGTACGGTGTCTCGTTTGCGTCGTTGTTCATGGTTTTGCCGCGTGGGGAGCGGCTTCCTTGGTCGCCGACTCTGTTCGAAGTTTCATGCCTTGAACCGGCGTTGAAATTCGACTGGTCACGTACTGTTCGCCGGGTTTTAACCCGGTGCCAATCCAAACGGTCTCTTCATCACCCCACACGACCTCGACTTCTCGAAGATCTAGGCGATTGTCTTGGAACGCCCAAACATGGTCTCCGTCGTGCACTGCTGCGCGGGGAACCACGGCCACTTCGGCTTCTGAACGCCCATGAATATCGACGGTGACGATCGCGCCCATCATCAAAGGAACCCCGCGTTCATTTTCAGCAGCAGCCAGATTCATCGGGTCTTCGATCCGAGCGAGCACGCGCGCCATGCGACCCACCTGGTCGACCTCGGGAAGCAGCCGCAGAACCTGGCCTTTTCGGGTCACACGTTCGGCACCATTTTGTTGGCTGACGGTCGCCATAGCCCCAGTGGTTGCGTTCATGCCCGGGATTTCGATGAAGCTGAGCTTGTCGACGGGAACAGACACTTGGACCCAATATGCGTCGGTGCCAACGATGGTCGCGAGCGGACTTTGGGGCGATACGGTCTGGCCGATCTCGACGTTTTCACTCTGCACGTAACCGTTAAATGGCGCCCGAATCACGGTGCGGTCGAGGTCCAGTCGCGCTTTGCTTTGGCCGGCTTTGGCCGATTCGACGTTAATTTCTGCCATACGCTGCTGAGGCGCACGCAGGGCCAAAGAAGCATCGTCGTTGCCGTCGCCAGCGCGTTCTTTAAACAGTTCCCATTCACGGAGCGCGACACGTTGCTGGCCTTGCTCGATGCGCAGCTGAGCCTCGGCTTGCTCGACGGACGACTTCCGCTGGGCCAAGGCGATTTCGTAATCGCGCCGGTCAATCTTGAGCAGCGGGTCGCCCTTTTTGACCAGCCCGCCCGAGACCAGCGCATCGCTGACCCAAATGACTGACCCCGAGACTTGCGCCTGAAGTGTGACTTTCTCGGAAGCCATCACGGTGCCCTGCGCACTCAAATCGATTTGTTTCTTTTCGTGCGCTGCCGTCGCAAGTTCCACCAAAACGCCGTGGTTCGTGGCCTCGGTACGGGCGGGTTTTTGTTTGCTCTTGATGAGCGTCCGGGCGCCAAAAACAGCGGCGAGCAGGATGACGACAGGCAGCGCATATTTCAGCACGCGTTGGAGTTTGGGGTTCATCGTGTTTCCTCGCTTGGCGCGGTCAGTTCTTTGGTCCACGAACCGCCAAGGGCTCGACAGGTTTGGACGCGTAATGAAAATTGTTGTCGTCGGGCATCCAGAAGCGACTGTTCGGCCGCCTGCAGGGTGCGCAAAGAGGTCAGGACTCGCAGGTAATCAAGTGCACCACTGCGATAGCGTTCGCGCGCAAGGTCGAGTGCGGTTGTAGCCACTCCTTGCTGCGCTTCAAGGTGTTTCAGGACCACGTTTTGGTGTTCTTCCTGGACCACTGCCGTTTGGACTTCTTGCACGGCTTTAACGACGGTTTGCCCGTAGACAAACAGGCGCTCCTTGGCCTGAGCTGCGGCCTGCTCCACAGCAGCATCACGCCGCCCACCCTCAAAAACGGGCTGGGTCGCTTGGGCCGCCAAGCTCCAAAATAACTCGTCGAATAGATTGCCAAGCTCGGCCGCCTGCAAAAACAGATTGGCGCTCAGCCGAATCGACGGCAGTCGATTGCGGGCAGCGGCCGCAGTACGAGCATCGGCGGCCTCAAGACGTAACCAAGCAGACTGAACGTCCGGACGCACTTGCAGCACGTCTGCAGGCAAGCCGACCTCAGGGAAATCCGGCAGACCTGGCAGCTCAACGCCGCCGATGGCAAGCGAGCCACTCGGTGGAGTCCCAAGCAGCGCCTCGAGCCTAAAGATTGCCACTTGTTCTGCGCCCAACGCCTGTTCGAGGCGAGCTTCGAGTCCGTAGATATCGCCGAGCTGCGAATTCACATCCAGCGCGTTGGCGAGCCCCTGCGAGAGCCGCAATCGGGTCAACTCAAGGTACCGGTTTGCAACGTCGAGCTGGTCTCGTAAAAGCGTCGCGCGCTGACGCGACGAAACTACGTCCAGCCAAGCTTCGGTCACCTGAGCTGCCATCGTGATGGCCAAGGCCTGCGTGTCATTTCGCGACGCTTCCACGTCCAAATCCGAGGCCTCCCTTTGTTTTGCCAGCCGCCCAAACAGGTCCAGCTCGTAGCTGACCGGGGCGCTCAAATTGAACGAGTTTCCCTCGACCGAGCCCAGCGGCGCAGGCGCGGGTGACTTGGAACGCCCTGCTGTGGCTTGCAAAGAAACGGTTGGGAAAAGCGAGGCATTATTTTGCGCCGCTATGGCTTCGGCTTGTTCCAAACGGGCCCACGCCGACTTCATTTCGAAGTTTTTATCGAGCGCCTGCGCGATGAATCCGTCGAGCTCGGGTGCCCCAAAATCCGAACACCATCCGTCACGCGCCATCGTTGGCAGCGCCGACTGCTGAAACTCGGTCGGAGTCACGACGATTTTTTCGGCTTTTTCGGCCATTTGGGGTCCGGAGCAAGCGGCTGCGCCGGCTAGAGCCATGATAATGAGTGATTTTCGAAACTTCATATCTTCGTTGTCTCTGGCTCTAAACCACGCAATAGGCTGTCGACTACCCCCCGCACGAAGGTGTGCTTGGGCATCGGAGAGTATTCATTGATGCCGACGATTTCTGCGAAAACGTAATGCCAAGTACTGCCAAGGAGCATGCGTGCGGCGATTTCTGGATCATGAGGTCTTAAGCGCCCAAGAGCATGCTCGGCCGCCAAATAGTTCGCCACCATTCGAATCGCAGCAACCGGAGGCGCGTCCGCGCCCGGGATGATCCTGGCTCCGCTACCGTTTGCCATCATCAACATGATTTTGGGGATGATTTCTTCGAAAAAACGAATCGCTCCGTGTAGGAACGTTGTCAGCTCTTCGTCGACGCTGGTTTGTCCCACGCGGTCTTGCAGCTGGGCCAAGAATTCTGGGCGTACAGGCAGGCCCATGCATTCAAAAAACAGGGCTTCTTTGGTCGCAAAACGACGGAAGAGCGTGCCCTCCGAAACCCCGGCTCGCCGAGCGATTTCCGCAGTCGTGCCTTGCACGCCGTCTTCGATAAAGACTTCGCGAGCAGCGTCTAAAATCGTCTCTGTATCTATCGTTGTCGCGCGACCCATGGCACCTCGTTGCGGAGTAGATGCTTCGTAAAAGCGATCAGTTTCGCCTTAGTAGGGGTTTTTTGATGAGCCTGCACTCATTAATTGGGCTTTTTGAACCGAAAGACCGCAATCTGACATCTTTGAATGGAATTTCAGATTCTAGAGGTCCTTATGAAAACACTTATTATTGCGCTGACGTGCGTGGGTTCGTTTGCCACATCTCTTGCGTTTGCGCAGAAAGCGCCCGCCGTGATTCAAACCGAAACCTTTGCAAAAACGGCCCCTAATTTTGGTTCCTATTGGTATCGCGGCCTGGCCGAAATGAATCGGTTTGAGGTTCAGCAATCACGTTACGGGGAGTTGCACGAAGGTGAGGCGGTGGTGATTTTTGTGACCGAGGATTTCCTGAAGACCAAGCAGGTGAAGCATGATTTTGGCCCAAAGGAAGACGCGGTGCCGATCATGAAGATGCTTTCCTACCGTCGTTTCTGGACCGGGATTTATCCGTATAACTTAACGACGACGGCTTTTGTCCCGGTTAAAGAAGCTAAGATCTCGAAGCTTTCTTTTTCGCAGATGGATTGGTGTGGGCAAGTGTTTGCGCAGTTCAATCGCAATGGCAAAGGCTTCGACGTGGAGAGCCGGTCGTACTTCCAATCTGAAGGCGACCAAGATTTTAAAATCGCCGATGTCGTGCTGGAGGACGAGCTGTGGACGAGGCTTCGCTTGGACCCCAAAAAGCTACCGACGGGCACTTTTGAGGCCGTGCCTTCGATGCAGTTTTTGCGGCTAAATCACAAGGAAGCCAAGGCCTACACGGCCACAGCAAAGATCGAAGCAGGCGTCACTCGCAAATTTCTAAAGGCTCCTGTCAGCACCTACACACTTTCGTTTAAAGACCTTAGCCGCACGTTGACCCTCTACTACGAACCGACGTTTCCTTACCGTATTATGGCGTTCGAAGAAGTCGCGACCGCGATCTTCAACCCCAAGGGCGGTGAGCCGGAAGTCCTTACGACACGTGGGATTCTTGCAGATTCGATCATGTTGGATTACTGGGCGAAACACTCCAATGCGGACGCGGGCTATCGAAAGTCTCTAGGATTGAAGCCGCTCTAATCGTTGGGTGTCGGGTCTCAGGCTGTCAGGTTTCGGGAGGCTTCGGGATTGGTCCGCCAGGGTCCTGCGTGGAATGCGATATCTGCGACTGCCGACACCTGACAAACCGAAACCCGAGATGTACAAACGTTTGCCGTATCACAGGAGCAAAAATGGAAACGATCCACGTAGTGCAGCCATTCGACCATGGCAATAAAGGGTTGGTTGCGGGGGCAGTCCTGCAGTTCAGTTCCGCAGATGAGGCTGCCCGCAGGGCCGCTCGGTTGGCGGACAAACATGCGGGAATTCTCGCTTACAGCATGGACGTAGACGAAGAGACCGGCGACTACAGCACGCCGATTGTGTTGTTCAAGTCTGGGGAAGTTCCAGACCTTTGAACTTAAAGAGCGAGCGCGATTTCGTGCAAGAGTTGAGTAGCCCGGGGACTAAAACCCCTGAGGCGGCTGTTTAATTAGGTATGAGAAACCGCCGCCCAAACCGACAGCCGCCCTCGACCGCTTCCAAGCGTCGTTCACGCCGGCATCCTAGACGCGATATCCCACGCGGCGGCGATTATTACCCCACATCTTACAGTCCAAAATTGGCGCAACGAGGCGCCTTGGTTCGACTTTGGCTGGCTGCGGGTAGCGCGTCCGTGACCTTGTTTGCGATTGTGGCGGCTATCGTGTCGACTCAGGGGCCGTTCTCGCTGGCTGTGCTGGCGATACTGGCTTTCTTGTCGTTCAACGCGACCATCGCGCTCGTCATGAGCGCTCGCCGTGAGGAGGCCGTTCACGGGCTTGAAGGAAACAACTCCACGCCGGCGCTTTTGGAATGCGACGGCGTGGATGGAACGATTGACCGTTTCCAGCTCTAGGTCAGGATATCAGCGGGGCAGGGCCAGCAAGTCGATCGTCTTGCCGTACTCTAGATTACTGATGTTCTTGGTTTGCGTCTCCTTCTTCAGGTGAGCCGCCAAAGCCGCCTTCGAATCGTCTTCACCATGCACCAAGAATATATTCGCCGCCGAAGTGGACTTGGCCCAGTCCGTCAACTCCTTCTGACCCGCGTGGGCCGAGAATCCATTCACAGTCAGGATTTTGGCGTTGATGGGGATATTCTTCCCGTAAATCGTGACAAAGTCTGCCCCGTCGACAATCCGTCGACCAAGCGTTCCGTAAGCCTGGTAGCCACAAAACACGACCGTGCATTCGCTGCGTCCCAAGTTGTGCATCAGGTGGTGAACTACTCGGCCACCAGTCGCCATGCCGCTGCCGGCAAGGATGATGGCACCGGACTGGATCTCGTTGATTTTCATCGAGTCGCGAGTTTCGCGGGTATAACGCAAGGCGTCGAAATCAAAAGGAGTTTCACCTGCCTTATGAAGAGCCGTCGCTTCCGCATCGTACATGGCGGGGTGCCGTTCAAAGATTCGCGTCGCGCTGATGGCCATCGGGCTGTCGAGGTAGATCTCGATGTGCTTTGGCAGCCGGCCGTCGCGCCATGCCTCGTAAAGTACGTAAAGGAGCTCCTGGGCACGCTCCAATGCGAAGGTAGGAATGATGACGTTCCCGCGTCGTTTAGCTGCATCTTCGACTGCGTCCAAAAGCTCGACCACCGAGCTCTCGAAGGGGCGATGGTCGCGGTCTCCGTAAGTGGATTCCATGACCACAATGTCCGCGTGCGGCGGAGCCGATGGGTCGTTAATGATCGGTTTATCTGAGTTACCCAGGTCGCCAGAAAAGATGAATTTACGGGTTTCTCCACCTTCGGAAAGGTCGAGCTCGACGAACGCCGAACCAAGAATATGGCCGGCGTCACGGAAGGTTGCGCGGACACCGTCACACACGTCGAAGGTCTCTGCGTAGGGGTGGAATTCCCGCCATTGGTCCATCGTGTCAAGCACGTCTTCATCATCGTACATGGCCACTGCACGGGGCTCGTCTGCCTTCTTTTTACGGTTAAACCGGGCGGCCTGATTTTCCATCAGCTTCGCACTGTCCAATAAACTGATTCGCGCCAACTCAAAGGACGGGCGAGTACTGATGATTCGACCTTCAAAGCCTCGTTTCTTAAGTAGGGGGACGCGGCCAATATGGTCCAGATGCGCGTGTGAAATAATCAACACATCAATCTGTTTCGGATCGAAATCAAACTCGGCTTCATTTTCTTCGCGGGCCGTTCGGCCACCTTGAAAAATTCCACAGTCCAAAAGGATTCGAGAGCCATTAACCTCGAGTAAATGGCAAGAACCTGTGACGCCGTCGACGGCGCCATAACTGGTCAGTTTCATATGTCCTCCAAACTTGTGGTTGGTTCGCCGGCATCTGCCGACTTTGTGATTCTAAATACAGGATGGGTTGATATTGCGATTTTTAACCGTCTAGGCAGTCGTAAACCGCCCGGCACAACGCCTTGGCGCGCAGCGACCGCACTCGCCAGTCCATCTTATTTGGGGCGTACCCAATTGTGATTCCTTCGATCGGGTCAACCCAACCCAGCGCGCCGCCCATTCCTGCATGACCAAAGGATTCAGGATTAGGGCTAAAAACGGTGGTTTCTTCTTTTAGAAACCCGTTCGACCAACCCAAAGGCTTCTGCAACACTTGGTCGTGGTCGGACCAACCCAGACGACTGTAGACCGGC
>JBBKVQ010000412.1:0-6173 GCA_037968515.1 Bradymonadaceae bacterium
TTTAGGTTTGCGGCTCGCAACACGAAGTAGCAGGTTGATTTCCATGATTTCTTGCCCGAAATGCGGCGCCGAAAACGCCGACAATGCCAATCACTGTGGGAACTGCGGTGATCGCCTCAGCGAAGGCGGAGCCGCCAAAACCATGTTCGGTTTTGCAGCGATCTCACCCGAAGCCATGAAACAAGCAGCCGAAGACGCAAGAGCTCAGGCCGATGCTGCAGCTGAAAAGCTGAAGCTGCCCAAAGCTGGCCTGCCAGCGCCAAGCATCCCGGCGCCTACATCGGCACCACATGTTCCTGCCGCCGCCCAGTCGGGTCTCGACACTCCATCTTCAGCGGGCTTCAACATCCCAGCGCCAAAATCGAACTCGGGTGCGAAGACCGAGATGCTCGAGCCCACGGTAAATCCGCTGGCGGCAACCCAGTTGCCTGGTTCAATGACGCAACCAACCCCGTTGGCAGAACCGTCCCCTGCAACCCAACCAAGTCCGATGGTTAGCGGCACTCCCGCGACCCAACCAAGCCCGATGGTAGATGCGCCGCAGTCTACGCCTACGCCATCCTCATTTGCTCAACCACCCCAATCGTCATTGATGGCGAAACCCGAGGTATCCATGGCTACGAACGCTCCAGGCGTCTACCAAAAAGGCGAAGTCCGCGATCCTGTTAAAACCCTGCTAATTTGCGTGCTCACATGCGGCCTCGGCCAAGCGTACATGCTTCTTAAATGGGCCGAAGACATCAACGGCGGCCTTGGAGAAAAGAAATACGACGGCATGAAGATCCTATTGATCGGCATGTTGACCTGCGGCCTTTACGCCATCTTCCAGCTTTGGAACATGTGTAACGATATCGAAGAAATCCAGCGTCGATGGGGTGTCGAACCCGATCAACCAGGCATGAACATCTTCCTTTTGCATTTTGTGTATGTCGGCCCAATGTTCTTCCAAAAAGGATTGAACAACGCTTGGGAAAACGGCCAACAGCCTAGCTAAGGCTTTCCGACTCGCAATTTTACAAAGCCTCCTAAACACTCGTTTCGGAGGCTTTGTTGCGTCCGAGCCCTTCGGGGTGCTCACTCCCCCCTCGGACCGCTTGCGGCGAGTCTTTGTAGTCAGTAGACTCCTGACCTGATGAAGGAGTCCGTGTGAGACCAATACAATATACAGCACTGATGTTGGCTCTCAGCACGACCTTGGCTTGCCAGGGCGAGTTCGAGATGGTGAATCCGTCGGAAGAACCCGAACAGGTCATCAAGCCCAATATCCCAACGTCGATGGACGACTGCGACGGCGAAATCTTCGCTGGGCAAGCTCCTATGCGACTGCTCACACGCTACGAGTACGACTACACCATACGCGATCTGCTCGGCATTCAGACCACAGTCGCTCGCAGTGGGTTTCCGCCCGAAAACTCGGTCGCTGGATTCGAAAATAATTCGGACTCCCACCGGGTCAGCCCTCTCGTGGTTCGTAAATTGATGGAAGCGGCTGAGGTTCTCGCTGCACAAGCCGTTTCGGAACATCGCGACCAATTGGTTCAATGCGATCTGAACGCGCCAGCGTGTCTGAACACCTTCCTTGAATCGTTCCTGCTTCGTGCTTTTCGTCGTCCGGCAACCACCGAGGAGCTCGGCCTTTATACGTCGTTTTATCAAGGCATTTATGATCTGGATGGAGCCGACCAAGCGCTGATTTCAACGATTCAACTCACACTGCAATCCCCGCAGTTTTTGTACCGCATCGAATTGAAAGACGACTTCATAGCCGGGCAACTTGTGCCACTGAACAGCTTTGAAATCGCCAATCGACTCTCGTATTTCCTGTGGGGATCGATGCCTGACGAAGAGCTTTTTGAAGCCGCTGCTCGTAACGAACTCGCCACGCCAGAACAAGTCAGCGCTCAAGCTCATCGCATGCTGGCAAAGCCCAACGCCCGCGATCTTGTGAACGATTTTTATCGGCAGTGGTTGGGCCTTGATGCGCTTGAAACCATGGTCAAAGACAACGCGGCTTATCCCGAGTGGACCCCCGAGACGACTGCCCAATGGAGAGCAAGCCTTTACGCGTTCATTGACCATGTTCATTTTGAACAAAAAGGCAGCTTGAAAGACCTGATGACTTCGAACGACGTCTTTTTGTCGGCGTCATTAGCACCAGTTTACGGATTCGAAGCCACCAATGAAGGCATGAACTCGTTTGTCGCGCCTGAAGATCAGAGAGCGGGACTGCTAACCCAACCCGCTGTGATGGCCCTGCTGGCCTATCCTACTCAAGGCTCGCCGATTCACCGCGGGATCTTCGTGCGTGAACGACTCTTGTGCCAGAAGCTTCCAGCGCCGCCCAATAACCTTATCATCAAGCCGCCAGACCCCGATCCAAACGCAACCACGCGTCAGGTGTTCGAAGAGCACACCAACGAGCCCGCATGCGCAGGGTGTCACATGTTGATTGACCCGATTGGTCTGGGCTTCGAAAATTACGACGGCATGGGCCGTTACCGCCTCATGGAAAATGGATTGCCGGTGGACGCTACCGGGGCACTCGCAAACACCGACGACCCAGCCATCGAAGGCGCTTTCGAAGGAGCTGTTTCTCTTTCGGGCATGCTTGCTGAGGCCCGCCAGGTCCAAGATTGTGTGGCTGACCACTGGTACACCTTTGCGATGGGCCATCCCGAGACGGCTCCCGATATGTGTGCCGCCGACCAAATCCGCACCACATTTGCTGCAACCGGGGGCTCGTTTGATGACCTCCTTGTCGCGATCACGACCTCAGACGCGTTCCGATACCGCACTGTTCAGGTTCCCACGCAAGGAGACCCATAATGAGCCGAATCCGCGGATTATCGCGACGCACATTCCTCCGAGGACTCGCAGGAACCGCCATTAGCTTGCCTTTGCTGGAGGCCGGACTCGGAAGATATGCCATGGCTCAGGCCACCCCCGGCATTCTTAATGCCGACGGGTTTCCTAAGCGTTTCATCTATTTTTTCCATCACAACGGCAACCACCAGAATGTCTTCTGGCCCACGGCAGGCGCCTCGAGCAAAGACTTTCAGTTGAGCCAGATTCTTTCGCCGCTTGAAGACCTCAAGAATAAACTGATCATCCCCAAAGGCATCGAGCTCAAGTCGGCTGCAGGCAACGAAGGTCCCGGCGAACCCCATCAACGAGGCATGGGAACGGTCCTGACAGGCCATCCCCTCCAAGCCGGGGATTTTGTCGGTGGAGACGGCTCGTTGGCAGGATGGGGCGCGGGTATTTCACTCGACCAAGTGCTCGCGCAGCATATCGGTGGGAGCACCTCGATTGGCAGCTTACAGCTGGGTATTCGGGCCGACACGACCGCGCCCACCGCTGAAGTCCGCACGCGTCTGTCCTATTTGGGAGCTGGCCAACCGCTGCCTCCTCAAAACGACCCAAAGAACGTTTTTGACCAAATCTTTTCGGACTTCATGACCGAACCCGCCGAGGTCGCCGAGCTGCGCAAACGACGAAAATCCGTGCTCGACGGGGTCATGGACCAGTTTTCCACGATCAATAAACGAGCGGGTTATGCCGACCGGCAACGACTCGAGGCCCACCTCGCCTTGGTTCGCGACTTGGAGCAACGACTGGAAAACGACCGCGTCACGGGCGAAGCCTGTTATGCGCCTGCAGATCCTGGTGCTCAGGAACCCGATAACGAAGACACGATGCCCGAAATCGCAAAGCTGCAGATTGACCTTCTGGTCATGGCGATGGCCTGCGATATCACGCGCGTCGGCGGCCTTCAGTTTTCAAACGCCAAAAACCATATTCGGTTCCCATGGATCGAAAGTCTCGGTGATGGCCATCAGCTCAGCCATGCGGGGCCAAGTGATTCCGCGTCATTCAACCAATGGGTTGCTCGCGACACTTGGTTTTCCCAGCAGTTTGCCTACTTGCTAAAGGCCCTTGATTCGGTCACCGAAGGCAGCGGCAGCATGCTCGATAATACGGTTGTCCTGTGGATCAACGAGCTCTCGCAGGGGAACACCCACAGCCATGTGGACATGCCATTTGTGATGGCCGGCAGCGGCGGCGGCTATTTTGACACCGGCCAATACTTAGAACTCGGGAACGTCTCACACTCCAACCTCTTGGTTTCTATCCAGAACGCCTTTGGCATCGAGTCTCCGACATTTGGAGATCCACGATTCTGTACTGGCCCATTGAGCGGAATCACGCGCTGACGAACCTTTAGATTATCCGCGTGAATGCGTGGATTTCAGGCTGCTGTTCAGGTATAGCTGCCGCAATAATTGGTTCTAATTAGATACGACCCCGTGAGGGATGGTTTGGCATACCTAGAAGGCAGAAACGGCAGCGAAGGAGCACAAGTAGTTCCGCTCGCATTAGCCCGCCTCGAAAAACTCATTGAAGCACGTCTGGCAGATGTTCTTCCTGAACACCAAGACATCGAACAGTTTGTCCGTGTGAAGGTCCTCGAACCAGCCCAGGGAAAGCACCTGCCCGTTGACAGCGAGTTCTACGACGGTCTTGTCGACCGCATCATGGAATCCCTTAGCGAAGCGCTCTTCGAAGAAGCTGAAAGTCAGGGTTTGGACGACGACTCGGAAGGGTTTCAGTTGCACTCGATTTTGCCAGGAGACACCGCGACCCATCCCGGTAATTGCGACTATTTTATCGGTCGAATGCGTTGCCAGCACTGCAAAAAGATTTCAGCACACGACACCTCGACACACTGTGAGACCTTTCTTCGTGATGTCCCAGACGGCTCGGCTCTTGGTCTTGGCGACCATGTCGGCCCTGTCGATGTCCACAAACGTCCTGATTATTATCAGCCACGCCACGAGCAAGAAGGCTCAGATCTTCACGTGTTGGAAGGCTGGGAATGTGCGAACTGCTCGCAGGTCAACTGGGCCGAAGTGGTCGTTCGTGATGAACACGTGGCGAGCGTCTGGTCCATCCAGCTTTCACGCGAAACCCTGATGCGGGCTCACTTGATTTCTTCTGAATGTGTTGAACTGGCGTCAAAACTCTCGGGCAAACAGCCGTGGGAGCTGATTGAAGCCGACATCGTTTCCGTCCTCCTTGAATACCTCTAATGCTCACACGTGTTGCTAAACGCATTCTAATCGTCGGCGCTGGGGCCGTCGGGCAGGTTTACGGACACCATCTGACCCTTGCAGGTTGCGACGTCAGCGTGCTGGTGAAGCCCAAATATGAGAAGGCCGCCAAAGACGGTTTTTGGCTGCATTACCATGGCATTCGTCGCACCGAACCCATGGTCCAATTTAAGCCGGATAATGTGTATACCGATATCCCATCGGCGCGCGGGATCTGGCATCAGATATGGCTTTGCGTACCGACACCCGCGGTCTACGAACCTTGGATTGACGAGCTTGCTCGCTACATGACGGGTGAATCCACCATCGTCACCTTCCAGCCTGGGCTCGACGAATACGAGCATATCTGCACCAAATTCGATAAAGAACGGGTCGTTCAGGGCATGATCGGGATGATTTCCTATCAAGCCCCGCTGCCCGGTGAACACCTTGAGCCCGGCGTTGCGTATATGTTTCCGCCCCTTGCGCCATCCACTTTTGGCGGGCAGCGCGAACGTGCAACCTCGGTCGTTGATTTATTGCATAAGTCTGGATGCCCGGCCGCGGTTCGAATGGACGCCAACCAACAAGCCATGTTGGGCACATCGATGCTGACGCCGATGATCGCCGCGCTAGAAGTCGCCAACTGGAGCTTCAAGACTTTTGCTTCGAGCCCCCTGCTTCCACTTGCCCTGAAAGCCTCAGCCGAGGCCGCTACTGTGGTCGAGGCCAAGTCAGGCGCTACCTCGTGGTTGATGCCCAAAATTCGGCATCCGTTTATTTTTAAGATACTTCTGCCCCTGGCGGAATCGCTCACACCGTTCCCGCTCGAAAAATACCTGCAGTATCATTTTTCGAAGGTTCGGACGCAGACCATTGGAAACATGCGGCAATTCCTAGAATACGGCACAGATTTCGGAACCTCGACGGTCGCGCTCAAAGAACTCGCCGACCACTGGTACGACGAACTCACCAGCGCTCAAAGTACGACCATGGCATCGCTGATGGACCTTCCAGACCCGATGGACGACATGGTTTATCCGTTCCCGGGCCATGCCGTGATGGATGCACCAGACCCGGTGC
>JBBKVQ010000413.1:0-7187 GCA_037968515.1 Bradymonadaceae bacterium
TACGCCGATATCCCAGAGATCGTGTCGACCCCGCATATCGGAGCCGCGACACAAGAGGCCCAACCGCGAATCGCGACACATGTCGGCAATACCGCGCGTCTGTTCAACCTCTACGGCACCGTACGCGACACAGTCTACGCTCCTGGCCACCTTATCGGCGTTGATGGTGCCGAGCCGCCTTGCATCCTTGCCGTGGTCCATTCAGACGCTCGCGGCACCAAGAAAGCCGTGTCTGACTGTATTTTCGACGCTGGGCTTAGCAACTTGGAGTCCTCACATCGCGACTTCGCCAAATACAAATTGGCTTACGATTTGAACGCGGTCGACCAAGTCCTAACCGAAGAGCAACTCGACAAACTCGTCGAAGCTGCGCGTCGGATTTCGGGCGACGAAAACGCGATTCGGTCCGTCCGAGTCATCCCCCGCTAGTTTCCCAATGGTGCGTTCCTTCGCACCGGTACTCCGCTTGCGCGTCTGCGCCCTAGGTTCAAATGAAAGTCACTGATATCGAAACCCACGTCGATAACCTCAAGAACCAGGCGCTCGCGGCGCTGGGGGTGGACGATGCCACCCAGGCGTTGATCACGCTTGCGGCCGCACCAAACCCAGAGATGGGCGACCTTGGGTTCCCATGTTTTGTGCTCGCAAAGGCGCTGCGCAAGGGCCCTCCAGCCATCGCTGCCGAAGTCGCCGAGGCGATGAAACCGTTGTTGACTGAAAACGACGTTATCGCAGAAATCTTGGCGGTTGGGCCCTACGTGAATGTGCGTTTTAACCGCAGTCGTTACGCCGAGATCGCGCTGACTCAGGTTCTTGCACAAAGTGACGAATATGGCCGCGACACGATCACGAGCCCGTCCAAATGGATGATCGAATACTCGGCGCCCAACACCAATAAACCCCAGCATCTGGGCCACGTGCGCAATAATCTGCTGGGTTCAGCGGTCGCCTCGGTGCTCGATTTTGCCGGGCACGACGTCACGCGCGTCAACCTGATCAACGACCGCGGCATTCATATCTGCAAGTCGATGCTCGCCTACAAACTGTTTGGCGAAGGTGAAACACCCGAATCCAGCGGTATCAAAGGCGACCATCTGGTGGGCCGTTATTACGTGCGCTTCGAAAAAGAATTCCAAGTCGAGTATTCGACGTGGCTCGAAAGCAACGACGGCAAGGCGAAGTTTACCACCTGGAAAACCGCACAACCCGCCGACGCGCTGGCCGGCAAAGACGAAGATGCGCTGTCTGCTGAATTCCGAAAAGCCCACAAAGATGCGTATTTCAACGCAGACAGCACGCTCGGCCAAGCCGCACGAAGCATGTTGCTTGATTGGGAAGCCGCCGACGACGCGACGGTCAGTCTGTGGAAAATGATGAACTCCTGGGTTTTTGCAGGGTTTGACCAAACCTACGCGCGACTCGGCGTGAAGTTTGACCACGTCTACTACGAATCCAACACGTATCTGCTTGGCAAAGATGTCGTGGTTCAGGGCCTTGAAGAAGGCAAGTTCCTTAAGCTCGACGACGGCGCAATCGTCTGCGATATGG
Source organism: Bradymonadaceae bacterium (assembly GCA_037968515.1). Lineage (GTDB taxonomy): Bacteria > Myxococcota_A > Bradymonadia > Bradymonadales > Bradymonadaceae > JBFFMO01. The sequence goes on from JBBKVQ010000413.1 coordinate 1,549, forward strand.
AGCCCTTGGGGCTCAGCGGACAGAAAGTCCTAATGCGTCGGGACGGCACCAGCGTCTACATGACTCAGGACCTTGGCACGGCGCTATCGCGATTCGACGAGTATCATATGGATAATATGGTCTACGTCGTGGGCGACGAGCAGGACTACCATTTCCAAGTGCTATTCAAGGTCTTGGAAGTCTTGCGGCCTGAACTCGCCGGGCATCTTCAGCATCTGAGCTACGGCATGGTATTGCTGCCGGAAGGCAAGATGAAGAGCCGCGAAGGCACGGTCGTTGACGCTGACGAGTTGATGGAGGGCATGTGTGAACTGGCCGCCGACGCGATTCGTGAGCGTTATCCAGACCTGACCGCAGAAGACCTGGCCACGCGTGCCAACGCTATCGGCATGGCGGCGCTGAAGTACTATATCCTGGACTATAACCCGCGGACCTCGATTCACTTCGACCCAGCCAAAAGCATCGACTTCGAAGGCCGCACCGGTCCGTACGCGCTCTACAGCTACGCGCGAATCCAGTCGATTCGGCGCAAGATGGGCTGGCCGGAACTTGATGAAGTGTCACAGCTTCGAGCCACCCGTTCACTGAGTTCCGACTTGGAATTTGCGGTGTTGAAAGAGCTCGCGGACTGGCCACATATGCTGGAAGTTTCGGCGCGCCTGCTCGACCCAAGCAAAGTGACCGAGTACGTCTTCCGCGTCGCGAAGGCGTTCAGCTCGCTCTACACGGACCGAGACCACCGCATCGTGGACATTGCCGACGAGGACCATCGAAACGGCCTGCTCTTGTTAGCTAAGGCGGTCGGTGAGTCCATCCGGGGTGCCCTAGCCATCCTTGGGATCGAGACTGTCGACGAAATGTGAATTAGGGAACGACCGGTGGAATCGCGATCAGCAGCGGGCGACGGTCCACCGTGCCAGCTTCGACGCTGCGCAGGTCGAAACGCGCGCGAACAAATTTCACCGATGTCCCCGGTGAAATCGTAGAGTTGTTCGCAAAGTCCATTTTCCAACAGACCTTGGAACCCGGCAACGTTCCGGGATAAGAATCGACGTTTCCATCGTTATCGCTGTCAACGGCATTATTGGTCGACATGCAGCCTGGGAGCGAATCGTCGGCCACCAACGCAGTGATGAAACTGCCGAAGTTCCCTGCGTCTCCGGATTCTTCGCGAAGCAAAGGCGAAACCGTCAACGGTAGCTGCGAGAAAAGCTGCTCAGCCCCTGTCTTCAGATTATTGATCACCGCACTATCGCTCGTCAGATAGACGAATCGACTGCCGTCCAAGCGAGTGGTTTGGCTGCCAATTCCAAGGCCGTCAGCGATATCGAAAGCTGTTCCGGAACCCGAAATATCTTGTTCGTCATAAAGGCCCAAAACCTTGATCTGGCGACTGAGCATGCTCGCGCCTACCCCGACAGGTGTGAACATCGCGCAACGCGCAGCCTGTGCGGTCGGGCACTGGTCGTTGGCATCAGTGATATGTGTGTAGACCTTGAGCGAATCCGGCCTGAAACCGACACAGCCGACTCCACTTGTTGCACAATTTTTTGTGGAGTTCGTGCATTTCGACCCGTCAACAGCACATGCCGCGGCGTGGGTTGGGGATTCCTCGAAACCACCACCACTACCTCCATTTGCGAGCCCAGCCACCGTTACTGCAGCGGTGGCCTGAGGAGCCACGACGTTGACAAAAGTATCCATCGTGTCCCACTTGGCCACACCTGTGTAAATGTTCACTGCACATTGGCCAGTCTGCCCCACACAATGCCCAGAAACGCTGCACGTGGCATTGGCGGCGCATTGTTCATCGGCATCACATAATGTGCCCAGGTCCGTACACGTCAACGCCTGCAGCGTTGTCGCAAGCCCAGTCTGAAGCGTCGAAAAATACGGCGTCATCGACCCCGTATTATCAACGCTCAGATAAAGGTCGGAGCTTTCGATGAAGGGACGCAGCGGAATCCTGATATTTGCAGGCGCAGCGGTCCGATTATAGGGCAATTGAACGACATAGACGCCGGTCGCTCTAGAATTGCTTGCTTGCGATGCCGGATCGGTGCCCAACGCAAGTTCAACGGAATCCCATTCTTCGTCATTATCGCTGTCTGCCTGAAGCGGATCGCATCCGTTGGCAGCCTCATTGATATCCGCCAAACCGTCGTTGTCGCTGTCGCGGTCGATATAATCGGGAATCCCATCGAGGTCAGAATCACGTGGGTTTAGCGGATCAAGCCCGGCTTCTTCAGAGTCTAAATAGCCATCGCCGTCGCTGTCCGTGTCCAGATAATCGGGGGTCTGATCTTGGTCAGTATCACGACCGGGTGCACCCTCTACGCTGTCGGGAATCCCGTCATTATCGGCGTCACCATCGATGATGATCATGTCCGGCTCAGCGTCCATCCCCATGTCCGCTCCAAAGTCACCGCCCATATCTTCCGGGTTATTGGTGAAATTATTCGTAGCGTTGTTCGTCGAGTTGTTGGTTCCGTTATTCGTCGCGTTGTTTGTCGGGTTACTGGTTCCGTTATTCGTCGCGTTGTTCGTGGAATTATTTGCCGTATTATTTTGGTCTAATTTCTTCTTAGAGGCGGCGTCACCGCAACCCATAACACTGCATAAAGCCACTAAATTCACCAAATTTTTCATCCATCCATTCATTTGCCATCTCCATTCAAGGGCGTCTCTAACCTGCCGAATTCATCCATCAGAAGCAAGGGATTCCCTTTCGGTCTGCGCTTCCCACTCCAGAAACGTTAATCGCATCGCTTCAAACGCTTCCAAGATCGTTTCACGCTCACGGCGAAGCCGTTCAACTAACTGCTTTTCGGTTTGAAAGAGCGTACGGGTCAAAATCCGGCTGCGGTAACGCGAAAGCCGCGAACGGTAACGCAAAAAGAAGAACCCGGTGACAGGCAGCGTCGCCAAATAGACCGAGGCGAAAAGCAAATCCTCTGTTCCGATCTCCAATGCTGCAAACAGCCCGACGTACCAGCAACCAAACACAAAAATACCCACCAGAAAGCCTCGGATTGCCCGCATGGCTTCGTCTGGCGCAGTCAAAGCCAACATTTTCGTAACCAGATAGGGCACGACGTTGTGCACAAAGCCCCAGATTGCTGGCAGGAAAAACATCATGGCGTACAGCGTAAACTTGAGCGCCTCGACTCGAAACGACAGAGTCTCGGGTGGGCGCTCCAAAAACTCATGACGCAGCCGAACCTGCCTCAGATGGTCTTTGTACCTCCAAACACGAACCTTCATTTCGTTAAGAAGCACTGGATCGGACACTTCGAAATACCGGATCGCCTCGGCAATTCGGGTCTTCACCCAAAATTTGTCATCCAGGCTATCGCTGGGTTTTTTGGTGGATCGAACTTCGTCAAACAGCCATGAACGAAGGCTGCGCCCTTTGTCGTCGGCCAACTGAGCGACGATCGCCTCGTCATCAAAGTCATCGCCGACAAGGTCCGAAAAAGTCGAGGTAAACGATCTAATCTCGGCATGTCTTTCCGCAGCAATCGTGCTCAAAAGCTGTTTGCCATAAATCTCGTCGATGTCTTTGACGAGGTCCAGAATCCGGAAGCCTTGGATATGGGTGGCCGCACCACGAATGCGCTCTTGAATCTCGTTCGTTAGCGCTCGCACGGCCGCGCGTTCGTCCTCACGATGCAAATCGGCGTAGTCGGAGACCAAAATCGGAGCCGAAAATCGCACTAACACCCGTGACAGAAACTCGTCCCGGTCCTCGAAGTTGAGTCCGACCGGGATGACCTTCACGCCCAATTTGTAGTCGTTCAGACGCTCTGCCCCCAAAGCGATCCGAGCCGTTCCAGTCTTGATTTCCAAAACCTCGGCTTCCATCGAATTTTGCCCTTCTGGGAAGATTCCAATCACTCCACCGTGTTCAAGGACCTCGAACGCGCGGCGAAAGCTCTCGTCGTTCGAACCACCGGCACCGCCCGGGTTGCGGTACACGGGAATCACCCCACATTGGTCAAACACGAATGAAACCAACGGATTATTGAAAAGACCGCTCTTGGCCATATACGAGATCTGCCGGTCGGTTTGAGACCCAAGAATCACCGTATCCATGATGGAGTTTGGATGGTTGGCTGCAAAGATCACGGGTCCCGTGGCCGGTATCTGCTGTTTTCCGGTGGATTGAATATCCACGTAAAAAAGCTCAACGGCTGTCCGCAAAATCTCGCGCAGCGAGCGATAGAGCAGCGACATGAAATTACCTTGGTTTGATAAGGAGCGACCATATCAGTAACCGAAGAATCTCGTCGACCCGGCTTGCATCTATCTAAAGACTTAGGAAGGCGTTTTTATGTGGCGAATGGTAATTTTTGGTGTCGTGGCCAGCTCAGTTTGGGCCGCAGTTCATATCTATCTGGGACGACACATCCTTGGCGCATTGAAACTAAAGGGCCGAGCCACCTTTATCGGGTGGGGTCTTGTCGCGGGTCATGGGGTCCTTGCTCCGATCGCCATGATCGCCCGTCGTGGCTCGATGGGTGGACCTTTCTGGGACGCGCTCAACCTTGCGACCTATATCGGGATGGGCTTTGTTGCGCTGCTCTTCATTGTGTTCCTGACGATCGATATCGCTCGCCTCGTGGTAAGAATCGTCGAAAAAGTCGGCGGCCGACAACCCGACCCTGACAGACGGCAATTCCTGACAGGATCAGTGAATCTGGGCGCATTTGCCCTGACAGGTGTGGCCACCGGCGTCGGTTTTCAAAAAGCGACCAAGATCCCGGATATCAAAGAGGTCACGATCGAGGTTCCGGGCTTGCACGCTAACCTTGATGGTTTTGTGATCGCCCAGCTTTCTGACATGCATATCGGACCAACCCTTAAAAGGGACTTCCTGAACGGTGTGATCGACCGGGCAATGACGATCAAAGCCGACCTGATCGCGATCACGGGGGACTCTGTCGACGCGTACGTCCAGGATCTGGGCGACGTCATGACGGAACTGACGCGTCTGAAGGCCGAACACGGGGTCTTCATCGTGACGGGCAACCACGAGTATTATTTCGACGGGCCGGCCTGGGCCCGATTCTACGAGGAGATCGGCCTACGCACTCTGAACAACGCCCATGAACTGGTGCGAGTTGATCGTGCCGGACTTCTGGTGGGAGGTGTCACTGATTTTCGGGCTGCCCAAATGGCTCCGGAACATGCTTCGGACCCGCACCTGGCCATGCGCAACGCACCCGATCACGATTTTTCTTTGCTGCTCGCCCATCAACCATCGAGCGTCTACGAAGCCGCCAAAGCGGGCTGGCAATTGCAGATCTCGGGGCACACCCATGGCGGACAGTTTTTCCCGTTCAACTTCGTCATCGGACTGGTGCACGAGTTTTCTGTGGGCCTCGGAAAACACCTTGAGACTCTGATTTATGTAAGTCGTGGAGCAGGTTACTGGGGGCCGCCAAACCGATTGGGCGCCCCATCCGAGATCACAAAAATCACGCTTCGACGAAGCTAGTGGCCTGCGTCACGCCTGCTAAGCGTTGACGGTCGGAAGTCCTTGCTTTAGGTTTGCGGCTCGCAACACGAAGTAGCAGGTTGATTTCCATGATTTCTTGCCCGAAATGCGGCGCCGAAAACGCCGACAATGCCAATCA
>JBBKVQ010000414.1:0-3913 GCA_037968515.1 Bradymonadaceae bacterium
GCCTGTATGCGATGCGCCAGTACCTGCCCGATATCGCTTCATTTGTGCGAAAGGGCGGCGGGTTTGCGATGATTGGCGGCGAACTTTCGTTTGCAGACGGCGGTTATGCTGGCACGCCACTCGAGGAGATCTTGCCCGTGCAGCTGCCCTCGACAGCCTCAAAGACCATCGATCTGGCGCACTTTAGGCCCGTGCTCACGGACGCAGGATCGAGGCACCCCATCACACAGTTGGCGTTTGATCCCACCTCAAATCAGCAGATTTGGGAGACGTTGCCAGCACAACACGGCACCAATTTAGTGAAGGAAGCGCGCCCCTGGGCGACGGTACTGGCCACCCATCCTCGGCTAAGTGCCGCAGGAAAACCGATGCCTGTCATCACAGTCGGCGAGATCGACGAAGGACGAGTCATGGCCATCACCACGGATGGTTCGTGGCGATGGTCGTTTGAACGTGCGGGCGACGGGGCAACGGCGCGCGAGTACCAGATGTTTTGGAACAACACGATGCGCTGGCTGATCAAAGACCCGGAATTGAAACTCCTTCGAGTTGAAATCGAACAAGATGCGGTCGCGCCGGGAGAATCAGCCCAGGTCACAATTCGTCTTCAAAACGCTGACTACACCCCAGCTCCCGACACCCAGGGCCATGTGATTGTCTCGCACCGACCACTCGACCACCTCGACGCCCCGCCCCTTGCACCCGTGAAGTTCGAATTCCAAACCGATGCCCGCGGAGTCGCGGTCCTTGCGATTCCAGCACCAAATTCAGGGGTCTACGAAGTGGTCGCGGAGGTCGAACGGCCCTACGGGACGCTCTCGGACCGGGAACTCTTTTTGAGCACCGAGTCCACGCCTGAGTTCAGCGACATACTTCCTCGACCCGATCTGCTCGAAAAAGTCTCGATTCACACGCGGGGTGGATTTGCGATTGCTCCAAAAACGCCCCTGCTATCACTTAACGAACCGCAAGCGGTTCAGGTGAATAAACGCGTTGTTATCCAACTATGGGACTCACTGTTTTTGTTCGTGTTTGTCCTCGGGCTCCTGCTCACGGAGTGGACCCTCAGGCGACGTTGGGGAAGACTATGAGTCAGTTTTGTTGAGCAAGGCGGCTTGATGGGTTAACATCGCGCCTTACCCGTCACTCGTGAGTAATTAATGGGAGATTCCCCTCCCGAATTTTTGGACCTCAGTTGTGGGGATTGTGGAACTCGATTCCGCATCCGTCCCACGAAGGGGAGGCTTCCACGCGGCCCTGTAGAGTGCCCGTCGTGCAGCAATCTTGTCCCGATTGAAGCCGCCCCTGCACCCTCGGCTCCAGCTGCTGCTATGTTTCGCAGTCGGAAGGGAACAAAGAGCGAAGAGATGCGTCTGATGGACGTGCTGAAATCGCTGCCCGAATCGACCGCCCCCGGTGGAACGTTGATGGGCATGTCGGTGGCAGAATCAATGCGCGCGGAAGCTCGAGCACGACTCGACGAAAGCACCGCAGCCGCAACTGACAGCGACCTTTTCCCGGATGATCCCAGGGATTTCAACGAAGGTGGAGTCACTCACACACCGACGCATAAGATGTTCGCCCTCGACGAACATTCCGAGTCCGCGTTTAACAACCGCACCAAAGCCCCTTGGGAATCCGAGAGCACGAACAAAGCCGCACGTCAGGCGAATATTATCGCCAAGGTCAATCCACGCAAAACTCAGCCCAGTCTCGAACCGATTAACATGCGTTCCGAAGTTGAATCTTCGTCAAAATCCGACGCGTTTGCTGACGATTCCGACGTTTCGAACCCTGAAGCATTTTCGAGAGTTCCCACCAGAAGCTCAAAATCCGCCGAACGACCAAAGCTTGCCGACCTCCTCAAACAGGTCCGAGAAAAACGTGGCCCCTTGGTCACGCCCAGTCCTGTCACGCCTCTTCCTCACGCATCGAAGGCTTTCGACGACCCATTGGGCGAAAGCATTTTCCCAAGCGACCACGATATTGTCGCGGATCTTGGCCCTACGCCGGCTGAAGTGCGCTCCAAAGTCCCAGCAAATCAAGAAGACAACCGCATGACTCCCTTCGGGAAAGCACGCGCCGATACCGTCGTTCGAGCGCTCGAAAGCCATGGCATGGCAGCGGAAAAAACGGGCAGCGGATTCATCCGCATACCCACCGCTGAAATCCTCGACCTAATCGGCACAGGAACTTACCGGCTCCGGGTCGAAAATGTCGTGTACGAGCCGATCGACGAGGTCGGAATCCGGCGACTGGTGCGCACCGAGTTTCTCACCGGTGATGAGTTCATCTCGGAACGTGGGGGGGATTGGGTTGTCATGAGCGAACACGCGTTTTTCAGGCCCGCGAGCGCGGCCCCGATCGCCATGATTGAAGAGGAGATCTCCGAGGCCGAAGCCCTCGAGGAACTCTTCGAACCTCCGGCAGTTCTTAGTCGGTCGGACGGGTCAGGTGAGCTCTTTCCGACAATCGGACATCTGTCGCCAGATCAAAGCGCCGAAATCGAGTTATCCTACGCTGAGCATTCCTCAAGCGAGATCGTCGATTCAGAAGTCAGCCACGACGAGATACCCAACGCTGATGTGCCTTTGACCGCTGAGCTCGACCTCGATGATCTCGATGAACTCGACGACCTTCAGACGGTCTCGGAAGTGTTCCCCCCGCAAACACCCGCTGCACCGGATGATTTACCGACAAAAACAAGTGCCCCTCGTTCCCGATCCATTTGGCTCCCGCTCGCGCTTGTCGCAATCGCCGGAATTTTGGTTGGCGCGGTCTTTAAAACGCAGATCTTCGGCGCGCCCGGGCTGACACCCGTAGACGAGCCAATTGTCGATTCCATACAAGATCCGGTAGCCGTCATCCCCGACACAGTGACCGCAGCTCAGGCTGTTGTAGGACAGACGGCAGCTCAAGTTCCGGTCATCGTCGAAGAACCACCGACGGTCGTGGAACAGGTCCCGGTCGAGGTGAATAGTGTTCGCAAGCTCACAGCGCCCGAGCTCATCAATGCGACCCTTGCCAAAGAAAACAAGACCCCGGTGCTCAAGTTTTCGCTTAACGGTGCACCCGTCACGTTCATTGCCGACACCGGAGAGTCTCAACGTTCGTTTCGGTCAAATGAGGCCGTTGCCGTCTTATGTCGCGCGGCCAAATGTGGAATTGATTTCGCGAAAATCCAGGACGCTTTTCTTTCTTCAGACGAGCTCAAAGCCTTGGGAATCGAGCTCACCGGCGCGCTCAGCAAACTCGACGACGTGAGCGGCATTCGTGGCATTTTGCGGTGGGATGTTCAAGGGGCCGCGCAGCTTCCGCTTGCCGAACTGACGTCGGTCTGGCGCAAGTGGATGGGACTAAGCGATCAAGATCTCGACAAAGCCGTGTCAGAATCGGAAAAAGACATCACCAAAGCGATCGGTGAAGAACGCACACGCGCCCTGCTCGCTCAAGCTGGCCAGATTCGGGTGCGTGACTTGGTCCGACAGATCTCCAACGTTCTGGTTTTGGATTATCTCACCAACAACTTCGAGCGCTTTGAGTCTGGGCAAGGACAGGAGACCTGGAACCTTGCGGTCAAAAATGGCCGAGTTGTCTCACTGGATGAAGGCGGCGCGTTCCAACCCCGCGCTTCCACACGTATCAAAGGCCGGTTCTCGTGGGTCGAGAAATTCGACAAAGATGTCTTTGAGAGCTTCAGCCAACTGAAACGCGACGAACTGGACTCGAAGATCTTTGACGACTCTACAGCCGCTGAGCGTGTGGCGTTGAGAGTCTTCTGGAAACAACAGCAGGCCTACGTCGATCGTGTACAAAAAGAGACTCTTCGTCGTCCTGACGCTCTCTTTTTCTGATTCCACTGGAAATCCACATCAGTTCAGGGGTACATCACTCGCCCGACGTGGAAGGGTGA
>JBBKVQ010000415.1:0-5368 GCA_037968515.1 Bradymonadaceae bacterium
GCGAAGTCCTTCGCGAAGATCAGTCACTTTAAATGTGCGGGTTTGTTGCATCATAGGGGTCTCCTGTCTCATTCAGCGGCTGCTATCGCGTCGTTGCCGCCAAGCTGTGCCACGCTGATTATCTGAGCGTTAGGCACAATTTCACGGTGGCAAATCACATCAACATTAGGGAAAAACTGGCTCAAAAATTCGCGCAAAGGCGAACGAAGGTCTGGGGGTGCAAGGATAAGCGGCTCGGCGTCGTGGGCTGCAAAAGCACCAAACGCTTGCTCGATTTCGGCAAACAAAGATTGAGCTGTGCCCAGGTCACAGGCCAAAACTGGTTCGCCATTCTGAGTCACAAGGCAACGTCGCAAGCTTTCTTCAAGGCTGCGGTCGAGCAACGCTGCGTGAATCACGCCGTCGGAATTCATAAACTGATGCGAAATCTGACGAGACAAGGTCGCGCGAACTTCTTGAGTCAGCGCTGTGCTGTTCGACTTTTCGCCTTTGAATGAAGCCAGCGCTTCAAACACAGTATGCAGGTCGCGAATCGAGATGTTCTCGTCGAGCAGGCGACGAACAATACTCATCAGGCCCGACATGCCGTATTTATCGAGTACGTCTTCGACGAGTTTTGGTGCGGTGATGCGCATGCCATCAAGGCGCTCGCTGAGGTCTGGCCAGCCAAAGAGGTCTGAAGAGTTCTGACGAACAAGCTCGGTCAAATGGGTCACAACGACGGTCTCAAGGTTCACAACCGTATAACCAAAAGCCTCGGCGCGATGTTGCTCGCCGCTCTCGATCCAAAGGGCATCCAGACCAAACGTCGGGTCCTTGGTCGCGACACCGTTGATTTGGCCGCCGGCTCCACCGGGATCAATGGCGAGCATCCGACCAGGCATCAAACGACCTGTGCCGACGGGAACACCGCGGAGCATCAGTCGGTACTGGCCGGCCTCGAGCTCAAGGTTATCGCGGATATGAATCGGCGGAACCAAAACACCCAGGGTCTGCGCAAATTGGCGGCGCATCTGCACCAAGCGATTCAGCAAGGTCCCGCCGGCGGTTTCATCGACAAGGTTCAAAAGTCCGTAGCCAATTTCAAGAGAGACAGGCTCGACGTTGAGCAAGTCCTTGAGGACTTCGGTCTCGTTCTTTTCGCCCGCCGGGGCTTTCTCGGCTGGTTTTTCTTCGTGACCCGGTGCCGGGCGAGTAGTGAGGTGGTAGCCAAAACCGCCCATCAGGACTGCCATGAAGGCGAAGATGGGAAGCGGCATTCCAGGAACAAGCCCAAGACCAAAAACAATCGCGGCGGCGGCGTAAAGCACGCGGTAGTTGCCGACAAGCTGATGTGCGATGTCCGAACCGAAGTTCGACTCGCTGGCCACGCGGGTAATCACAACGCCGGTGGCGGTCGAAATCAGAAGCGAAGGAATCTGGCTGACAAGTCCGTCACCAACGGTAAGCAGCGAGTACGTCTGGAACGCCGTCCCAAAATCCATTCCGCCCTGCGCGACGCCTACAATCAGACCACCGACAATATTGATGCCGGTGATGATAAGGCCCGCGATGGCGTCGCCTCGAACGAATTTCGAAGCACCGTCCATCGCACCGTAAAAGTCGGCTTCGCGTTGGACTTCCGAGCGTCGTTTTTTGGCCTGAGCGTCCGTCAATGCGCCAGCTGCGAGCTCGGCGTCCACCGCCATTTGCTTGCCTGGCAATGCATCAAGCGTGAAGCGGGCAGCGACCTCGGCAATACGGCCAGCACCCTTGGTGATCACCGAAAAGTTGATGATCACGAGCACAAGGAAAACGATGATGCCGACGATGCTGTTGCCGCCGACCACGAAGTTCCCGAAGGTCTCGATGATGTTGCCGACTTCGACTTTGCCCTCGGCCGCGCCCAAAAGAATCAGGCGAGTCGAAGCCACGTTAAGGCCCAGGCGAAACAATGTCGTTAACAGGAGCATTGCGGGAAGGCCCGAAAACTCGAGCGGCTTCATGATGTAGATGGAGGTCAACATGATCAGGACCGACAGCGTGATGTTGATTGCCAGAAGCAAGTCGAGCAACACGGTCGGTATGGGCAGAATCATCAGGGCAATGATTGTGACCAAACCAAAAAGAATCGGTGCGTTCTGTACGATCGCGGGGTCGAATCCTTTAAGTATTTTGGCCAGCTTGTTCAAATTTCACATCCTGCGATTTTGCGTCTGCAGGATTAGATTGCACTGCACGTGCCAACACACAGGGGTCGAGCAAAAAACACCCAATGCGTTGAAATTAGGCGCTAAAAACAAAATGTCGTTTTTAGCTAAAGATCGGGAAAAATGTGCCGATGGGTATTAATGGCGGAATGAAATGCCGATCTACGGGCGGCGACCGTGCTGCTTCCATACGAAGACCAGAGTCTCGGCCACGGCTCGGAAGAACTCTTCGGGGATATATCCGCCCACGGGCACGGCTTTGTGCAGGGCACGAGCCAGCGGAATGTTCGTAATCATGGGAATTCGGTTTTCTTTGGCGACCTCGCGGATGCGCATCGCCACGCCGTCCGCGCCCTTGGCCACAACAACTGGTGCGCCATCTTCCTTGCGGTATCGAAGGGCAATCGAGATATGGGTAGGGTTGTTGATGATGACGTCCGCCATCGGAACGGCCTCAAGTAGGCGATTGGTGGACATCCGCTCAGCGTGCATCTGACGGCGCCGGAACTTAATCTGCGGGTCGCCTTCGTTTTCTTTGTGCTCTCGTTTGGTCTCTTCTTTAGTCATCATCATCTGTTTGTTCATGCGATGACGCTGATACATATAATCCACCGTCCCAAGCGACAGCACCGCCATCCCACTTGCAGTAAGGGTCATCACGCTGATCTGGTGGATATAGGTACCGAACTGTTCCGGGGAGTGGCGAATCAGCGCAAGCCATTCTCGGCCCTCCAGCCCCACCACAGCGATGGCGACAAGTGCCACAAATAGGACTTTCCCCATCGTCTTGAACAGGTTGGCGTAGAGGTCCATCGAGAAGAAAATCCGCTTCACGCCAGCGATGGGGTCCAGCTTCGACATCTTGGGTTCGAGGGCTTTCCAAGAGAAATTCCCCTGAGTTTGCGAGACATGGCCCACAATCGCAGCCACACACATCACGGCAAAAACCGGTCCCAGACTAGATAAAAGAGGGTCAGTCATGGCGGCCATGAAGGCACCAGGACGCTCCACCCAGAGCTCGGAATCATCGAGTTGACCCAGAATCCCCATAATCGCGGCGTTGAGGTGACCGCCCGAGTTAGCCAGCACCTGAAGGGCCATGCCCGAAGCCACCAACATCGTTCCCGACACAAGCTCTTGGCTCTTGGCGACCTTGCCGTCTTCCCTAAACTGTTCCTGCCGTCTGGACGTGGCTTCTTCTGTTTTGTCTTCTTGGGGTGTGTCATCACTCATGTGACCCTCCCCGAAACGACGAACACCACCAGCCGTTCACCCAACATCGAAAAATCACTGATCCAGACTGCCGCAATATCAGGCAGGGACAGGCCAAATGCCGTCAGGCCGCCCATGATCAGCATCGGAAACCCGATGGCAAAAAGATTCATTTGAGGCGCCACTCGGGCAATCACGGCGAGCACCAAATAGATGACTAGGCCACAGGCCACCACGGGGGCCGCGAGCCTTAAGGACTCCGCAATGAAGGCTCCGCCGAGGTTGGCGAGCTCAAGGGTCGAGTGCAGGAAGCTTGGGACTTGGCCGGGCGGATACCGATGAAACGAACCAAAGAGTGCGCCGATGACTTCCAGGTGGGTGTTCAATGCGAGCATCAGCAAAATCGCCATCATGTTCGAGATCTTGCCGACTGCCGTAGACTGAACGCCGGTGCCGGGATCGACTGACTGCGCAAACCCAAGGCCCACAGACATCGCCACCAAGGTGCCCAGCCCCTCGGCCGTCCAGATGACCAGACGCACAATGAATCCCATCGAAAGCCCGAGCAGAATTTCTGGCGCTAAAATCGCGAGCCAACCGATAGGGCCAGCGTCGCCGATATCGACCATTGGAAACCCAAGGGCGGCCACCATGACGGTCGAGATATGCAGCATTAGGAAGACTTTCACGCGCATCGGAACAGCCGCGTGGTAGCCAAATGGCAGTCCAATCACGACGATCGAAACCAGACGAAACAACACACACATCGCGCCAGTGATGAGCTCAGGTAGCGAAGCCATGAGTGTCGAAACGTCCATTAATTTCCGATGGCTGCCGGGCCCATAACTGTGATCATTTCGCGGGTGAATGAGAGCCAACGCTCAAGCATCCAGCCTCCGCCAATCCACAAACATGCGCCTGCGCCGATGACTTTAGGCACAAACGCCAACGTCATTTCGTTTACCTGGGTGGCGGCCTGCAAAATACTGATGCCAAGGCCAAGGCCCATCGCCACGATCATGAAGGGGCCGCCTAAGGCGACCGCCAACATCATGGCATTTCTTACAATTTCAACGACCCATTCTGGAGACATCTTTACCCTCCCATGATGGAACGAACGAGCGATCCAACGACCAGGCTCCATCCATCCGCGAGAACAAATAGAATCAATTTAATCGGTAGTGAAACCACCGCGGGCGGCACCATCATCATACCCAACGCCATCAGCACCGACGCCACGACGAGGTCGATCACAATGAAGGGGATGAAAATCATCGCCCCCATGATGAACGCCGCGCGCAGCTCGCTGAGCATGAACGCCGGCACCAGTGCAAAGGTGCTGACATCCTTGAAGTTCTTGGGTTTATCGTCTTGGGTCATGCTCAACATGAGGCGCAACTCGTCAGGGCGTGTATGACGCGCCATGAAGTCCCGCAGCGGCCCAATCGCTGCCTGAAGCGCCTGCTCGTCACTAAGCTGGCCCGCCTGATAAGGCTCGTAGGCCTGAACCTGAATTTTTTGCAGGACGGGGCTCATCGTAAAAAGCGTCAAAAACAGACTCAACCCAATCAACACCTGACTTGGGGGCAAGCTCTGGGTGCCAAGGGCTTGTTTAACAAAGCCCAGGACCACCACGATGCGTGTGAAGCTCGTGACGCTGACCAGCATGGCGGGCAGCATCGAAAGCGCCAGCAAGAGCAGGGTAATGCGCAATGCGGGGGCGAATGAACCGCCGTCGCCGCCGACCGGAATCGTCACGGTCATCGCGCCTGGCGTTGCGACCGCTTCGGCGGCCTGCGCAAACGCCTCGGCTCCAAACAGGAAAACCGAGAGTGTGGCGGCTATCGCAAAGGCGAAGGATTTAGTTGGCATGTTTTTCCCGTGTTTCTCTATCCACACGGGTTTACTTCAAGTCCTATACCAACGGCGGAAACCCGCATGGCTGCGTGCTTCATGTGTGTTTGGGG
>JBBKVQ010000416.1:0-3840 GCA_037968515.1 Bradymonadaceae bacterium
ATCGTTTGGATTAACCCCGATGGCCTCATCATTGGGCAAGAGATGCATGGACCCGGCGAGGCCGCTCTTGCTGCCTGCACAAGCCTGAAGAACACTATGAATTCCCCGATGGTTGGCAGTCCTCAATTACCAACCCGTATCCGAGTCGCCTCAAAACAACTGGCGAAGGTTCTGAAAGCGGGCTTTCCAAACATGGATATTATCTGCGCGCCCACACCCGAAATAGATGAGGTTGCAAGCTCGATACTCGGACATTTTGAAATAGACTCTGAGCCGACCTTGTTCGGCAACGGCGTTACCCCCGCCGAAATGAAGCCGATGTTCTCTTGTGCTGCAGAATTTTACCGCAAAAAGCCCTGGAAATTTCTGGCGTTCGAGGAATCGGTTTTTTTACTCAATATTCCAAAACTGGGCCTTTCTAGACTTACGGTTCAGGTCTCTGGTTTCACAGGTGGCGATATGGGCCTGGTCGTTTTCGACAGTCCCCGAGACCACTTCGACTATCTCGGCGCGGTGGAAGAATTCGGCGCTACGTCCGCGCTACCGGTTCATTTGATGTTGTGCTTCGAAACCAAGGGCAAATATCCGACCACCATGGTCGACGAAGCCACAGAGCATCAGTTCGAGGTCGCAACGTCCCGAGCTTACCCATTTGCGGTTCGAATCTCGGAAGACGGTCAATTCCTTCCTCCCAATCCCGAGGAGATCCTCGTCTTGACCGCGGCCGCACATGTGTTTGCGAACATCAAGCCTCATCAAAAGGCCCTAAAACGTGCCGCCGAGAATGACACATCGTTTTCGGCGACTTTTTTGGTTCCGACTCCCGACGGCGCGATTGAAGTCATTTTGTCTCGGCCCGATTTTGAAGGGTTAGATGATGAAGACGACGATATCTGGCACGAACTAACCGAACTTGGGAAACGCCATCATATAGACCACGACGAACGAGTGGCGCTTGAACATGAACTGGTCGACATCTTCCTTGATTCCGCTGAGGCCGAAGGCATCGAAGAAATCATGTATGCCCCAATTATCATGGATATTGCTGCCCATTTTTTTGGCCATACGATTGCTACGCTTCCCGCATCAGACCTTCGTGAAGTCATCTTCGAGGTGGTTCCCGCTAAGGTCATGATTCCTGCATCCGAAGCTGCCGAGCTCATTGAGGAATTAAGAGCATTTTACACGTTTCTTGATCGCGCCTTCGACTTCGCGGGTACAGACGCGTGTTTGACGGTTTTGGGTCGAAAGGCGGTGAAGACTTTGGAAAAAGCACTTTCATCGCGGGCGGTTATGGGACCCGGGAAACGCATATTGATGGATGCAACAAATTCTGGATTTAAGATAGAATCCGAAGACGACATTCGAGCGTGGATGGAACTGCAAATGTCACCTCTCATCAACACACCAGCTGCCACGAACTCCAACACCAAAAAGCCAAAAAAATAAAAATATTAAAATGGCATAGCGCCCATGTCGCGACCATAAACCCGCCTCAAAACATTGATGGAGTTTGACCGCGTTTGGATGCACAATACCCTCATGCGCATTGGCCCCTACGAACTTATCGATCAGCTTGGCTCCGGGGGCATGTGTGACGTTTGGCGAGCACGCAACGACTCCGGGGAAGAACTCGCCGTGAAGGTCATGCGGCCAGGGACTCCTGCGGATTTATTCCAGCAAGAGATTCAGGCGCTTGCCCGCCTAAACCACCCATCAATCGCGCAGATCCTCCGATGGGGATTGGTCGATGCCACCGACGCCGAAAAATCGAATGTGGCAATTGGAACGCCATGGTTTGCCATGCGGATCGCAGAACATGGTGCATTTAATCCCGGTTCGATAAGCACCTGGGACCAGTTTCTGTGGTTCGCGACAGCGATTCTGAGGGCCCTTGGCCATTCACACGCGCGCTCGTTCATCCATCGCGACATCAAACCCGAAAATATCCTGGTCGAAGGAGATTTGAATCGACCACATTATGTATTGAGCGATTTCGGAATCTCGATTCCCGACAGAAACCGCGGAATGCACTCGCGTGAGGTCCCCTATGCTGCGGCGGGAACTCCAGGATACATCTCGCCGGAGCAATTGGTGGGCCGTTGGCGAGATTTCGGCCCATACACCGATCTGTTCAGTCTGGGTGTGGTTTTTTACCAAATCATTTACGGAACTTTACCCTTCGTCGCAAAGAATGTCGTGATGCTGGGTATCGCGCACACAAAAGGTGCGAACTTCACGCTCAAACTTAGGTTTGCTGCCCCAGAATCGGTCGGAACTTGGTTGAGCCGGATGTTGGCCTACAACCCAAGTGACCGCTTCAGTCTGGCGCCTGACGTGCTGCACGCTCTGATGTCCCTGAAGGCACCGCTCGACACTGAGTGTGCCCCATCCGAGAACGTCGAGTCGTTCGCGAACACAACGCTGTCTCTCCCCATCATGACAACGCAAGCGATGCCTTCCCAGCCGAACCAGCAGGCTTTTGCGGCAACAATTCATCTGGGGGACGGTCGAATGCACTTCGAAAAGTGGATTGATTTCCCGCTTAACTCCGAGCCTATCGGCCTTGAACTCTTTGGATTGCGCCGGGCGCACATGGTGGGCCGCAAAACCGAACGCGATTTGTGCTGGGAAATCCTGCAGCGCTGCATTCACACAAAAACCGCAACTGTTTTGGCGATCAGCGGCATGGACGGAGTCGGCTCCACCATGCTCGGAAAGTGGATCTGCGAACACTCGTTTGAGGTCGGCGTCGCCATCCAGATTCAAGTGCGGTCGGAAGGTGGGCCCTCGGCCATCACTGACACACTTGTTCGATTATTGGGGCTGTTCGGCTTAAGCGCGAGACGAACCCACAAACGCCTTTCTGAGCTCTTCGAAGGCACCGAGGTGGACACGAGGGCGGTCGCCCGATTGGTTTTGGGGGAAGCCATGACGCTGTCTGGCCAAGCGAAAGTCATCCGCCAAGTGTTGACTGCGTTTGTGAAGGAGAGGCCGATCATTGTGTTCATGGACGACGCCCACAAGAGCCTTGAGGTCATTGAACTTGCGCATGCACTTATTGGCGCTCCGATTCCGGTCCTTCTTGTGCTGACTTTCCGCAGCGACGATCCCGAACCCATGCCGCACGAGGCCGATCGTCTAGCCGCGCTAATGCAGCCGCCAGAGGCCCATTTTCTGAACTTGCTGCCATTATCAGACAGCGAAACCGGGGCATTCGTGGACAGCATCGTGTCGCTGACCTCCACCGTCAGATCGCGGCTCCTTGAACTTGCCAAAGGCAACCCGCTTCGTGCGCTTCATTTGCTCGAGATTTGGCATTTGACTCACGACTTGGACGGGCTCGATTCCGACCATTTTGAGCTATGGAACCGGCGTTTTGACCACCATTTTAGCCCCCAAGACCGACGCGCGGTCGAGGTCGCCGCGGTGCTTGGAGAATGCATTCGGCAAGACGCTTGGCATCGAGTTTGTGCCACGTGCAATATCACATTGGACGACAACTTGGTGGGCCGGCTCGTCGCTGCCAGAATCTGGAGCCACGACAAAGGATTGCTCGTTTTCGAACACGGTTCGATGCGTGACTCGATATTGCGCTCGGCTAGTCCTGCTCACTTGAAAATAATCCATGCTGCCGCGGCAATCATGTATGAGGACTTAAATTCGCGCTTCGCTTTTGGCCGCCATCTTTTGATGGCCGGTGACCACGACCAGGCACTTCAGGTCCTCTACGAGGTCGCCTGCGATCTTCTAACTCAGTTTCGGACTTCTGAAGCCAAGAGCCTGGCCGCCTGGTGCGCGGATCGATTGGTCAGCGTGAAAGCAGATTCAAAGGCTCAA
>JBBKVQ010000417.1:0-20323 GCA_037968515.1 Bradymonadaceae bacterium
ACTTCGTTCGCCGCTGCACAGGTCCCTGAGATCAAACAAGTGTCCGGAAGCAGCGAGTTTTCACAAGCTCCAGCGACACACACATCTGCCGTGCATGCGAGGCCATCGTCAGTACACGCAGTCTGTTCCGGCTTATTGACCGCGATACAGTTGCCATTGGCGGCATCACACTGGCCTGCCTTGCAAATTTCGCCCAAGGCACTGCAATCTTTGGCAGCCCCAGCACAAATCCCAGCGGCATCGCAGACGTCGGTGGTGGTGCATTTGTCCTGATCGTCGCATGATAAGCCAGTGGCAAGAGTCCAACCCGTTGCGCTAGCGGCGGAATCACAGACTTCACACTGGTTGGCGGGGTTCCGAGAAGCCTCGGCCACACAAGTGCCATCGACTAAACACGGACATCCACAAACATTTGGCGCATCGTCACCACACTGGCCGGTTTCACAGCTTCCACAATTCACTGTGCGGGTTACCCCACAATTATCAGGCGCGGTGGTGTCGTCGCAGTCTTTGCCCAGCCTGTCACAAAACGCCGCGTCTTCTTCTGGGGTGCAAGTACAGGTGTTGTCCGTCTGACAGGTATCGGGCGCTATGCACGCGCCGCACTCTTCCATCCGGGCTTCACCACAGGCGTCTGTGCCGGAAACTGTGCCGCAATTTTTGGTTAACGATGCACAAAATTCGGCCACTGTGGGCCGCGTGCACGTCAAATCTGGCGGTGTATCAACGGATTGGTCAGTTGTGACGTCTGTAAGCCCCACGTCAGCTACCCCTGTGCTCACCCAGTAGCCGCCAACACAGGTATACCCAGCGCGGAGATCCGCAGCGACGCAGGTGATCTCGGAAGGTGCATCGTAATTGCAACCTGACATCACCAAAACCAATCCCAAAACCAATCGACGCATTTCAACTCCACTCAGCAGTATAGGTGCAGTTTATCCTTTCCCGCTCCACCTAAGCAACTTTGCGCTTCGGATTAAGCAATGACGCGAAATGGATGCGCGTAAATATTCATCGAGGAGCCACGGACAAATCCGGCCAAGGTCACCCCGTATTCTTGAGCCAGATCGACGGCCAGACTCGAAGGGGCTCCCACCGCCGCGACAATTGGGCAGCCAATGGCGATGGCTTTTTGCAGCAGCTCAAAGCTCGCCCGGCCACTCAACACAAGGATATCGCCCTGAAAAGCGCTCCTGCCCTCGCGGATATGTTGCCCCACGAGCTTATCCAACGCGTTATGCCTACCCACGTCTTCCCGGTGATTGAGGAGCTCGCCTTCGATCGAAAACTCCCCGGCTGCGTGCAAACCCCCGGTCTTGTCGAACACCGCTTGGGCCTGCCGCAGTCGGTCGGGTAATCCAGCCAGCATCGCAGCTTTGACCTTTTTGTCGCTGGTGACCACCGACCAACCCTGAAGTTCAAGGGCCTCAAGGGAAGTCTTGCCGCAAACTCCACAGCTCGAGGTCGTGTAGACGTTACGTTGCAAGCGCTTCAGGTCAGGTTTTACGTGGTCAGCCAGCTCGACTCGAACAACGTTTTGATTCTTGCCATCGCCGCACCAGACGACTTCCTGAACATCGTCAGGTTGGCGCAGAATGCCTTCGGAAAACAAAAAACCAACGGCCAAAGAAAAATCATCACCCGGAGTTCGCATGGTGATGGAAACACTTTGTTGTTTTCGTCCGCTTTTTGACACGTAACCGAGCCGAATCTCCAAGGGTTCCTCGACGACGACAAGGTCTTGAACCGCAGTAAAACCATCGGTCCATTTCAAAATATCGATCGTTTTGGAAGATTCAGACATTGGCCGCCAGCTCATTCTGGGCGCGAATCAAGTCCTCGGGCGTGTTGATACTGAAAGCACCCGCCCATGTCGCGGGAGGCGCAATTTTGCTTGCTTCAGCGAGTTCGAGAGACCGCCAAAGCCCGAGCGATTCTTTGGGAAGGAAATCCAAAACGTTGATCTGCCAACGCGACACCATCGGCTGCCAACATGTGTCAAAAAAAGCTGAGTTTTGCCCTTCCGGCAAAAGTGCTACCCACTTTGAATCAAAGCCAAAAAGGTCACACGAGGTCAAAAAGACTTCTTCAAAACCCAAATCTGTAGCGACCTTCAGGCCCGCAAGCAGTCCGCTCATCGGCCCCAGCCCCGGCCAAGGATCCACGATTTCATTGAGCCCGAGATCCTGAAATTTAAAGGCGGCGACACTGACCACAACCTCGTCGCACACCGGAATCAGCGCATCGACCATCCGAGCCACAAGGGGTTCGCCGTCAATCATCAGTCGTGCTTTATCGGACCCCATCCGAGTCGAAGCGCCACCTGACAGAACCACGCCAAGCAGACTCATAGTCCCGCCACAATGACATCGACTCGAACCTCGGGCTTGACGCGCAGCTGCCCCAGAAGCGCTTTGTACGGCTTGATGTTAAAATCAACCTGATTGATCACAAACGAGCCCTTACCGTCCTTGAGTTCCAATCGAATTTCTTGGGTCACACCGTGCAGAGTGAGTTTACCGCTCACGACAGCGCCACTGCGCTTGCCGTGAAAGACAGCCTCAGGGAATTTCTTGGCCGCAAAAACATCCTTGAGCATAATCTCTTCGATTCTTTTTCGGTCTTTTTCGCTCGGCTCTGAGCGGTCGAGCTGGCCTTTAGACATGCTTCCCACGACTTTTAATGACCCGACAAAAACTGTGATCTCGATGGCATCGCCTTCGATTTTCCCGATGATTTTCTGAGCCTCAAGGGCAAGATCATGCCCAATTGGAGACAGAACCCCCTCGCGCACGGGGTAGGCCATAATTTCGAGATTTTCTTTACTAATTTCCATTACCAACTACTCCCGCCGGAACTCGAACTGCTCGAACTTGAACTTCCAAAGCTGCTGCCGCCCGAACTTGAGGACGACCCTGAACTGGAACTGAAATCGGATGGCGACGACAAATTGGACCTTCCGGGATTTGCCGATTGTTGACGCCGTGCCTCGATAGCGGCCGCGGCTGCAGCTGCAGCGGCAACCCGGGCATCCTCTCTATCTTGGTGCTCCCGGTCCCGGGCCTTTTCTTCGAGTTTGATCAATTGAAGTGCTGCCTGAGATTGTGAAAAAACCTCCTCCCACCTGCGAGTGTTGCTCGCGAGCTCAGCCTGCGTCAATAGGGCCTTTGCCGCGCCCAGCGAGGGGCTGATACCAAATCCGTAGTGCTTACGACCTACGCGGCCCAGTTCTTCGTTGGCTCGCGAGAATTCCATAGCGGCGTCATGGATGATCTTTCGCTCTGAATTCCAAAGAGTTTCGGCCTGACTCATCAGGTCTTCAAGGTCTGAGACCTCCTCCTCCAGCCACTCCCCCGGTTGTGTGGATTCCGAGAGATTCGTCGCAAACGCGGATACTTGGCTTTGAATCTGCTCGATGAAACGCGCAACATGTGGGCGGTCACGCTCTTCGGCCTCCACTCGCTCACGCAATGATTCCAACGTCGCACGCAGAGTTGCAAACTCTGATTGGGCAAGCGCTGCCGACGAACGCCCCAGCTCGGACTCCCGGTCCAAACCTTCAAGCTGTGAATGCAATTCCTGCATGTCGACATGTAATTGACGCCAATCCGGCAGCGGCTCGTCGGCTCGCTCAAACACTTTGACAGCCCACTCTTGGAGGGCCTTCAACCGAACTCGCCGTCCGTCACCGACGCCCAGGATGTCCTTCTTGGCGACACACCGCCTCAAGAAATCTTCCGATTCGCCTCGCCACACCCTCGCCTGTTGGCGCAGTTCGAGCAGGTGCTTCTCGGCCTCATAAATCTCGATAATAAGCGCTAAGCCAGCATCTAAAACCAGCTGACAGCGCTCACTATCAGCCGTCGCCGCAAGGTAGTGTTCGGCTGAAAATTGCTGTTCGACCTTCTTAATCCGCGTCTGAACCTCGGACAAAACGACTTCCAGTTCATCCAAATTATCGGCCTGAACCTGAAAAGCTGAAACC
Source organism: Bradymonadaceae bacterium (assembly GCA_037968515.1). Classification (GTDB taxonomy): domain Bacteria; phylum Myxococcota_A; class Bradymonadia; order Bradymonadales; family Bradymonadaceae; genus JBFFMO01. The sequence goes on from JBBKVQ010000417.1 coordinate 3,986, forward strand.
GCGTTCTCGTTTGACAACCGGACAAGCGCCTCGCGGGCCTCGGGAATCTTTCCTTCAGTCTCTGTCTTGCTTTGAGCCAGCTCGGAAAGTCGGCGAGGAATGGCGTCGCGTGCTTTGATAATCACGCTGATGCGATCACCGGCAGTCTGAACTTCCTTCAAAATCTGGTCGCAAAGCGAAGGGGCCTCCAAGTCACGAAAAGTTGCCAGCATTTCGCGCAGCTCACGCGCCATCAGGCTCGAATGATCCAAAACGCCATCGGGGTCAAAACCTGGTTCCCGAAGCGCCCAACCCGCAGATCGAAGAGTCGTAATCTTCAACCGCAACGCCTGAGCCATCGGGGTAACCTCAGTAATCAATGTGTGCAGGCAACGATTCCCTGATTGGACCCGTGACTTCAAATCCGACATTAGGCTCAGTAACGAAGCCGCACGCGCATTTGCTGCAACTGGGTCGTATTTGACATGACCAAGAAACACCTTCAATTCGCGCGTGATCTCTTGCAGCTCCTTCGAATATTGCTCCACTGGAAAACCGAAGGCGAGCCTTGCGTCCGTAGCGATTTGGATTGCATGAAGCTGCTCTTGCACGCGAGTCGCCCAAACCATCGCTTGGTCGACCTCGCTCTGCAGTGCACTTAGGCACTTAAAGGCCTCGGCATATCGAAAATCGAGTTCGTTCAGAACGCTCGCCGAAGTGCCCTTAAACGACTGAGTCAGCGGCAAAAAGACCCTGAGTTCTTTCTCCGGAAGTCCTGTTTCAAATGAAATCGGTGTTGTCGTCAGCATCCTCACGCACTGATCAAAATCACTGGCGCGATACAGCGGAGCGAGCTCAAAGCGCTGGCGTGCGCGTTTCTGAATTTCGACAGATTGATCGTACATTAGGAAAACGAGGTTAACTGCATCAGCTGCCAAGACGTCCAAATCGGCACTCGCGCCAACATATCTGGCGTTGGTCCCCGACAGGTAGCCAGCAAACTTGGATTCGAGGTCCAATAAACGTTCCGAGGCTTGGCCAAGTTTTTCGGACCAGATTTCCAGTTGCGTGTGAGCGGTTATTTTTGCTGCCCGACGCCTCCTAAAAAACACAAAAAGCGCGATTGATAGGCCCATCAGCAGCCCAAAAAGCAGGACGGATGGAACGACTCGAGTCCAGAAGTTGTGTCGAACCACGGCGTAACGAAAATCCCCTTCAACCCCGGCCAGGCAGGCTTCAGCTGTGGTCATGAACGGAGTCTCATCGAACAATTGTGCGGCTGACGGGCGCAGTTTCAGACACTCCGTGGATTCCTGAATCAGTTCCCTTTTTTCCTCGTCCGAAACATTCGAGGCAAGCATCTCGCCTTGAAACGCGACAACCCGGGTTTGAAATTTTTCGAACTCCTGGTCCACCAAACTCTGCCTTTGCAGGAAGACCTCGACGGATTTGAGTTCTTGTTCGATCAAAGCCGGCTTGTTCGTAACGTCAGGAATGTATTTTTGGCCCAGCGCAAACACTAACTCGTCGACGCGATCCGCGGCTGCACTCAGTTTGGCGCGCGCAATTCCCACCGCCTCGGGATCATTCACCTCTTTTGAGACGCGAGCCTGAAGCGCGGGAATCCGTGAACGATAGGCCCCCACCTTTGCCTGAGCGACGTTCAAGACACGTTCTTGACCCTTCCTGAGTAACGAGATTCGGGCTTCGACGGTTTGTGCCAGATCGCAGACGGCTCCCGCATAATCTTGTGAGCGCGCCAAACTCTTGAAGTTAGAGCCATCGATTGTGGCCTTGATCTCGTTGGTTTCAAATCCGACGCTCGCCCACGTGCTGCCCGGGTGAACGGCAATAGCCCGATTATCGATACCCAACACCATCACGACGTCAATATCGGGCTTAATCTGGCTTGACCAAGCCTGACTTAGCGCGTCGACATACGGGACGGCATCGTTATCCGAAGCACTCCCGGTTCGGCTGGTATTATCCACGATTGCAGCAAAATAATTGGCTTTACTGGAAGCGCTCAATGTAGCCAGACATTGCTCGATGTTTTGGCTCGTGTTCCAGCGGCCACTGCCTGCGTAGTGCGAACCCGAAGCCAAACTAGGAAACGCATCCCAAGCCCAAACGACGTTGGGAACTGACACTAAAAAAAGGACGAGTCCCACCAAGAATCGTTTCATGAGTACCTTTCTGCTGCATCAATTTCAGAACAATTAGAGCAAACGTACGCCGTCATAATCTTCCTGAGCAAACGGCAAGTCCAGCATCGGCCGACGCTGCGAGGCTTTAGCGTAAGGAGAAATATCTTCTGAAAAACGCGTCGGAAAATAGTTTTTCATAAAAATCGAATCGCCAGCTCGCAAATCAAGGTCGCGAGTCGCGCGGAGGTCCGCCTTCAAAACCGGATCGATACAAGAGTCGATAAGCGCCGCCAGGGCGTCTTCATCCCATTCAGTCTTTTCGAAAACCAGTGGCTTACGGCCGCTAAAAATAGGCGGTTTCGGATCATTATGCTCCAGCCAAAGCGACACTTCGTCGTCGGATGCAAACGGGTCCACCGGCACTCCATCCAGCCAAGTGTTGAAGTGAACATGCGGAACGCTCCACGGGAACGCGACCACGGCATCAAGTCCCGAATAGCCAGATAGAGCAATCGCGTCGCCACGTTCGACAAAGTCTCCCGCCCGGACCAGCGAACGCGCTAGGTGGCCGGAAGTCGTGATTAGCCCGTGCCCATGATCGATGATGATCTTCAGTCCGCCTCGATGAAACTCACTGCTGACACGGAGCACTCGTCCCGCTGCAGGGGTCAAAACAGGTGTCCCCACAGGAATCGCAAAATCTGTCCCGTTATGGCTGTCGTAGGTGTTGGTTCCGCCCTTAAAATCGAGCACTTGCGTTTTTTTGACCGACCAGCCGTTCTGAATCGGCGTCTGAGTTCGATTAAAATAGTTGGTGACTGGGACTAGGCGATCGGCCGGTTTCCAGCCCGCCCAGGTTTTAACGCTCAGGCGAGGACGGAAAATCTTCACCGAACTCAGCCCCCATTGGCTGGCGGGCGTGTACTCGTCGCCACGCAGCGCGAGTTTGACCTGCCCGATTCGGGTAAGGGGTTCAGTCAGCCCAAAAGTCTCTGCAATACTCGGACGCGATTTTGCCACGGGCTACTCCAACCAAATTCTTAGGAACTTCTTGGGCATACCCAAAAAGCCGAAGCAGGTCCACCGCATCAGCGCCACACTCGACAGTTTTGACCTCACAGGCACGTGTTTTCATTGCCCCTCAAGCTTATGATTGATAAAGCGCAACGAACTTTAAATACATGAACTTTGACAGAGGTTTGCATTGGAACACACTCATGGTCACAAAACCCATCTGACTCAACTCGATAAAGCTCGTTTGGCTGGTGGGGCTATCGCAACCATTCTTCTGGCGGGGACCATTTACGGTTTTGCGACGAGCCACGGGTTCGCAGTGGTCTGGGCAATTTTGTTTCTTGTTTTCGGGGCCAGCGCTGTCTACGCCTTCATTGGACTTGGAAAAGCTACTTGTCCAGAGTGCGGGTATGCCCATTCAGGGCTTGGGCTCAAAAATAATCCCAGCATCCAGTGCAAAGGATGCGATGAATATTTCCATATTATCGACAAGCATGTGACTCCGACATCCGACTCAGCAATTGAAGAATTCCCGGTGTTTGCTACCCCGTGTCCACAGGATATTAAATGGCCCGACGGGTGTTGTGTGTGTCAGGCACCCGTCACACGCCACCTACCGATCTATTTGGAACTCGAGGAGAACGCCCCAATCGCAACAGACTTATTGACACGTGCCGCGACGCTTGGGACGTTCAAACTCGTCTCAAAAAGGAAGTTTGAGGTTCAAATCCCTCTGTGCGACCAGCATGAAAGCGCCAGCGCCGAACTCGAGTACCGCACTGCAGACGAACAACTCTATATTTCGTTTTGTTCGCGCAGCTATGCCAAGGCTTTTGACGCGACAAACGGGCCTGTATTTTGGGGTTCTTGAGCAGTCTGCAAACGAACCGACTGGGGCGTCATATTTAAGACCGACCGGTAGGTAGGTTTCTGTTCTTGATATGCTGATTCTATGCGGCTAAACCAAGCGCGTGGCCACTTTTTGTCGTCCTTTCTGGTCACCCAAGAATCAGGGTTAGCGCAATGCCTTCAAATCCCCCTACTCGTGACGTGGCCATTATCGGATACGCCTGCAAATTTGCGGGTGCGAACGACCTCGAGTCTTTCTGGCAGAACCTTCGCGCAGGCCGTTCAAGCTTCCAACCCGTCCCAGCGGACCGGTGGAACAACGACACCTTTTACGCCGAACATCCGCGGGAACGCGATAAAACCTACGTAAAAGTTGGCGCCTTCGTGGACGGCGTCGACGAATTTGCTGCGATGCATTTTGGGATCTCGCCGCGACGGGTCGAGGTCATGGACCCTCAACATCGGCTGGTGTTGGATGCCGTGCGCATTGCGCTGCAGGATGCGGGACTCGAGGATAAAGACTTCGATAGAACCAAAGTCGGCACCTTTCTGGGTGTGTCGACGGCCGAATACCGCACCATCATGAGCGCCCGCACGACCGCGATGCTCATAGCCGATGGCGATTACGGCGCCACGGACGCGAGCTCGAACCACGTGTTGGGTCACGGCGTAGAAAATGTCGCCCCAATTTCTGCGTTTTCGATTCCTGGCGTGCTCGGCAACATGTCAGCCGCCAATGTCGCTCATCACTGGAAATTCGGCGGTCCGGCGTTCACGGTCGACGCAGCTTGCGCCTCGGCTTTGGTGGCTGTCAGCGATGCCGTTCAATACATCCGCTCAGGCGTATGCGACCTCGCCGTTGCAGGTGGTGTTTATACAAACCACACGCCCGAAACGATGATCGGCTTTTCACGGATCGGCGCGATTTCCCGATCCGGCGCTTGTCGTCCTTTTGACGCTGCGGCCGACGGCTTTTTGCAAGGCGAAGGTGTCGGAATGGTCGTGCTCAAACGGCTCGATCTAGCGATCGCCGACGGAGACCGAATTCACGCGGTCATCAAAGGTGTCGGCATCAACAACGACGGCGACAGCACAGGCCCTATGGCTCCGAGCGTCGCTGGTCAAGTAGGCGTGATGCAGTTGGCCTACAAAGACGCCGACATCGACCCCAAAACTGTCGGGTTTGTGGAGTGCCACGGCACCGCGACCGCAGTGGGTGATGTGGTGGAAGTCGAGGCCTTGTACGAGGTCTTCGGTCAAACGCCGAACCCTGTGTTTCTGTCGAGCGTGAAGGCCAATATCGGCCACACGATGAGCACCGCCGGGATCGCTGGCCTTATTCACGCGATCCTCAACGTGGAACGCAAAGAAATCACCCCACAGGCCGGCTTCGAGACGCCAAATCCCGCACTGGAGCTGGAAACACGAGGCTTTAGGATACCAACCGAACTAACCACCTGGGATTCGGAAGGCCCTCGGCGAGCTGGGATTTCTGCTTTCGGGTTTGGAGGCACCAACTGCCATGTCGTGATCGAAGAAGCGCCAGCAGTCGAGTCCATCCCCGCCCAAGGCCCACACTATCTGGTGATTTCGGCCCCGAACCGAAAGCTGTTAGCAGAACATGCCTTATCGCTCGCGAACGCGGTGGAAACTCAGAACCTTAGCCTCTCCGACGTGGCGTTGACCTTGAACACCACTCGCCGGGGCGAACGCTCACGCCTTGGTTTGGTTGCCCATAATATTTCCGATCTTTTGTCCAAACTGCGTGAGTTCGCTCCACGCCTCGAAACCGCATCGACGATTGTTCTTGGACCCGATGCATTTTTTGCCGAAGGCGAAGCCCCCCAGATTGCATTCATGTTCCCGGGTCAGGGAGCCCAGCGTGTCGGGCTGCTCAAGGAGCTTTACGACTTTTATCCGGCATTTAAAAATCACCTGGATGCCATTGCCTCACAGGTCGACGACCAACTCGATAAACCCCTTTTGCAGTACCTTTACGCAGAGGCTAGCGAAGAAGCTGAAGACGCGCTGCGCTCCACCGAAATTTGCCAACCTGCCATGGCGGCTCTGGGTCTGGCGCTCGACCGCTTTTTTGGGGACCTCGGGATTCGGCCGGCTGTCACTTTGGGGCATAGCCTTGGCGAATTTGTCGCAGCGGCATCCGGTGGCCTGATTTCGCACGAAGATGCGATGAAATTTGTGACTCAACGCGGTCGCCTGATGGCAACCCTGCCGGTCGCCGACTTTGGCGCCATGGCGGCCGTCATGGCTCCTGCAGCCGATGTCCGGCCTCAGCTTAGGGGCGAGCTTTGTATCGCAAATATTAATCACCCGATGCAGACGGTGGTTGCTGGGCCAACATCCGAGGTCGAGGAGTTTGTCGAGGCTTGCACCCGCGCAGGCGTAAAGGCCACGCGATTAAACGTATCGCACGCGTTTCATTCGACGGTGGTGGCTCCGATCGCCAAAGAGCTTCAGTACCATATCAACGCTGTGGGATTTCATACGCCAACCGCTCAAATCGCGTCGGCAATCACCGGTGAGCTCTACGACGCGCAGTCTGGCGCGAAGACTTTTGCCGACCATGCGACCTCGACCGTGGACTTCGTAAAGGCTCTAGAAACAGCCGCCCAACACGCACAATATTTTGTAGAAATGGGCGCAGGGACCACGTTGACCACGTTTGCCAACGGAAGCCTGAAAGATCATCGCGGGGCCCGGAATGTGGCGGCCCGACAGGCTGATGGTGGTTTGGAATTCCAGCGAACCTTGGCCGCGCTTGGCGCGTTGGGTGTTGCGATGAACACCAAACCAATTCAAAGCGGACGGTTGGTAACGCTACCCGCCACGCCGCTCGAGACTCAAAGATACTGGGTCGTTCGCGACCAAAAAATGCCGCTGGCACTTACGCCTGCGGACGCCCCTGCGTCCACGCTCGCACCCGACGAAAAAAATATGGCACAGCCTTCTGAATCCTTGATCGCGCTCTTTCGCCAGCAGAACGATATTCTGCAACAACACGCAACGTTGCTGGCCAAACAGATGGAAGCCCTTGGTTTTCCTGCCGATGCCATCGAACCCACCGCTCTAACCAGACCGCAGCCTGCAGCGCCCGTTGCTGGCGTATCAAACCTAAGTGCATCAATCGAAGCCAAGCAGGAGCCTGAAGCGCCCATCACAAGCGCATCAAACACAGGCGAGTCGAACGCGGCCAGCCCAGCGCCCGGTGCAGCTGCGGTAGACCACGCCGCCGTCGTGATGAATGCCATCGCGGCTGTCAGCGCTTTCCCCCGCGACTCGTTAAAGCCCGAACAACGTCTGGCGACCGACCTCGGTTTTGATTCGCTGATGTTTGTGGATCTGGGCACGCAACTCACCAAAGCCATTCCGAGTCTCGTGATTCCTGCCGACGCTTTTAACGCGACGACCTCGATCGCAGATGTCACGGCATTCTTGACCGACGCTTTGAACAAACCCGCGCAATCGGTCGCACCCGTCGACGCGCCAGCCGGTCGACCCCTGGTTCTGTCGCGATACGAGGTAAAGCTCAGCGACGCTCCGTTGCCTGAACAAACCACCACACCGGCCTGGACGCAGGGCACGGTCGCCATCAGTACCGACGGTGCTGGAGTCGCACTGGGACTTGCTCAATCATTGGCCACACGCGGTCTCTCGGTCGCTCTTTTTGGCACGATGCGTGCCGCAACCAAGCTCGACTCATTCGTGGGTGATACCCGCGCTCAAGCACTCCAAGATCTACTTAAGAGCCACAAAGAGGTCCAAGGAATCATCTATTTGGTCGAGGGTGATGACGAGACGGAGATAACGTTAGACCTGCACGAAACCGCGCGTGTGATGGCCGCAGCGCCTCCACTGCTCTTCGTGACCAGCGGCAACCAAAGCAGCCCTCACGCCGCCGCCATCGGATTTACCAAAGCGCTAGCCCGCGAGTGGAGCACGACGGAGTGCACGGCGTTGACCGTCGATAACGACGTTGTCGCGCAAAGCATCGAGGCCGAATTATTCAGCCCGCTTCGCGACGTCGAGGTCTATGTCACGGACATGCGAAAAACTCCGCGACTTTTTCACTCAGGCATCGAGCAACCCGTTGCCGACTGGCGCAATCAGGTCGTCTTGGTCACCGGCGGTTCGCGCGGTATCGGGAAAATGGTTGCCGAAAAACTCGTCGAATTAGGCGCGCGTGTTGTGACCACTGGTCGGCAAGGAAAAGCCACCGCAAGTGAAACGATGGCGTTTGTCCCATGGGATTGCACCGAACCCGCGGACGAAAAAACCCGTAAAAAGCTCGCTATTTTTGGTCAGTTTAGTGCGCTCATTCATAGCGCCGGCGTGATCCGCGACGGACTGGTCAGTGCCAAGTCGCCAGAAGATATTAAGCAAGTGGTTTCCGTTAAGACTGCGGGGCTTAAAAACGCACTCGAGGTCGCCTCAGAGGCGACTCGTATCGCTTCATTTTCGTCATGGGCCGGACGGTTTGGAAACCGCGGCCAGGCCGACTACGCCGCAGCAAACGAGGCCATGCGCGCCTTGACGACTGCCCAACGCTCCAAAGATGTAGAGGCCATTACATTTGAGTGGCCCGCGTGGGAAGGCACGGACATGGTGTCATCCATCCCCGAGCCCATTCGAAAAGCCTTGGAATCAAACGGCGTGACCTTTATGACGCCCGAAGAAGGACTTGACGCGTTTTTTGCCGAATGGGGCATGGGCGCTGGAGAAGTCGTGTTTGGTCGCGGTTTGGCTGAGGTAGAACGTCAGTACGAGGTTGAATTCGAGGCTTCCCTGGCGACGTTGCCATGGGCTGCAGACCATCGTTTGCGCGACACCCCCGTTTTGCCCTTTGCCTTTGCGCTCGACCTTGCTCTGCAGGCATGCGCAGCAGTAGGCGCAAACGTCGCCTCAATGACTGATTTTGAACTTGTGCGCGGGGTCGAAATCGACGCAGCCACACGCCTTGAGGTCGCCGCAAAGCGTGTAGATGATGTCATTCATGTCGAAATCCATTCGATTTCGGGCGACCAGAAATTTATGGCCTACCGCGGTAAATGCGACCTCAAAGCTCCGGCGATTGAAAGCTTCGAAGCCGATGACCTCAACCCCATCGAAGTCACCCTAAAATTGAACGACTTCTACGCAAATTTGAGTTTTCATGGCCCCGCGATGCAGGGCATTCAGAAAATAGAAAAAATGGGTGGGAAATACTCCGTAGGCGCACTTAAAAATGCCGAGTTACAGAACCCAATGGGTGCTGCTGTCGCGAGCCCTTTTGTGGTCGACGCTGCATTCCAAATGGTTTTGTACTGGTTGCGAAGCCAGCACGGAGCCGCGGCCTACCCGACGTCGATGGGACAGTACGTCCAATTTGCGCCGTTTCCCGACCAGGTTCGATGCACGCTGATGCTGAACGAAATGGAAGGTGATATGGTCACTGGTGCCATTCGATTTGATTCGATGGACGGGCGGCCACTTGCGGTCATGCAGGACGTGAAAGCGCGCATCTTTGAACGCGCCGAAACCACCCAACCCGCAGCTAAAAAGGTTGAGATCGACGAATCCCACTGGAATATCGAAAAATTCCCTGAGGTCGAGGCCCTTAAACAGCGCCTAGAAATGGCATTTTTGGTCGGACTCCGAAATCCCTATTTCCACTGGCACGATGGGATCGCCAAAAATACGGCGAATATCGAAGGCCAGGAGATGATCAATTTCTCGAGCTATAACTACCTTGGTTTCTCGGGGCATCCAGAAGTCACCAAAGCCGCGCAGGACGCCATTACGCGTTACGGAACGAGCGTCTCAGCGAGCCGTGTTGCAAGTGGTGAAATCCCCCTGCATCACGAGTTGGAAACCGAAATAGCCGATTTTATTGGGGTGGATAAAGCGCTGGTATTTTCGGCCGGACATCACGCCAATGAATCGGTCATCGGTCATCTTTTTAGTGAGGGCGACCTGATCATTCATGATGCACTTGCTCATAACTCGATCATGACTGGCGCCGAAATGTCAGGCGCAAAACGGATGCCTTTCCCACACAACGACTGGCAGGCGCTAGACCGCATTCTGACACAGCTGCGCGGCTCGTATAAAAAAGTCGGCATCATGATTGAGGGCGTCTATTCGATGGATGGAGACATCCCCGATTTGGAAAAATTTCTTGAGATCAAAGTAAAACACCGCGCACTACTTTATGTCGATGAAGCCCACTCAATCGGATGCATCGGGCCTCGTGGCGCCGGCATTTCAGATTATTTTGGAATTGATGCACGTCGAGTCGACGTGTGGATGGGCACGCTGAGCAAGTCGTTTGCCTCGTGCGGTGGGTATATCGCCGGCAGCGCCGCGCTCATCGAATATCTGAAATACACCGTGCCCGGTTTTGTGTTTTCGGCGGGCATCAGCCCCGCAAACTCCGCCGCAGCCCTCAAAGCTTGTCAGTTGATGAAGGCCCACCCCGAGGTTATGCATCAGCTTCAGGCACGGTCGAAGTTCTTCCTAGAGCGCTGTCAGGCCCTTGGACTCGACACCGGCCCAAGCCACGACTCCGCCGTTGTCCCCTGCATCATTGGGAACAGTTTCCATGCGCTGCAGCTCTCGGATCGTTTGGCGCAACGCGGAATCAATGTCCAGCCCATCGTCTATCCAGCGGTGGACGACGACGCGTCCCGACTTCGCTTCTTCTTAAGCTCGACTCATTCCGAAGCCGAACTCGAGCTAGCCGCCAATATCTTGGCCGAAGAGCTCGCTCTGGTGCGAGCAGTCGACGCAGCCGAGTAGACGGTTGTCAGATCAGTAAGGGACCGCGAGCAACGGTCGTTTGATTTGATGCAACACACGTTCTGTCGTGCTGCCCCAAAATGCGTCGGCCAGGCTGTCGTGGTTATGGGTTGGCATCACCAAAATAGTGTCGGGCGCGGCGACAAATGCGGCGATCGCGCTTTCTAGTTTTCCTTCGGCGTCGACCTGTTCGAATCGCCAGGTCCAGCCCGGAATCTCTGGAACGATCGTGTCATCAAGCCCTTCAAGCCCGCCTGCGTGTAACATCACGACCTCGCCGGTCTCGCTGGCGTGAGAAGCAAGCCAAGAGGCCCAAGGAGCCGCAGCATCGACGGCAGCTGTGTCCTGTGCAGCAATCACAATGCGGGTGGTGTTGAGCCTGCCGCGCAACTCGTCGAGCGCGCCACAACTGCCTACGGGAATGAATAATGTGGGAAGCCGAGTCTCGTCCGAGACGGCTTCGGCAATACTGGTGCGAAAGACGTGTTGCAACAACGAGCGAGTATGGGTCGCAGCAATCACCAAATCGGGTTTTTCTTCTTTTACCGCAACTAAAATGCCCTCGATGATATCGTCGCAACATGAGCGAACGATGCGCTCGTGGTCGATCGTCGCGTCGGCTTTCCAGCGCTTCACCAATTGGTTTCCATCGGGGATTTTCGACGACAGCGAGGCATCCTCGTCGGCATGGACCGACACCAGCTTCGAGCCGGAGCGCCAGGCGAGCATTGTCGCGTGCAAGAGGGCTTGCGTGTCATCGGACGAAAGATCACAGATATGTAGGATTTTCAAGCGAGCCTCTTTTCTAGAAAATATTTGTAGAGCGCCATGCCACCAAGCATAGCCACCACGAAAGCCAAAACAGAAGCAGACCCCGTCGCAAGTGACGCCAGTCCTGGACCAGGACACAGGCCAGCAATTCCCCATCCGATCCCAAAAAGGGCCGAACCTATAATGAGTTGTGGTGTCAGATCTTTTCGCGTGGGCAGTGAAAACTGGGTTCCAAAAACCGGCGCATGGCGTCGTGTAATCAATCGGAAAGCCACGGCGTACGACAAGATTCCGCCCACCATCACAAACGCTAGGCTTGGGTCCCACGTGCCAAAAAAATCCAGAAAACCGATAACTTTTGCCGGGTCGGTCATGCCCGCCAATCCAAGTCCAATCGCAAAAAGAAGGCCGGACACAAATGCGCTTGCTACAATTTTCATGTGAGCCCCACAAATCTCATGACGACGACAGCTGCCGCGCCAGAAGCGATAAATGTAAGCGTTGCCACGATGGAACGCCCCGACAGACGCGAGATTCCGCAAACGCCATGGCCGCTGGTGCAACCGCTCCCCATCTGTGTGCCTACGCCAACAAACAGCCCTGCGATCGCAGTCAAAAGCGGACCGCGGGAGATGACCGCGGGGAACGCTTGCGGATAAAAAACCACCAGCCCAATCCCGCCCGCGACAAGTCCACCAACAAACGCAGCTCGCCAGGGAACTTCACCTTTGGCGGGTTTGACCAAGCCAGCGGTAATGCCACTAATCCCGGCGATGCGGCCGACAAAAAGCAGCAACCCTGCTGAGGCCGTTCCGATGATGATGCCCCCAAGGAGCGCCATCAGAAATGAATTAATATCGATGACCATAATCACTCCGCCTTCAATAACTCGTGCGGATGTTTCCGCATAACGACTAAGAGCATGAGCCGTGCCAAAGGTCGCAAATTAGGATCACCGTTGAATTCATGCGGGTTTTCCCGCCCCCGTTGAAACATCGTTGCAACGCATGTCTCAACGCGCCACGGAATTATTGAAGTATCCGAATTCGATTTCGAGTATCTAAAGCTCTATGCAGATGAAAATCCCCACACTTTTATTCGTTGTAACCCTGCTCGGCGCCTGTGGTGCCAGCTATCATGGGCCAGTCCGCACCCACTTCGACGGGACGGAGTTTAATAACCATCCAGAGGTTCCTGAGCGGGGCTTTGGCAGTTTCTACAAGTGGATCTCCAACCGCGAGCAGGAAGAGTGGCCGGAATGGGTAGAAATCCCTGAGGCAGCGACTCCGCCAGAGCGTTCGACTAAGCTGCGCGTGCAATTCGTGAATCACGCCACGGTATTGGTGCAGCTCGACGGCGTGAATATCCTGACCGACCCGATTTGGGCCGAACGCGCGAGTCCCGTTTCTTGGGCAGGGCCTGCCCGACACAAGGCACCTGGCCTACGACTTGAGCAGCTACCTCCCATCGACTTGGTGGTGATTTCGCATAATCACTACGATCACCTGAGCGTTGAGACCCTGACCGCCCTGCAGGCTCGCGATAAACCCATTGTCGTGGTTGGGCTCGGCAATCAGCCTTATCTCAAAGACCAAGGCCTCAAGACGATTGAGGTCGACTGGTGGGAATCACGGATAGTTTCGAAGCTAGAGGTTACTTTTGTTCCGGTGCAACATTGGTCGTCAAGATCGGTGTTTGACCGCAGGCAATCGCTTTGGGGCGGATATTTCATCAAAGGCCCCAGCGGCAGCGTTTATTTTGGCGGCGACACGGGGTACGGGCCCCATTTTGCGGAGACCCGAAAACGACTGGGATCCCCCGATGTCGCGCTGCTACCGGTCGGAGCCTACGAGCCACGGTGGTTTATGGCCGCCCACCACATGAATCCGGATGACGCTGCGGCCGCTCACTTGGTTCTTGGCGCCAAACAATCTTTGGGAATTCACTGGGGCACCTTCCAGCTGACCGACGAAGGCATGAACACTCCGGTTCGCGACCTTTCGCTCGCCCTGCGTAAATATAATATTGCGCCGGAAGACTTTCAAACGGTCGAAAACGGCGGCGTCTTGAAGTAGAGTTCTCCACTCAAAAGAAGACCGGGAGTCCCTGAAATGATTCGTTTCCCTCAAGCGCTCGCTCTAGTCACGATTCTTTTTGCCGGCTGTGCCACTGACGACACGCCCGAAAAGCCCAATAATAAGGCCGATACGGGCGTGGATGCAGGCACGGACGCGGCTGAAGAGGAGCTCGAGTTGCGCAGTCTTCTGCCAGCACAGGGTAGCCTTTTGGGTGGCACGACTGTGACGCTTTCGGGACGAGGCTTTCAAAGTGGGATGACCGTTACGTTCGGCGACACGCCGGGTACTTCCGCCGTTGTGCTTACTTCGCGACAGGCCACCGTCGTCAGCCCTCCGACGACGATGCCGGGCGCGGTTGACGTGATCGTCACAAATCCAGACTCGGCCACCAGCACCTTGCCCGGAGCCTTCACGTTTGTTGAAGGGATGGATCCACAGATCGGATTTTGTCAATTACAGGCCCAAAGCCCAGCCACCGCTTTGATAGGCCAAGAATTCCCAGCACTATATGCCATCGCTTTCATGGAAGGCGTGACACAGGGCGCAGGCAAGGGCGATGCGATTGAGGCCGAGCTTGGATGGGGCACCGGCGACCCAGCCCAGTTTGATTTCACCCCCATGACCTACAACGTCGACAAAGACGGCCTAGCACCTGGCGATCTGGCGAACGACGAGTACGGAGCAACGCTAGATATTCCGACGACCGGCGAGTTCTTGTATATCGCAAGGATGAGGGTTCAAGGGCGACCAGACTGGGTTTACTGCGATCTGGACGGCAGCGAAAATGGCGCCGACACACCTGGAACCATCCAAGTTTTGGAACCCCAGATGCCCGCCATTTCGTTTTGCCAACTTCAGGCGCAAAGCCCCGCCACAGCAGTCACCGGCGAAGACTCAGCGCGACTGTACGCGTTTATTTACGCCGAAGGCCTGACCCCAGGCGACGGGCAAGGTTCGGGCATCACAGGCGAACTTGGCTGGGGTGTTTCAGGAGCCGCAGTTCAAAACTTCAACTGGTCCGCGGCCACCTACAACGTGGACATCGACGGCGCCACGCCCGGTGACAAGGCGAATGATGAGTACGGCGCGCGCCTGAAAGCCTCGTCCGCAGGCTCCTTCGATTATCTGGCACGATTCAAGACCTCGAACGGAGACTGGGTCTATTGCGACCTCGATGGCAGCACCAACGGCAGCGACGATCGCGGCGTCTTCGAGGTCGTCGACCCCGTCTTGCCAACTGTTGGGTTCTGCTCAACCCAGACCGCTCAGGTCTCAAATCTGTCGGGCCAACCCTCGACTGCCATTCGCGGTGCTGTGTTTATCGCGGGCGTCACAAACGGCGCCGGTGCTGGTGCGGGAATCCTGTCTGAATTGCGCTACGGTGCCACCGGAACTGCGCCAAGCACCTGGACTGGCCTCGTTTCTGGGACCTACGCCGAAGATGCCGACGGCCTGAATGCGGGAGACCTTGCAAACGATGTTTATACGGGTGTGATTCCCGCACAGACACAAGGCGATTACGCCTTCGCTTACCGCTTCAGTGCCGACGGCGGCGGCTCCTGGACTTGGTGCGACACGTCGGGTTCACCGCCCTTTGACACTAACGAACTCGGACTCTTGGAGACCCGCGACGTGATTGTGAATCTTCCAGATTCCTGCCGACTGCAGTTCCCCGCACTGGTGACATCGACCGTTGTGGGACAATCGGTGACCGTTTTTGGCCGAGTCACCGAAGGCGTGATGACCGGGACCGGAAACCAAGCCGCTAACTTGAAGGCCGAACTCTTGGTCGGACCGGCGAGCGACGACCCGGCCACAGCACCAACTGCGTTTACGGCCATCCCGGCCACCCTTCGAACCACGGGCGTGATCAATCCCGCTCCGAACGAAGACGAATACGAAGCGAACTTTGTCGGCACCAGCGCGGGTGAATACGCGTTTACCTACCGATTCAGCGTGGATAATGGGCAAAACTGGAGCTACTGCGATCTGGACTCCACGACAGGCGTGGGTAGCTACTCTCGCAAAAAGATCGGGTACGCGCGGGTCTTTGAGGCCGCTTCGGCGCCCGATCTGCTCGACTACTGCAATATCTGGCAAGCAACGCTCAGCGCGGCTGTTGCTGATGATTCGCCCCTCGTCACCATCGAGACTTTCGAGTCTGGCCTGACGGATGTGGCGTTTACAGGCTCCGAAATCGAAGCTCAACTTGGTTATGGACCTTGGGCCACCAATCCCGCCCTTCCGGGTGCGTTCACCTGGAACCCGGCTTTCATGCCATACAAGGGCCCACGAGCAGGTGTGCCGAATAATCAGGAGTACGAGGGCAGAATCTACGCAAATACCGCGAAACCGCCTGTGGGAGCCTACGGAGTGGCCGTGCGAGTTCGGCGATCGGGCACAAATTCCTGGGCATATTGTGATACGAATAACACCACGATGAACTTCTTCGTGGATCAAGCGACCTCGTTGACCGTTACTCCCTGATCGAACTTCGCAGATTCACTGGACGAATCACCCGCTACAGGCCAGAATCCGCGCATGTCCCGTAACTATTCAGTTATTGTTGAGCCCCATCGCTGGCAACGAAGCTCCGAGGAATTGGCTCGTATTCTTGAGCCAATCACAGGTGTTTCCTCGCCCGTTTTGGTCTCGTTATTATTGCGCGGACCGATCACCGTCGAAGCCGATCTTTCGCATCTGGG
>JBBKVQ010000418.1:0-5221 GCA_037968515.1 Bradymonadaceae bacterium
ACCACACCCAAGTTGAGCGGGAGGCCCGATAGCGCCGCAATGGTGATCGCGGCCAGCGAGTAGACGTCAGTGGACGGAAATACCTGCCGCTGTTGCGGCGGGTAATTCAGTTCCGGAGGTCCGAACACGCCAAGGTTTCCGCGGTTTTCGAAGGTGAGAATATCAAACGGCTCGACAAAGATATTGCCGTCGTCTTGCACCCAAATCGCGTCGGTCGTCATGTTGGCGTAAACGAACTGAAATTGATGAACAAAGGTCAAAACCTCAGCGATCTGCTGGACCCAGGTTGCAACAAGTTCAGGAGTTTGCGGCCCGCGCCCTGCCAAAACATCAGTAAGGCGATAGCCCGCGGGGCGAGGCAGTTCAACCCAAGCGCCGGTGGGTGAGGCAAACATGCCAGTAAGTCCGATAAGGCGTGGATGGCGGATCTGATCGAGCATCGCCACACGCTGTCGAAGTTCAGCCGGCATCGTATTGACGTCGCCTTCCCAAATACGCTTGAGCACGACTGCGCGTCCCATGGCGTCGTTGGCAAAAATCAGCGTGAACTCACCCTCTTGCATCGATTCAGGGCCAAACGCGTAACTCTGATTCAGCACCGGGTCCTGGTCCACAGACACTGCGGAATGAACGTTGGCTTCGGATTGCAGCTGATTGATGTTGATGAATTGTGTGCTGCCTTCGTCTTCCACTGCGGCGGGGGGGCCACCGGCCACCAGGGCCGCAATATCGATGAAGGCTGTTGCGCCCTCTCCGACGGACTCGCCGATGACGACGGAGGCGCGTGCGGGGGCCGCAGGCGCAGTCGCGCGATGCGGGGCAGGCGCCTGATTATGCGCAGGATTCGGATTCTGATTCGGATTCGGCCTAGGTTGGGCGACGGGCGGCACGTGGCCGCCGGATCGAACTGATCCGAGGTCCACCATACCGGTGGCTTCGTCGTCGAACTCGTCGTCAAAGCCACTTGGTTGCTGGCTTTGACGGTCGAGAAGGCTTCTACGAGCTTGTTTAAATCGATCTTCGGACATGTTGTCGAACCTAGGTTCAAGTCAGAGTACTTAGTATGGCTTAACTTGGCGCTCGAAACCAATTCTCATCGCAGTGCATGCCGCGTTCGCGAATGCCTTCGAGGAATGTCGGTAGGTTTCCGGTGGCCTCAAGTTGGCCGAGGACTTTGCCTGTTCCTTCCTCGTACCCTCTGTGTTTGAACACAAAGAGTGGGTGCAGTCTGTACTCGCCGATCTCATCGAGGCCGAGGGCTTCTACGATATGGGTGAGTTTACGTGAGCCGTCATTGAATCGGGCCGTTTGAACGATGACCTGAATCGCCGAAGCCACCTGAGACCTTAGGGCCGAAAGAGGCATATTGATGTCGGACATCATCGCCATGGTTTCAAGGCGGCGCAACGTATCGTCGGGGTATGTCGCGTGTGTCGTAGACATCGAGCCACCGTGGCCCGAAGTCATGGCTTGAATCAAGTCGAGTGCCTCACCGCCGCGAATCTCACCGATCACAATACGGTCGGGTCGCAAACGCATGGCACTTCGGAAAAGGTCGCCGATTTCAACCTTTCCACGGCCTTTTGAGTCCGCTTGGCGAGCTTCGAGCATCACGACGTGAGGCTGTTGCAGCTGCAATTCAGTGGAGTCTTCGATCACGATGATGCGTTCAAGCGGGTCGATAAGAGTCGAGATGCAATTGAGTAGCGACGTCTTTCCCGAGCCGGTTCCGCCTGCGACGATCATGTTGCGTTCCATGTGCACACACAGATCGATGAAGTTTGCGGCTTCTCTTGTGACGCTGCCGTAGGCAATGAGTTTGTCGATCGTCAAAGAGAACTTGCCGAACCGACGAATCGCGATCGAAACACCGTTGCGGGCACAAGGGGGAATCACGATATGAACACGCGAACCGTCGGGAAGTCGTGCGTCGAGTCGTGGGTTGAGCTCGTTGAGGGTTTTACCCACATATTGGGCGATATTCTTGGCGCCTCCCATGAGGTCGTCTTCGTTTTCGAACTTCGCTTCAGTCTTCTGGAGCTTTCCTTTGACCTCAAGCCAGATGTCATTCGGCCCGTTGATCATGATTTCGGAGACACTTTCGTCTTCGAGATAAGGCAGGATGCACTTGAAGTATCGTTTGATGGACTGATCAAAAATATCTGGAGGGATCATTAAACGTTCCGTGCGTCGCCGCGCGAGCGGGGTACTTCAAACTCAAGAAAGGGATTTCGTGCAGGCAGTATAGCCGACAAGAAAAAGGACGGTCAATCAGGCGTATTCTTGGTTTTGGACTTCCTGCGCGCATCTCGCCGCTGTTGAGCCCTGCGGCTCTCTGCCAAATCTACTTCTGCGCGCCATCGACCAATGAAATACCCAGCAAACCCGCCGATGAGTATGAAGACGGGGACATAAAAAATATGCGCGGTAGACATCAGTCTTCGAGTCCGAGCATGTCGTCCATTCGTTTCCGGAGGACCTCCAAGTCGTCTTCAATCAACCCTTGTCGTCGAGCCAGGTAGGCGAGGTAGCCGAGCAGAAGCGCCCAGAGCACGAGGTACGACACCAGCATGAGGGCTCCACCCGGGACTTGAACGTCTTCGGACGGGGCTCCCTGGGCGTGAGCTAGGCCGGGCAGGGCCACCAGACAAAACGAGATCAGTTTCAACTTCATGATCGACTCCGTGAGAGGTCTTCGACGTCGAGGTAGAGCTCTTCGACTCGCGCTTCACGCATTTTAACGCGAATGGAGAGCCAAATCAGCGCCGCAAAGAGCAGCAGGAAGGCGAGCATCGATACACTGAATGTGGTTTTCATGGCTGGGGCAAGTCCGCCACCGCCCTCGCGTTCGACCGTGGGATGCAGGCCGCCCCATTTTTGCACCGAGTAGTGCACGATGGGGACATTGACCACGGCAAAAACGGCAAGCGCGGAGGCGATTTTGCGAATGCGTTCTCCGGGGGGAGAAAAAACTCGTAACAGAAAATAGCCGCCATACATCAAAAAGAGGACGAAGGTCGCAGTGAGTTGAGGATCCCACACCCAGGCTTTGCCCCACGCTTTATAACCCCAGATCGGACCGGAGATCAGAACGTACACACAAAAAAGGAGTCCGACTTCGACACCAGCACGCGCAACCGCGTCGAGGCCTGGTTTTGGCCGGAGCAGATACCCGATGCTCGCGGCCGACGCGATGATAAAGCCGGCGTAGGCGCACATGGCTGCAGGTACATGGGAGTAGAAGATCTTTTGTACGACGCCCATCGTGAGTTCGGTGGGTGCATAGAAGAACGCCAAACCGAGGGCGCTCAATGTCAAGATCGAGGCCACGATGGTCAGCGAGTAGAAGGCGATTTGGCTAGATTTCACCAGGTCTCCGGAATGATCTGCCTAGGTCTAACATGAAGAACTACCCTCAGCACCTCAGGATTCCCATGCCTCTTTGACTGGCAAGAACGTCTTTTTGGCGACAGCCTCTCCAAGTCGGTTGCGCAGTTCATCAAGGTTGATGTGCGCCGCAGCCGAAATCGCAACGAAAGGGAGTCCAAGTTTTTCGAAATGGGCTCGCAGGTTCTCGAGTTCATCGGCGGCGTAGGGGAGATCAACTTTATTGAGCACAACCAACTGTGGGGTTTCTTTGAGTCCACGGCTGAACTTCTCGAGTTCAACGTTGATGTGGTCAAAATCCGCGATGGGGTTTCGGCCAGTTTCTTGACCTTCCAGCTGCGGAGTTACTTCGATGATGTGGGCGATCAGGTTGGTTCGCTCAATATGCTTGAGGAACTGAATTCCTAGGCCGTGCCCTTCGTGGGCGCCTTCGATCAGTCCGGGAACGTCTGCCACTACAAACTCGCCGTAGTCACCGAATTTCACGACGCCCAAGTTGGGGACGAGCGTGGTGAACGGATAGTCGGCAATCTTGGGTCGGGCGTTTGAAAGCACCGAGATAATGGTGCTCTTGCCGACCGATGGGTAGCCCACCAGCGCCACGTCGGCGATCAACTTGAGTTCGAGATGAAGTCGCCGATGAATACCGGGCCAGCCGGCGGTCGCACGTTTGGGGGTACGATTTGTAGCTGTGGCAAAATTTGAATTGCCCTGGCCACCGTCGCCTCCACGTGCAGCGAGAAAGCGTTGTTCCGGAGCATCGAAGTCGATCAACACTTCGCCGGTTTCGACATCTGTGATGATCGTTCCTACTGGAACGTTCACAACGATATCGGTACCGCCTCGGCCGGACATATTATTCGTGCCACCGTTCTTGCCGTGTTCAGCTTTCAAGTGCCGCATGTGGCGGTAGTCGCTGAGGGTGTTGCAGTTATTGGTGGCGACAAAAATGATGTCTCCGCCTTTGCCGCCATCACCACCTGCTGGCCCACCACGTGGAACGAATTTTTCTCGGCGAAATGCTACTGCTCCGTGACCCCCGTCACCGGCAGTGATCTCAATTTCGGCTTCATCAACAAACATAGTTTAAAACGAAAAACGCCCCAAAAGGGGCGTTAAATAATGGGGTAAGTCGCCGTTTACTCTGCTGCACTTTCGAAAGGCACGATGGCGACTTGTTTGCGGCCCTTGGAATCGCGGAATGCCACGACTCCATCGATGAGGGCGAAGAGGGTATGGTCGCGACCAACACCGATGTTCAGGCCAGGCCTGACTTTGGTGCCGCGCTGACGCACGATGATGCTTCCAGCGGTAACCGCCTGACCACCGAAACGTTTGACACCGAGCCGTTTGCTCTGTGAGTCACGACCGTTCCTTGAACTACCTTGGCCTTTTTTATGTGCCATGATTCAACTCCTTGGGGCGATTAAGCCTTAATTTCGGTGATAAGGACGCGTGTGAAGTGCTGACGATGTCCGCGCTTCACTTGATAGTTTTTGCGTCGCTTTTTCTTGAAGATCACGATCTTGCGGGTACGGCCGTTGGTCACAACGTTGCCGGTCACAGTCGCGCCGTCCAAAAATGGCTGGCCGATCGTGAGTCCGTCTCCGTCACCGAGCGCGAGCACTTCTTCGAATACGATCTTGGAGCCTTTTTCGGCACCTGGAAGCTTTTCGACATTAAACTCGTCGCCGGCCTGAACACGGTATTGCTTGCCGCCGGTTTTAATTACTGCATGCATGGCATATCTCCTAAACGTCATCTAGCTTTTGAAGCACCGCTAACATTCAGTAAGCAGCCAGCCTCAAAGGACTGGGGAAATTACAGATCGAAG
>JBBKVQ010000419.1:0-9980 GCA_037968515.1 Bradymonadaceae bacterium
AGAAGATCCTCGAAGCTCAGTCGATTCACGACAAAGGCATCCGTTACAAAACGACTGGCGAACTCGAAACCGAAGTCCTTGCTGCATTTGCTGAAAAATACGCAGATCGCAAAGACGACGTGAAAGAAGCATTCGGCGGCGTGAAGAAGAAAGTCGTCCGTAAAGCGATCATCGAAGGTCGTCGTATCGACGGACGTGGATCACGCGAAGTGCGTAATATCACGATCGAAGTGGGCCTTCTTCCTCGCGCTCACGGCTCGGCTCTTTTCACACGCGGTGAGACCCAGACCCTTGTCAGCGTTACTCTCGGCACCGAAAAAGATGCTCAGCGTGTTGATAGCCTTGAAGGGAACTTCGTCAAGCAGTTCCTGCTTCACTACAACTTCCCAGCGTTCAGTGTTGGCGAAGTGCGCGGATTCCGTTCAACGGGTCGGCGCGAAGTCGGTCACGGCAACTTGGCTGAGACCGCACTCGCGGTGTCGCTTCCTAACCTGAAGACCGAATTCCCTTACACAATCCGTATCGTCAGCGACGTGCTCGAGTCGAACGGCTCAAGCTCAATGGCTTCGGTTTGTGGTGGCTCGCTCGCGATGATGGACGCAGGTGTCCCAATCGCACGTGCAACCGCTGGTATTGCAATGGGCCTTATCAAGGAAGGCGATGATATCGTCGTCCTCACAGATATCCTCGGCGACGAAGATCATCTGGGCGATATGGACTTCAAGGTCTGCGGGACCTCGCGCGGAATCACAGCATTCCAGCTCGACACGAAGATCGAAGGTATCTCGCGCGACACGATGTTTGCTGCACTTGTGCAAGCAAAAGAAGCACGTGACCACATTCTGGCCAAGATGGCCGAGGTCATTTCGGAGCCACGCAAGGACCTGTCGCAGAACGCACCAAGAATCTTGAAGATCAAGATTCCAGTGTCTTCGATTGGCGCAGTCATCGGACAGGGCGGATCGGTTATTCGTGGCATCCAGGAAGCTACTGGAACCACGATCGCAATCTCCGACGACGGAACAGTGTCGATCGCATCGTCGAACGGCCTGAAAGCTCAACAGGCGATCGAGATCATCGAAGGACTCACAGCGAGCCCAGAAGTTGGTACGATCTACATGGGTACCGTCAAAAAGATTGTCGACTTCGGTGCATTCATCGAAATCCTTCCAGGAACCGAAGGCCTTTGCCATATTTCGGAACTCACGGAAGGTCGAGTCGACAACGTCGAAGACGTGCTTCGTGAAGGCGACGAGTGCCTCGTTAAGGTCCTCGACGTCGATCGCGGTGGCAAGATTCGTTTGTCACGCCGCGCAGCGTTGGCTGAGCAGGGTGACGCTGAAGTTGAAGCGGTCGAAGCTTAAGCCGACCCGCAAGAACTTAAAAAGGGCGCCATTGGCGCCCTTTTTTTTGTCCCGCACCATCAACTACTCACCGACGTTTTGAGACTCGACCTGTCCTAAAATGCCATCAGGCCAAACGATGGTGCCGTTTAGATGGTGCACGACATAGAATCCGTCACAATCTCGGTCTCGGCGCGCACGAAAAACAAACGACCCTGCTGTCCGATCAAAGCGATACTGGTAGGCGGTCGCATCACCAGTCTTCAGGCCGAGAGCGCTCCAAAATGGATCGTCGGCCGTAATCGGAAGGACCGCGGCGCATGGGGTACCGTCGGGATACCACTCGGTGCGAGCAGGTAGGCTGCCGATGAAACCATCGCGATCGGTTGCGCCCGCAGATTGTTTCAGAAGGTTTCGCGCCATATCCTCAATCAAGTCTTTGCCGACTCGAGCCATCGCAGCTTCGTCTTCGCGGGGTTGGTCTACGTACACAAGCCGCGCGATGTAGGAGACGCCTACTAGGAATAGTGCGATGGCAACGAATTGCCCCGTAGGCCGCTTAAAAAAGTTGATGACAGCACGCATAATCTTCTCGTGAGTTCAAAAGGACCCACCATCTATCTGATTCTTGGCTTCGGATGTCCAACCTGAGCGCGTTTGCTGCAGTTGTCGTCGGTACCATCGTGGATTTTTTGAGGAAGAGTGAATCGAAGTCAGTCCAGCTTCGTTTAATGAACATTGAGGGCAGGGTTGTCATTTGTTACCTTGCAACCACTTGGGGCACATCCCATAGAGGAGAAGCACATGCATCGTTGGATTGGATTGGTCATTACGTTGGCGGCACTCGCCTCCGGCTCCGTTGTATTCGCCAAAGAAAAACCGAAGGCTGCGCCTGCGGCGACGGCACTCAACGAGATCCTTGCGGAGATCAAGTGGGGCGACTCGAAAGAGGATGTCCTCAAAAAGATCAAACAACGCGACATGGATAAACTGCGAGAGGACAAGACGATTACCTCTGATGCGATCCTGATGCAGAAGGGCCGAAAGGACCTCTTGGATCGCTTGGCCATTGCAGAGAAAAGCTACGCGCGGCTTGAAGGCACCGAAACGGGCTACGAAGTGTCGGTGGTTGCTGATGAGTTTTCGACCAATAATGGAGAGTCCTTCTTTCGCATGAAGGACAAGGTCGCTCAGCGGTTCTACTTCTTCATCGACGGCAAGTTCTACAAACTCGTGGTCGCGTACAACGCCACCTACCTGCGCGGTGTGCCCTTCGAGTCTTTCGTAGGTTCGTCGGTCAAAAAATACGGTCGTCCTGCGGTCGCAGAGTACGACACCATTCGTCAGAAAGAGCAGCTTTCATTGGTGAGTTGGCAGGACCCTGAGACCACCCTCAACGTCAAAAATAAGAAAGAATTGTTCGACACCTACACGATGGTCTTCATCGACCGCCAGGCGGTGAAGCGTCTTGAAGCATCAAACCGAAAATTTGGTGGTGGCGATAAGTCCGAGGAAGAAGTTTCGGCTGCAGTTCAGGCGTTGACCCAAGAAGGCGATTATTCATCGAACTCGAACGTGTTGGATGGCATTGTCGGAAACACCAAAGTCGACTTGAGCATGGGTCGTCCTCAAGACGATAAAGCAACGAAGTACAGCGACGAAGGCGGCGAAGTGGCTTCGGCAGCTGACACGAAAAAAGAGACGAAAGCTAAAAAGGCCAAAAAAGTTAAAAAGGCCAAGAAGAAGGTCGAGAAAGGTCCTGACTTTGGTAATTTGAGTACCAAAGCCAGTGATGACCTGATTATTTACTGACGAGCCACATCGCTCTATAGTTCTGGCGCGGCACCTGCCGCGCTTTTTTTGTTTTAAGGTCACCTATGTATCGAATCCTCTGGCTCGTCACACTTGCTTTACTTCTCGCGGCTTGTGGTGAATCCGATTCCAACTCCGCGGAAAGCAGATTCATGAGGCTCGACCCTGCCGCTGCTTTGGATATCAGTACAATCGATCGCGGCGTGGGCATTCATTCTGGTGAAGCGATGGCCGTTGCTTCTTACCAGCCGAGTGTTTTTCCTACGTTGGTTGCTGCGCTTCCGCATGCCGTGATCACCGTGCCGGCTTACGACGCAGCAGCGCAGGAGCTCGGCGAGTTCATTACGTTTCCTCCACCACAGGGTGTTGATGGTCGCGGTCCGGTAGTCTTCAAATCAACGTCCGTCGCATCGGGGCGGTTTGCCTCTCGCGTGGACGACGCCTTCGAAGAGATTGCGGCATTTGGCTCGCAGGCGGGTGCAGCCGATTTCACGTCGAGCACCATTGTGATCGACTTCTGGCGTTTGCGACGAGACTGGCATGTACGCTGGGATGGGAAGCTAGAAGACGCTGCTAACACGGTGGGACGTGGCCAATACGGCTTTTTTCGCACTGACTTTAGTGAAGAACTTCTCGATCAGATCGAGAACGCGGCAGAAACCCACAAACCGAGATACTTCATCGTTGGCGTAGAGATGGAGCGATGGCTCGCGACTTCTGAGGGAGCGGGCATTGCGCCGCACGAATTCGCAAACTTTTTTGCCTTCTATCAAGAGGCTGTCGCGCGAATCAAATCTGTTTCACCAGACACAAAAGTCGGCTTTGGAATCGATTGGGACCGTTATTACAACCGTGTTTCGCTTGGCTACGCGCCGGACGACGCGGAGCGAGATGTTGCAGTCGACATCGCTCTACAAACCACTTTGATCCCACTTTGGAAGTCGTCGGATGTCATCGCGCTGTCGCTTTATCAATCAACAGGATCATCGAGCGAGCACTATCAGTACCTTCGTAATTTGCCTGATTTGTACGATATTAACCTTCCCATCATGTACCACTCGGTTGGGTCCGCAGTGACCTCCACGGTAAATTATCTCGATCAGAAGAACTTCCTTGCTGAGTTCGGCGAGCGAAATGCTGGATTGAATGTGGAATTTATGGCGTGGCGGCGTGTTCTTAACTTCGAAGGAACCGACACCAATAATCAGGTGATTGCCGGACGGTGCTTGGCGCTGACACAAGAGTCACGCGGCCTTGAGATGCCACTTTCCAATTGTTACGACGGGTTGTTCACAAGTGTGTTTAGTGAAAAAGAAGTATTTAGCATCTTCAAAGACCTGCCTTAAGCTTTCGTCTTTCGCCTTAACTGCAGGCCTGCTGCTGACGTCCGTTTCAGCATGGGCAAGCGATGGTCTCGGGGCCGCCGACCGCCTTCCTTTCGTCTCGCTCGGGTTGTGCATCATGCTCATCGGCATGGTTGTAGCTCAGGTACAGAAGGCATGGTGGGAGCTCAGTAAGCTTGTGCGACCGATGAGAGTGCTTGGTGTCGCTATTGCCTCGGTTGGTGTGTTCATGGTCGCGTTTGGCGCCACCGAAGCGCCGCCTACCGCCGGTAAATTGCCGTGGCTAGCGTCTTGGGAAGAAGCAGTCCGTCAGGCCGAGGCTTCCCAAAAGACCATCATGGTCGATTTTCAGGCTGAATGGTGCGCTGCTTGCCACGAACTCGAAGCGGAAGTCTTCCATCAACCCGAGGTCTCGGGCCGTCTTCGAGATGAATTTGTGCTGGTGCGAGTCGATTTCGACCAAGATACGGACGAAGTACGTATGCTCGCCGAGAAGTTTCGGGTCTCAGGTTTACCCACCGTAGGTTTTGCCTCCCCGAACGGGTCGGTGTTGGAACGCCCATCTTTTGAAGGGAAAATCGGGCTCGAGGAGTTCATCCAGCGTATCGACCTGGCTCAAGATGGAGCCGTCGGCGGTAAAGAGGATTCAGAGCTAGCCAAAGCGTTGGATGAACATGGCCTTTGGGCAGCGCTGGTCTTGGTATTCTTGGCCGGCCTCATGTCGAGTCTGACGCCCTGCGTCTACCCATTGATCCCGATCACCATTGGTCTTTTTGGTGCTCGAAGCGCTGCCACCCGGCTGCAAGGCTTTCGCCTGAGCTTGGTCTACGTGATGGGAATCGTGTTGACCTACAGCGTTCTTGGGGTCGTGGCCGCGTCTGCGGGGTCGGTGTTTGGTGGCGCGATGCAGTCCCCGTGGGTCATCGGGGCGATTTCCCTCCTCTTCGTGGTGCTTGGGCTCGGCTCACTCGGTTTGTTTCAGATGCGTCTGCCCGGAGCGCTGCAAAATCGACTCGGGTTAGTTAAAGGCACGGGCTATCTTGGGGCGTTTTTGATGGGGCTTGTCGCGGGCGTCATCGCGGCACCGTGCGTTGGGCCCATCGTCGCGGGCATTCTTTTGCTCGTGGCCGCAGAACAGGACGTGTTTTTGGGCTTCGCCTTGCTAGCGACGTTCGCTTTCGGCATGGGACAACTGTTCCTGATACTGGGTACGTTTTCGTCGGCGCTCGCCCGTTTACCCAAGTCCGGGGGCTGGATGGATGGCGTAAAAACCGTGTTCGGAATCGTGTTTATCGGGATGGGGCTGTACTACGGGCGCTTTCTCTTTCCGGCGGTGAGCAGCGCAATGAAGCAGATTTGGCTCTATGTCTCCTAAAAGCCGAACTTGAGCTTAAGGTAGCCTGAGCCTGACCACATGAACCCTGCATCTGCGTCGCTCGTGATCAGGGCATACCCACCGAAACCTTCGGCGCCTAACGCCACGAACTTCGAAACATTGAGTTCGAAGAACCCACCACCGCGAAAGATGATGCCACGGTCATCGGTTTCTCCATCGACGCCCGTGGGTGCGAAAAAATACGCAGTTTGGGCGATAGGCCCCAGGGCAACCAAGTCTACAGGCACCAAATCAAGGTGGTATCCGATCCCGAGCAAGTTAAACATGCTTCCATCAGGGTGGAGATTTATGTTCGCGAAAATATCGATGAACAGGACTTCGGCCCCTACAGCAAAACCGTATTCGGGACCGACATCGTTGACTTGGAAATAATGGAGGTCCTGATCGCCACCCATAAAGCCGCCGTCACCGCGTGCCCAAATTTGTAAAACATCGGCCGACGCGGTCGCTGGGACGATAAATGAAGCGAAGAATATAGAGGCCAGAATTATACGATTCATGGTGGTTCCCATCAGTAGTTTCCAGAGTTTGACGTATGTGGTCCTCAAAATAGTCATTCATTCATCGCAGAGCAATGCGGCGTTCCCTTGACGTCGAAATTGCTGTGTCTAGCTTGCGCCGCAATGGTTTCGATTCGCGGAGTTATTTCATGCCAATCTACGAATACAAATGCCACGAATGCGACCACGTGTTCGAGGAATTGGTGCTGTCCAGTAAAGACACTGGGCCAGACAAGTGCCCGAAATGTGGTGCAGCCCAGGTCTCCCGTTTGATTTCTGGAACGAATTTCCAGCTCAAAGGTGGCGGATGGTTTCATTCAGATTACGGAAAGAAAGGGGGCCCAGCTCCCTCAGGCGAGTCGCCAGCAAGTGCTGGTGAAAAAAGTGATGGCGCTGCCGGCAAGGCTGAAGGCGCAGATGAAAAGGTTGGGACAACCAAGTCGGGCGACGAAAAAGCGCCGACAAATGTCCAGAAAGAAGCAAAGCCTGCACCCGTCGAAAAGGCGAGTCCGGCTGTCAACACCGCGGCAAGCAAGCCAAGTGCCTAGCGAATTGAGCCGGCACGGTTGCCGACCCGAAACGTGTGCATAGTTTACTCGCGGAAGAAACGAGAAGGTGCTGTGACGGAAGTTCTGGCCGGCGCCCATCAAGAAAACAAGAGCAGTTAGGAGTTTAAAATGGGTAAGATCATCGGAATCGATCTCGGTACGACCAACTCGGTCGTCGCGGTTATGGAAGGAAAAGAGCCACGCGTTATTCCAAACGAAGAGGGCGCACGTACCACACCTTCGGTTGTCGCTTACGACGACAAGGGCGAAGTCTTGGTCGGCCGAATCGCGCGCAACCAAGCCATCACGAACCCAGAAAACACGATTTACTCGGTAAAGCGTTTCATGGGCATGAAGTTCGACAAGATCAAGGGCGACACGTCGCGCATCCCGTACAACGTCGTTGCTGCCGATAATGGCGATGCACATATCGCTGTTCGTGGTCGCAACTACAGCCCTCCCGAAGTTTCGTCGAAAATCTTGATGAAGCTTAAGAAAGCAGCTGAAGCGTACCTCGGTGAAGAAGTGACTGAAGCCGTCATCACGGTTCCCGCGTACTTCAACGACTCGCAGCGCCAAGCGACTAAAGATGCGGGCAAAATTGCTGGTCTTGACGTCAAGCGTATCGTCAACGAGCCGACCGCAGCTGCATTGGCTTACGGACTCGACCAGAAGAAAACCGATGAAACCATCGCTGTTTTCGACCTTGGTGGCGGTACTTTCGATATTTCGATTTTGGAAGTCAGCGATAGCGTGATCGAAGTCATCAGCACCAACGGTGACACTCACCTGGGTGGAGACGACTTTGACCAGATCATCATTGACTGGCTCATGGCCGAGTTCAAAAAGGACACGGGCATCGACGTATCCAAAGACAAGATGGTCCTGCAGCGCCTTAAAGAGGCCGGTGAAAAGGCGAAAATCGAGTTGTCTAGCGTGGTCGAAACGGAAGTGAACCTTCCGTTCCTCACGGCTGACCAAACCGGACCTAAACACCTCACCGTGAAGCTTTCACGTGCGAAGTTTGAGTCGATGATTTCGGACCTTGTGAAACGCACTTTGGAGCCATGCCGCAAGGCACTGGCCGACGCGAAGAAGTCGAAGGAAGAAATCCACGAAGTCCTTTTGGTCGGTGGTTCGACGCGAATTCCTTCGGTTCAGGCTGCCGTCAAAGAGTTCTTTGGCAAAGAGCCACACAAAGGCGTAAATCCAGACGAGGTCGTGGCACTTGGTGCAGCGGTTCAGGCTGGTGTATTGAGCGGCGACGTGACGGACATCCTTTTGCTCGACGTGACGCCTCTTTCGCTCGGTATTGAGACGCTCGGTGGAGTGATGACAACCCTGATTTCGCGGAACACTACGATTCCAACAAAGAAGAGCGAGACGTTCTCGACTGCATCGGATAATCAAACATCCGTGACGGTTCACGTACTTCAGGGCGAACGTCCAATGTCGCCGGACAACAAGACGCTCGGCAAATTCAACCTCGACGGTATTCCACCGGCTCCTCGTGGTGTGCCGCAGGTCGAGGTCACCTTCGACATCGATGCCAACGGCATCGTGCACGTATCGGCCAAGGACAAGGCGACGAACAAGGAACAGAAGATTCGTATTGAATCGTCAAGTGGGCTTAACGATGCGGAAATCGAACGACTTGTTCGTGAAGCGGAGGCTCATCGCGAAGAAGACGAGAAGAAGCGTGACTCCGCAGAAACACGCAATCGCGCCGAAACAATGATTCTTTCGGCCGAGAAGACCGTGAAGGACCTTGAGGAAAAACTGGAGCCGGCACAACGCACCGAGATCGAAACCAAAATCTCGGCGCTGCGAACCGCACTTGAGGGTGAAGACACGCCGCTCGCAGATCTGACGGCGAAGATGGAGGACCTTGAGAAGACCCTTCATGCCATGGCGGAGAAGATGTATCAGGCGACTGGCGGCGAAGCTCCGGCACCTGAAGAAGGGCAATCGACACCTGATGACGACGATGTCATCGATGCTGAATTTGAAGACGCCAACTAAGGCGTTCTTAAATCAAGACTTAGAAGCGGGGCGAAAGCCCCGCTTTTTTTGTGCGAGCTGCAAGCACCGTATCGCGATTGTGTTTGAGCGGGGCCAAGCTAAGATAAGTTTGAGTGACCGGAGGCGGCATGACGACAGGTAAACATTCAGATCTACAGACGTTGCAGAATAGCGATGGAACGTTTGAATTGGTGGTGTCATCCGAGGTCTCTGAGGAATGGTCCGAGGCCGAAGAACTGCGAACTACGGACGCTCCAACGAAATCCCGTGTGATCCCCTGGAAGCCGATCGTGGCTGGTGTCCTCGCTGTTGCCGTAGTTGGCTTTGTCGGGGCCAAAGTCTTCCGTTCGATTTCAGGAGGGGTATCGGTCGACGAGGAGCCACTGCCGATCGTGACTGGATTTCGTCCTTACTTAGGAGGCGCTGCTGCTTCGCTTGGAACTGCGCGTTCTGCACGGCCTGCTGCTGGTCAGCGAAATACACCCGACGAAGAAGACTGGGTGGACCCAGAAACCGAAGAGCGTGAGTTGGTGGTTGAGCAAGGGGAGGCTGTTCCCACGAATCAGAACGAGGAAATTCCTGAAGAGCCGCAAGTCGTAGAAGAGGTTGTTGAACCTGTCGATAATGAAATTCATGAAATCGAACCAACGGTTCCACGCTTGCCCTCCGATGCGCAGGGGCTTCAGAAAAATCTGAACAATCAGCTCCGTGGACTCTCAAGTGATCGCGTCGATATGCCGTTTGCTCGCCCGAACTTACGTGGGATCGTCCCTGAGATTGATGAAGCTCCAATTGAAGAACCTGCAATGGAAGAACCCGAAGACGGCGACATACAGCCCTCAGACGAAAGTGAAGAAGAAAACGAAGAGTGACGAAAAACGGGTTGACAGCTATTTGGAGCATCTCTATATACATACTCCCGCTGGCCAACAGGGTCAGCAGCGCGGGAGTAACTCCGTGGTAGAGTGCAACCTTGCCAAGGTTGAAGTCGAGGGTTCGAATCCCTTCTCCCGCTC
>JBBKVQ010000420.1:0-17277 GCA_037968515.1 Bradymonadaceae bacterium
ATGCAGTTAACACGCCTTTGCGGCCTTCCGCAAACAGCTGGGTAAGTTGCCGACTCATGTCTAAAGAATTATTGAATCAAGGCGAGATCGAAGCTCTGCTTAATGAACTCGAAGCCAAAATGCAGAGGCTTCGGTCGATTTACGAGCAGTATTTCTTGGGAATTGAGCGCACCCCGCCCACGACTCTTCAAAAAGATGTCTTCAGGCTGATACAGCGCGCCGAGAACCTCTTCATCCGCAATACCGCACAAAAGTTTCGACTGCGTGCCCTCGTCCAACGATTTTCGTCCTACAAGGCCTATTGGAGCCGCGTGGAGCGCCAGATCGAAGAGGGCACCTACGTGCGAGACATTCATCGCGCTCGTAGAAATCAGGAACGCCGAAAGGGTCGTGCGACCAACACAGATGATCATCTGCCGATCCTCGAACTCGACCTTGAGTTTGACGGTGTGGACGACCTTCAGGCCGAAATTGAAGAAATGGAACGGGCCGGCGCCTTTGAATCACATGGTCGACAGCCGCGCGCGTCAAACGAACCGCAGATGCCCTCAAACGTCTTATCGGAGGCCGAAAAAGAGGCGCGCCGCTTAGAGAAATTGGCAGAGATCCGTCGTCAACTCCATACACCTGCGGAATCACCACAGACCATTACAACGGCAGCGACACCTCCAGCTGACGATGATCGCCAGTCCAAACTTGATCGCCTAAAGACCCGTCTGAACCGCTCAAACGATGTGCCGCCGGCAGCGACTGAAATTCGCGGGGCGGACATGGATAAACTGCGGCAACTCGCGGCGATGAAAGCCAAGATTGAAGCCGAGCGCGAAGGCGCAGCGCCAGCAGCGACTGCCCCACGCACGATTCAACGGTCCAGTGGGGCTCATCGGGTTGTTCAGCGCCCAGCCCCGCAGGAAGACGAGGCTCGCCAAGTTTATGACAAGTTGATTGCCACCAAACGGCAACTCAACGAGTCGACTCAGGGGCTTTCCTACGATCAAGTTCGCCAATCCATGCAGTCCCAACGCGACCAAATTCGGCAGTCACGCGGGGCCGCAGATGTTGATTTTCAGGTCGTAGTTAAAGACGGTCGTGCGTTCCTGAAACCTGTTCCAAAATGAGTGCGAAGTCGCCGTGGAATCTAGCTCGCGAAGTGGGCGGTGAAGCTGTTTTGACGGAGATCATCCATGATCTTTATGAGCGGCTCTTCGCGGATATGATGATCGGTTTTTTCTTTCAACCTCATGACAAATCGCGGCTCATTCGAAGCCAGTACGATTATCTGACCGCCCATCTTGGCGACCGCGCCGGAATCTACAACGGGCCGTCCATTCGCCGGGCGCACGACTCGCTCCCCATTTTATCTGGGCATTTTGATCGACGACACCAAATCCTAGTCGCTGTGCTTCAAGACCACCGAGTGCCAGTGCACGTCCAAGATGCGTGGATCGAATTTGATTTGTCTTTGAGGGATTTGGTGGTTCGCGAAGGCAAGAAAGTCCGTGAGCTGCATTATCCGGACTGATCTCAGGTGGACACGGCGACCAAAGCGGTGCGCGCCACCGTCCCATCTTCCAGCACAATACCGTGTCGATGAACCTCAGCGATCTGACCTCGTGAGTAGCGAGACTCAACCATCGCGATCGCCTCATGCAGACGAGGGTCGAGGGGGTCTCCAACTTCGCCGGTTAATTTTGCCCCATTCGACGTGATGAAACGCAAGAGTTGGTCGCGAATCGCAAACAAACCGTCTCGCCATGAGCCTGCACTCGGATTCATTCGTAAAGCCAGGTCGGTGGAATCAAGTACATCACCCAAGCCGGCCAAAAGCTTCGCGCGCTGATCTCGCCGTGCGGCTTCGCCCTCCGATTCAGCCCGACGATGCGAGCGCGAGAGGTCGCTTTCCAATTCTTGAATTCGGCGTGAGAGCTGCTTGATGGCATTCTCGTCAGCGACAGGACTCGCAGGGGTGACATGAGACTGCGCCAGAGCCTCCGTCAAATGCTGGTTCTCCGCCTTGAGGTTTTGTACTTGATTGTCCTCCAGTAACGCTTCTTCAAGTTGGTCGGAAAGCCGCTGATTTTCGTTTCGCAAACGTAAAACGTCGGCACTATTCTGATCAGCACCCAGCCCAACACCTCGCATACGCCTCAATTCTTCGGCAAGCGCATCTCGCTCAGCTTCAATTCGTTGGGCGACATGAAGGGGCACGCTTTGTGATAAACGATTCGGTGAATTTCGGTAGGTCATAACCAACCCTTATGGGTGATCGAGAGAGAACCAGCTACCGAGTGAGCATAATCACCGATTAAACATTTTCGAGCACGGTTGGCGCTTCCTTGTTTTACCAAGGGCAGAAAGGGGGTTTTGACATCTCCACTGAGGTCTTTTGACCCAGTATCGCTGAAAACTGCGGCAGACTCGCCTCATTGCGGGATTTTTCCTTTCTGGTACCATTCTCGGAGAAAGTAATTCATTCAACTTGAATCCAACCTTGGAGACGCCGATGCGCCAGCATTTGCTGCCGATTCTCGCGCTCACGACATCCGCATTCTCGCTCCTTAGCTGTGGCGAAACGGGCAGTGATGCACCTTTGCCGATCGACTCTCCGGCGGTCGTGGCCGTGGTGGAGACGTTGCCGATCGACGACATCAAAGACCAAATCGTCGAAATGCCGGAGGGCATTGAATTGCGTCCGGGCGTCGATGTTTGGGAGATGGCGGAGGCTGTCAATCCATACATGGTGGTCGATCCGCACTCGTCATCGGTGACCGTGCTGCCGCCCGCATGGGAAGCGTTTGAGCCTGTTGGTGTTGATGACGTCGTGTTTGTTAAGGGCGTTGGATTCATGGTCGATCGGATCGACAAGCAAAACGACGTTTGGACCTATGAAGTGTCGGAAGTCGATCTTGGGCGCGTTATCTGGGGCAATTTCCGTATTCCATGGGAAATGTCCACCACGGGACTCGCCGAAACTCCTGAAGACATCATTGTTCGCGAAGAGCCTGTTTACGACGATTTCGGAAACGTCGTCCGCTACGACCCGCTGACGCTCGTCGACATGCGAATCTTCACCGATGTAACGGTACGAGCCTCGAGCGGGCCGTCGGGCAATTTCAAGTTCGATGGAAATGTTCGAATCCCGGCGACTATGAAGGGCGTGTTCGAGGGCCGAGTAGGACGTTTCAACAGTTCCTACCGCTGTACGAATCCTGAAGACGACGATGACTTCTGCATCGATCGTCTCGCGGCATATGCCGAGACGACCTTCACTGCAAAAGCGAATATGCAGGCCAAGATTACGAAGAGTGTTCCGCTGTGGAGCCCAGAGCCTAAGTCTTTGTTTAGAAAGACGCTCGGGGTGGTGCCACTGGGAGCCACAGGGCTGAGTGTGACGGTCGAAGCGTTTGGTCAGCTCACCGCAGAGCTCAAGGCTACCGGTGAAGTATCTGGCGAAGTCGAGTACGAGTTCTCACGCACCATTCCGTTTGGTTTTGAATACATCAACAAACCTCGCCAGCGCCTTACAGGTGTCTTTGCCATTCCCAACACCCGTGTCCCGATCTCTGGGACGGGTGGGCGGTTTACCAAGAGAGCGTTCGATTATGACGCAAAACT
The DNA here is from genome assembly GCA_037968515.1 of Bradymonadaceae bacterium. Classification (GTDB taxonomy): domain Bacteria; phylum Myxococcota_A; class Bradymonadia; order Bradymonadales; family Bradymonadaceae; genus JBFFMO01. Next base: position 3,616 of record JBBKVQ010000420.1, read on the forward strand.
CGAAGGCTCTGCCGGGTTTGAGCTTGGCGTAGGGTTTAGCCTGAGCGCGGCAGCTGGGGTGGTCAAACTCCGCGGCGCTGAAATCAAGGGCATCATGGAAGGGTCGGTCACCTACCGTCCATTGCAGGTGTCTTCCGATCCCAAGGCGTGTGCTGAGGCAGCGGTCGAAATCTACGGCAAGGCCGAAGCTCGACTTCAATTTGAGGTCGACCTTCGTCTCTGGTCTTGGACCAAGAATATTTCGTGTCCCGGAGACGGTCCGTGCGCTGAAGTGTCGACGCGTAAGTTCGAGATGGCATCGGGCAAATGGGAAGGCTTTTGCCTCGATTCAAGTGCTTACGACACGCTTGTCATTGAACCGATCGATGATTCATCGGGGTTCGACGACATCAGTGGTTATGACGTGGACTCCATCTGTGTGACTCGCACCATTCCTCCAAATCCACGAGCAGGATTCAGCGTTCCACGAACGAGTACGTTTTGTGCGACCTCGGGTCCCGCTGCCCTGCGAGGTAAGCCTGACTCGACTTGTCCTTTGCGGACGTCGAAAGTTGCCGGTTTGACCTCCAAGACGGAAATCAAATTCGGTCGTTCATTGATGCCGGGTGACGTGATCGTGTTGGTGCAATCCAATAGCCCTGGCGCATGCAACGGAAGCGGCAAGGCAAGATTCTCGCTCAAACGAGGCAGTACCCGAACTCATATGTTGGGTGGAGGAACGTACAAGGAAAACAACGTAACGCTCACTTACGAGTGATGAATGTCTGAACAGCCCTCAACCTCGCCCATCTCAAGTGTCCTGGGCATCACAAGCACCATGAGCCTCAGCGCCATGGTGCTTGTTCTTGTTTTGACGGCTTGGCATTGGGAGGGAATCATTTGGGTGGGGGCTCAATACGGCCTCTTTGTGGTGTTGCCGCTGACCCTACTGATTGGGCTCTGGACCAAATCCCCAGGAAAAACTGCGGCGGCGTTCTTTTTGAGCCTGTTGTGTGGGGCTCCTCTCTATTTATGGGCGATTCCTGATACACGCGTCGCCATTCTCGAGATTGCTGGAAGCGCCATTCCTGGTTCATCGATTGTGAAGGCGATCGAAGACACCGATGATGACGTCGCCAACGCCGCGTGTGTTGCCTTGGTCTCACGGGGTTATGATTCCGTGCGATCGCAACTGTCGGATCTGATGAGGCGCCCAGAAGTCGTGTCGTCGTGTTTACTGCGGGATATTGAAGGCACCGATGCGACGGAACTCTTACGTCGGCAGATTGCGCAGGAATGGGAACAAAAAATCCTGAAATCGAACACCCCCAATGCCTGTGGGTTGTTGCCGCATCTTCAGATGCTGAGTCAGGTACAAAGCACCGACGCGCCAGCAAGACTGTTACGAATCGCCACGACGGCCCACCATGAAGCGGTCAAGCTATGTGCCATGGAGGCCTTTTCCACCACATACCCATCCCCGCTGAAGCAACTCCAAGCTCTTGGAAATCCTAGTGAAATCGACCCGCTTGTCGCCGAGTCGCTTTTCCGCGGGTTGACCAACATGACCTACAGTACAAAAACCACGGGTGTCTTTAAGAAGATTACGGACACTCCATTGATGCGTCAGTGGGGCCTTAGTCTTGGTTGCCGAGTGATCGTCGAAAGCAAAAACGCGTCGGAGACGGCCGGAATGTTGAACACGGCCGTGTCGTTGCAAGGGTGTGGGATGGCAGAAGGCGATCAGGCTTTGAGTGTCTGGTCGGGCGCTTGTATCGACGCCCTTGAGGGCAACGCAGAAGGTTTGGTGACGACGTCTGCTGTGTGCGATCGAATCCAAAAGTATGCGTCTCAGACAGCAACCACCATGGCTTCGACCATTATTCATACCGCGATCTCTCGTCTGACACAGCAGGAGCTCGATCGTCAGATCGCACAGGGCGATCGTCAGGAAAAGTGGATGGAGCGTTTGGACCGATTTACCGGCGCAGATCAAGTCGAGGGCGCGTTGTCGGAGGACCTTTCCCCGGCTGTGGCCCAAGACCTTCGTCGCCAAATGGGGGCAATGCGAAGTCAGCAAACCAAAGAGAACTATGAACTCTTGATGGCCACCCAGATCAACAGTGGGATCACTCGCGGCGGCGCCGAAGTCTTCCTTCAGATGGGCAACGGCGGGCTCGATCCCAAGCTGCGCAAAATGATTGAAGAATCCGGCGGCAACGTCGATGAGATTTTTTCGAAAGACGCCATGGCCCGAATGAACGTTGTCCTCAAAGACAAGAACTTAAACCAATCAGGACTTAACACCGGCGATTCAGATGCTGGAACTCAAGATGACGCGGGGGGAGTAACAGTTGAGGAGTTCTTAGGGGAGCAACGCTATGATGAATGAGACCTCGAAGTGTGACACGAAGTCGCAGGTGATCACAGGATTTCATGATGTTGTCTACGTGACAAGAAAGGGAATGATTCTTGCGTTAAGTTCTGTGAAGAATAACCACACGAGAAAATTATGATGAAGGCATCCTGGCTAACGCGCGGCGTAGCGACGGTGTGGATACACCTTCTTGGGGTGATATCCGTCACACTTGCGACCACTCTTCCATTTTTGGATATGAGCGTGGTCGAGGCCTATGTTTCCGCGATGAACGTCGCGGAATTCCGGACGTTCAGTACGTCCGATCTCATCATCCATGTGCTTTTGGCCGCGTGTATTTGGGCGCTACTTTTCATTTCCTATCGCTTGATTCGAACTCGTGCGCGTCAGAACAAACTACGTACGATCCGGGTATCTCGTGGCTCGGCGATGACCGAAACTCTGATTATCTTGCCGATTTGGATGATGCTTTCGATGGGCATCATGCAGTTGTCGATCACCAGCATCGCCGGCGTCTTGACCAATCTTGCGACATTTCAGGCCGCACGGGCCACATGGGTTTGGGCTGGAGAAATGCAAGGCAATCGGTCAGGAGTCTCTTACACTACGGTGATGAGCAAAGCTCGTGTAGCGGCCGCGATGTCGCTCGCGCCTGTTGCCCCCGGCGATTACTTTCACGATCCCTTCTTCACTGTCTCGGGAACCCTCAAGGAAGCCCGCGCTGGAATGCTCGCCCAGCAACTTCCGCTTTTGGTCAGCGACCAGGGCGCGGTGGCCAAACCACTTGTTTATGCGATGGAACTTGAGGATCTTGCAGGAGTCATCCGGCAGGGCGACCGGGCGCATCTGGCGCTGTGGCGTTCCTTGGACGGCACGTCGTTTCGTACACGTTCGGTTCGAAAGCTTACCTGGGCTTACCACGCCACCACTGTGATTCCGGCCGTGTTGCTTGGACGCGCTGGTGCTGTCGTAATCTACCAACACCAGATTGCGATGCCCTTGGTTCCCCAGATCTTTGGGCAAGCTTCTACTGTAATGGGGCGTTACGGCTATTATCGCCCGATCTTCAGGGAGTTTCATTTCCCCGCACAAGTGCCCGCCAACCCGCAGTATCCACGATGAGGTATTCCATGAAGTCGATTCAATCGTGGCACCGGGGATTTCACCGTAACGAAGGCGGAGCGGTGTTTTTGCTCTCTCTTGCAGCGATTCTGATCATCATGATGTTGGCTTGGGTCATCATTGATGCCGGGAAAGGCGCTCGGGATAAAATTGAACTGCAGGCTTCAGCAGATGCTGCGGCGTTTTCACAGTCATCGGTCAAGGCGCGCGCCGCAAACATGATTGCGTATACCAATGTCGCTAAACGTTCGATCATCGGGATTCAGTCGATGTATCTGGGGATGTATTACGGTTACGCGGCATGGATTGGTTGGCGATGGAGTAAATGCAGATGGTATCGTCCTGACATCTGCCTTGATGCGTTAGCGAACACCTTCATGATGGCGTGGGAGACCATCAACGACTATTTCAAACTCACTGGTATATTTGGCATTTTTGCCAGTGGGTCCGCCAAGACCTACCACGCGCAAGACATCAAAGCCTTGGATAACTACCAACAGTACATGATGTGGCTTACTCCCTGGTGGGCGTTCTCAGAAGGCATCGTCAGGGGGATGAGAAACGGCGCCACGACCACCGCGAGTTTCCCTCCACCACCTGGTGTGATGATTGGGCCCATTCCAAATATCATGAATGCCCTTCGCTCGTTCATGTCTGGCATTGGTCTGGGAGGCCTGTTCACTACGGCTGGCATGGTCGATGTGTTCCCGTATGAACGGGGAACTTATTGGTCCGATTTGATGATGGATCACATGCTGGGTGACGGGGCTTATTGGGCGGAACATATGGCGAATTCACTTCATCATAAAAACCGTTCAAGCATGGGAGCGGCTACATGGAGAGCCTATGGCCTCGGGATGCTCGCATTTCCTTTGGGCTTTTGGCAGACGACGGCAAAGATGAAGTATCGTCATCCCGTCACCAATAAATGGGTTGAGGCGGGCGCGCCTTGGATTTTTCGTAAGTTTCCTACCCAATCGGCGTGGACGACAGCGACTTCGAATTTGGTCTACGCCTACGGCAACCGCCCCGAGAAGTTTAGAGACGATCGTCAGAAGTACATGTTCATGACCAAAGAATACAAAAACCAACTTGGTGTCGTGGATTCATTTGGTTACCGGACCTCCGGCTCTTGGTCGATGGCCCGTGCTGAAATGACCTACCAGAATGGCGAACCAAATCCCTTCCGTCCGAGTTGGACGTCGCGCTTGCGACCAGTGGCGTTGCCAGGGGAGTGGCAGGAAGCAGGCTTTGATCTCAATCAGTCCTATCATGACGTTCTGCCCTACATGGCGCTCTCATCTTTGATTGGCATGGGAAGTGTTTCAGGGGTTACTTCGGCGCTTCAAGATTTCGCCAATATGGAGCGCGCGACGCGCGGTTTTGGGCACTCCACCATCGAGGGGATCGCGAAATGAAAAACCCTATCTCAAGACTACTTGACGATGAATCCGGCACGACGATTACGGAGTTTGTGATCACGTTGCCGATTTTCATCATGTGTTTTGTCGGAACTCTGCAATTGGGGCTTTTCAACGAAAAATCGGTCAAAACTTGGGCCCGCGCTCATCGGAATACTTTTGAACTCGCGATTCCATCTAGCAAGGTTCGTTGGTCACCCTTTATGCAGCCGACCATCGGCGCGGGGTTATCGGGAGCCGGATTGCTCTTTGGCAACAAGCCTATTCACCAAACATCGGTGCAACGCGGTCTTGTTATGGCCGCTGAGGGCACAACCTATCTGGGCATGGGCTTGAAGGGACACTGGGGAGAGTCTGCCGCCCGGACCTGGCCGGTCGATCAAGTCGTGAATATGCGATATGTCGAAGGGTATCGATCCTCGGATTCAGCGACCATCATTGGTCAGTCGAAACTTGCAAAAGACCTTGTGGACGAAGGGGTCGGCAACTTCAGTGGCTCTGGCAGCGGAGCCCTTGGTGCCATCAATGCGCTCTTGTCAGGCTCCGGCGTCAGGCCCGCTATGGCCGCTGGACAGCGTTACGGTGCTGTGGTCGGTTTCGCCACCGACAATATGAATGTCGCAGCCTACTCGATGCCTATGCGGGCCCACTTCAACACACTGGTGCCGCCCTTTCCCTTGAAGGGTCCTGAAGCAGCTGGTGTTCCAACCGGCGTGGCGCGACTGACCATGGAAGCCCAGAGGCCTTACAAGGAGATCCTCGGCATCAGGTGGAGCCAGCCTTACCCAGGTGGTAGATTCGATGTTCCAACCATTCCGTTTCCATCCCCGTGAGGCTTAGATGAATTTCATAAAACCACTCATCAACGCCGCTAAGATAACCTTCACGGGTGCCACGGTGGCAGCGATCGCTTTTGGATTTGGTGTGTTCGATAAAGATATCGAAGTCCCTGAATCTCAGGCCGATATCCTCTCGCTGGATTTCGCCGATCGCACGTCAACCGAGAAATTTGTCGCCGGGCTTCAAGACCTTGGTCATAACGCGCCCGAAGTCTATAATCTGAACGGCAATACGGTGTTCTTCTCGTCCGCGATCCACAAAGAAGAACCGCTTGTGGTCATGGAGAAATACGAGCGCGAATTCTACGAACAGGGCCTTAATCCAGAGATATTCACAGCGGTCACCGATGAAAACTCCGACCGCATGTTCAAGGCGTCGTTAAGCGGCGGCGTGGTCCCGATGGTGATTTCACCCGATAATATTGTCTTGGGCGGCGTGGAATCCAAAGGTCCGACTAAAACCGAGGAAGACCTCGTTAAGAACTTCGAGAACAACAAGGGAAAGGCACCTTGGAAGCTCTTCGACGCCCACAAATACATCGAGATCAATCGTGACGGCGAAAACACGCTCGTGACGAGTTCGTGGAGCGATAAGGGCTTTGATTACGAAAAGATGATTCCCGGTGCAAAGGTATCCAACGTCAACACCGACGTTGAGGTTCCCGCCTGCCCTGGTTGCACTCGATTGACCAACTTCGAAGATCTTGGCGGTGAAAAAGCCTATCGTAATAATGTATTCATAGGATCTACGGATGCGGCTCAACAGGTTCAGTTCTATGACCGAGCGCTCGTGGGTCGCGGTTGGGAACAGACCGAGTCGAGCGTTGTCATGGAGAAGCTCCGTGGCCTTGTCGAGTTCCAAGGCCAGGAAGCGCAATTGCGTGAGTACAGCCGAAACGGTCAATTCATGCAGGTTCTCTCTCTGCCTGACCCAGAATCGAATCAGACCCTTACGCATACAGTGATGAGCGACTGAAGCTTGCATAGCGCCTCACTTCCAGCCAGACTTCCTTCAAATTATTTCGAACTCAATAGACTTGGAGCCCCTTCATGAACTGGCAACGATGGTCGCTGGCCACCGCGTTGGTTTGCTTGGTCGCTTGCGGTGATAACAAAGCCGCGCTGATCAGCAATAACGTCTCGAATACCAATAATACGAATCCGAATAACGCCGTGAATAATGGGTCGAACAACGCGACCAATAACGGAACAACTTCGAATAACACGACGAATAACGGGACCAATAATAATCCCAACAACACCACGAATAACCTCGTAGAGGACATCTACGACACGGTTCAGGATGAGGACCTGCGTGATTACGATGGGGTCATTCCGCCGAAACCGACATCCGACCCGGTCGAGATTTTTGTGTACGACATGGTCGACGCATTCTGTGAAAAAGTGGTCACCTGCCGTACCGACTATTTTGTTGCAACCAAGGTCGTTCAGTCGGGCATGCGCACCAAGGGTGATTGCATGCAGAATTTCTTCAATCGGAATCCGATCGCGGGCTATTCGGCCGCCGTTACCGATGGTCGGTCGCAGTTTTTCCCCGATGAAATCCCGTTCTGTGACCTCGCTATTGGGAACGCCCAATGCGGTGAAATCAGCGCTGCTTTTGAGTCGCCACGCATGGTGTTTCAAGCCTGTGAAGACGTGTTGACAGGACTTGCTGGTCTTGATGACGAGTGTTTTTCCAACGCTGATTGTGCAGCTGGCACCTATTGCTCGCTGGGACTTGGCAACACGTGCGGTGGGGTGTGTTCGGAGCCGCCGGCATTCGACGTCTACTGCGGCGCCGGAGGAGACGTGAAGTGTGAGTTCACCGAGTATTGTGATCTCACAGACTTCCAATGCAAAACCTATGTAGCCAGTGGTGGCGCCTGCACTGACAGCGGCCAATGCATCACAGGCAACTGGTGTCATGATGAAGCCTGTGCGCCGATCAAGTTTGGGTATCAGTTGGGTCAACCTTGCAACTACTTCTCAAATCTGTGTTCGATGGGACTTTATTGCGACGCCGACTTTGCCAACGGCACCTGTGCTGAGATCGCTACGGTTGGAGAATCCTGTCGCGCATTAAGCGATTGCAGCTACGACACACGTTGCGATGGCACGACTTGTGTTCAGAAGTCGGATGAGGGTGCATGTACATTCAGCGATGACTGCCTTTCGGCGGCGTGCCAGAATGACGGCGTATGTATGAGTCCTACGACCGCATGTGTACCTCCTCCCGCTCCGATCTGATCCCCTACTACCGGACCCTTGAGATGAAGATTCTGCAGCCGTTTTTCTGGCTCATTCTCATAGCGTCATTCTGTGCGAGTCCTGTTTTTGCACAGGATGAGACACCACAACCCTTGATCGTCCTTCTTGACGTACCCGACGGCGGTACGGCTGGATTGGAAAAGGAACTCGTCGCCATCGGAGGGGTGGCAGTCAAGAACCAAAAGTGGTTCTTGGGTGAGTTGTCTTCACGCGGGATTTCTCCCAAACGAATCCTTCGGCGTCCCAAAGATCTCAAGTGGGTACTCAAAGGCGCGAATATCACCTACATCGTTTACCTCGCTCGAAACGAAGCTGATGACGGGCTCTACGATGCTTCGTTTGTGGATTCGACCGGCGAGAGTACGGTGACGTTTACGGTGGAGCGTTCGGCAGATGGGCTGGATGCTGCTGGCGCCAAACGCGTTGCCTTGGAGATGAAAAAAATTCTCAAGAAATCGGACGTTTCGATCGCACTTGTTGACGAAGAGCCCCAGGAAAAGCCCAAAGTCGTGGACGACGGCGGCCTTGAAGAGGAACGCAAACGTGCTGCCGAAAAAGAAGCCCGAGCTCAAGAGCGACTCTCGGCAAAATGGTTGGAAGGAATCATTGCCGCCCGGATTTTTTCGCGTGAATTGATGGTCACAAGCCTCAATGGCACACAGCTTTCATACGCATCTGCACCCTTTCCCGGATTTGAGCTCAAGGTTGTGGCGTTTCCCGGAGTGAAGTCCGGCTCGGAGTTCGAGAATATAGGCGTCGTGGGCCGACTTGCGATGGGTCTCGGGTCAGTGGACGCCGTCCGAACTGACTCGATGTTGCACCTTGAAGGCGAGCTCGGAGCGGTCTTTCGGTTGCTCGCGCCCGTCGCCGACGATTCGGTGGTAGCACAAGCCAAGCTCTCGGTTCGTTACACAAGCTTCATGGTCGACTCATCAGCGCTGCCTGAAACGTCGATGATTGCCCCGACTGTGGGAGCGACCATCGCGATGCCGGTCATCCCGAAGTTGGCCATCAACGGTTATTTCGACGTCGTGCCTCTGGGTATCTGGGGTTCAAATCTCGAAGGATTTGGCGAGTCGGCCTATACGTTCTCGTTTTCGGGTGGGCTCGGGTTTTCGTACGAAATTAACGAAATGCTGGGCATCGTCGGCGGAGTCGACATGCGCCTTGAGCGAACGATCTTCCAGGGGCGTGGGGATTTGGGCTTCGAAGATGCCCGGGCCATTGAGTTCCTCCAATCGGCTCATGTTGGGGCCGTGATCACCCTCTGATCATTCACCCGTGTATCGAGCTGCGGCTTCCCTTGCCTGCTTTTCAGCCATTGCTTTGCGCAATCGCTGAGCATGTTCGACCTGGGCACGAGTCTCGCTCAAGAGACGCTTGCGCTCGACACTGCTGATCGACTTCAAACGATCGGCGGCATGAGTCTCTGTCTCTCCCTTGGGAACCACACCCAATCGCTTCAAAACAAGCCTGGCGAGCTCTTCGCGTCGATCTGGATCGGTGACCAAGCGTTCCGGTTTCAATAGCGGAGCAATCTCGCCAGGAAGCTCCTGCAACGTCGTTTGCGCCAAGTCTGCAAGACCTTGATCCCCGAACCACGGGTGGCTCATGAACCAACATATGACCAGCGCGATGCGATTTGCCGCATTCCTTTGTTCGCCGGGTTCAAAGCTCCTCAATGATTTTTGTGATGTGGTGCCACCAAGCAGGAGCAAAGTATCAAACACGACCGCATCCACATGAATCCCGCCCGTTGACTCCGCGACTGGCCCGGCCAAGAAATCCGCAGGACACTCCGCTAGAAAGTGTGTCAAGTCGTCGATCGATGGTCCGGTTCTCATGGCTCTTCCCAGGTGAGACGACTGAACGCTGCGGCAAACTTCAAGACTTCTTCCATCGAGGTCACCGTGTGCACGTTCCAGCCAGCGGCCTCGAGCTTCATGATATTGGCTTCGTGTGGGGCACGGTGCAACTGCAGAACCATGGTCGCTCCGGCAGTGCAGACCTTTGGAATCGTTTCCATGATCTCCACGCCATTGGCCACATCGCGGATCATCATGAACATATCGCTGTCCGAAATTATCAGAGCGTGGGTGGGGCGCGTCGGCGCCTTTTGGGCCATAAACTGCGCTTCGAGTCGCTTGATTCCGTACGCGTAGCCGGTGCCAAGGTAGGAGGTCAGCGTTGTGAGCAGCTCTCGTTCATCCCGAATGAAGCCTTTGGTCTCTGAGAAACTCCCTGGCTCGCCCGATAGACAGACCATCACTTGGGCTTTGGCCCGCAGCGCCGATAGCAACATCACGGCGCCAGCCAGCACTGGGTAGGACAGCATGTGTGCCGGGTTTCCCATCGAGCCTGAGCAGTCGATCCCGAGATACAAGTCGATCGGTTCGCGTTCCGGTTCCCCGCCTGGGCCGTAACCTTGAAGGCGTTCGTAGGTCGTTACTCCAGGGATCACGATCGGGCTGCGGATCATCGATTCGACCCAGTCGATGGCCGAAACAGGGCTCCCGGGATCCCAAACATCCAAGCCCTCTGGATGGGGTTCAGTGGACTGAGGAGACACCCGCGTGGGAAAACGAATCATGTGGTGTGAGGCGCGTTCACGATAATACGCCGAGACAAGCTCCTTCTCGGAGACCTTTACGCCCAGCGACTTCATGAGCTCAATATAACCGGTGGGCGACCGGTAGTTGTTTTTTTGCCCGCCCGTCCTAGCCATACCTCCTAGAGCGGGGGTTTCGCGCTCGACTTCATCGAGGTCAACTTCCAAGCCTGTCAGTTCTGGGTCAAACGCCGGATGAATGGCGCCTTCGAATTCCTCGTCTTCGATATCAGCGAGTCCGTCGGGGACGTATTGACCGACCCCAAGTGCCAGCGCATCCAGCCAATCCGCTGGGATTTCTGGGTTTTCCTCGATCAGGAAACGCAAAATAAGCGATCCAAATCGTCCGCCCCCTCGAAGCCAATCTTTGGAATAGACCCGGATAAGACGCGCCCCAAGTTCGGCCTCAAGCTGGACTTCGTCGATGAGCTTGGGGTTGGCGAGGCTTCCTCGCTTCATGTTCCAAAGGAGCTCGTAGGTCCTCATGTAGAACGTCCATAGCTTCGAATTCGATGTTCCGTTGACCCGATTGAGCTGCTCATACACCCCAGCCATGTTCAGCCCCGACTGGCGTTGAAGGCGATCGTTGATCAACAAATCGGTGTAGAGATTGGACACCATCGGTGCCATCGCCTCACGTGTTGGAATGCCATGTCTGATGCGGGCCAGAAGCCGCCCAGCATCCCGCAAATCGCCAGGTGCGTACACATGATGGCCAATCTCGTGGGCCAAAACTTCTGTCGCGAAATTCTGCAGTCCGAGCTCTTGGATCTGCCGTAGGCTGATGACCACGGCGTGGTCGTTGAGCCGAATCATGGCAAAAGACCCCGTCAGCCCCTCTTGCTCCTCATCATGCGTCGCCAGACACCATCGCGGCTCCGATAGCTTCGTGAACGCGCTCCAAGTCTTGATGGCTTCGGGCCACTGCGCTCGCCAGGCATGAAGCAAGTCGTTCATGTGGCTGCCTGAAATGGTATGATCTTGCCGTTCACCCCGAGCTCTGAATCCAACCTAAGGCTCACACTGGGGCCGACGATCTCTTGCAGGGTACGCAGCAGCGCTCGCTCGTCCGTGGTGCCCACAAAGGGCCGAATCGTGACGTCAAATGAACCATCAGTTGCTTGGATCACGCGGTGTTGAATAAAGGGTGAACACTCCCTCATCGCACGAGCAATATCGATGCCCTGCAGCCAACCGTTGATGGTCTTGAACATCACCTCGTGTCGCCCAATAAGGGTTTCAAACCCACGATTATCGGCGGCCAAGACGGCTCGGTCACCCGTTAGGTATCGTAATAATGGAAGATAGGGATTTCTGCCGCCCGTCACAGCAATGTCTCCCTCGACACCGGGCGGCAACACCTTCCCGTGTTCATCGATCACCTCGACATGCAGATCAGGCGAGATAAAACGCCAGTGGCCCGCGGGGTTCTTGAACGCGATAGGTCCAGTTTCTGTGCAGGAATACCAATCAATGATGGGGCAGCCAAAACGCTCAAGGAAAGGTCGGTTGGACTCGTCCAAAGTGACGGCGGTGGAAAACATCGCCACCGGAGCGACTTTGGGGTTTAGTTCCGCGAGCGCCGCGAAGGCCAGCGGGTCGCCGGTAATCAACGTTGGGGCCAAGTCTTCACAAAACACCTTTGCAGCCGGAAGTCCGCCCATCCAGTGGTCTTCGCGCAGGTTGATCTTGGCAAACCCGCATTGGTTCCAGACCGAAAAAGTGTTGGCAAATTGAAAAGTGTCCCGTCGATGACACACCTGCAGAACCGTAGATTCAGGTCCGAAGCTGACCGGAAGACCCCATGCAGACAGCGCACGTTCTGCCAACGTTTGATTCAGAGCGAGCGTCCGCGGGTGGGTTGGGATCGTCAGCGCATGCCCCGTGGTTCCGGAGGTGGTGTACGAAATGAGCCGCGAAAAGTCAGCATCGTGGGGGACCAACAGATGAAGCTTTTCTGCCAGATCGTTTCTGGTCATGCGGGGCACGGCTTCCCAATCGGCGATCGTGAAGTCGGGGCTGATAATCGCTTCGAACCACCACGAACGCTTACGCATTTGTAAAAGGTAGTCCTCCAAACGGTCAGAAACCGTCATTTGGCGAAACGCCTGCGCGGCCTGAAGATCGTCGGCGTTCACTCGGTCGCCCAGAGTGTGGTTCCAGATGGGAGCGTGCGGGTGTTGGAGTATGTCCTTTAAACGACGAAACCCCGCCTCAGTGATGAGTGGGGTTCGTTCAACAACGTCCAATGGGATGTTCATTTCACTTCCCAATGACCTCTACGATGATCACGGTAATATTGTCTGTGCCGCCGCCAGCGTTGGCCGCTTGAATGAGTTTTTCGGTCCCAGCTTCGAGATCCTCACGGTTTTCCATCATGATGCGACGGATATCTGCATCTGTGATCATTCCGTTCAGCCCGTCCGAGCACAGCATATAGTGGTCGCCAACTTCGGGCTCCTCGTGATGAACGTCGACCTGAACGGTCTCCTTCATTCCGAGGGCACGAACGATAACGTTCTTGTGCGGGAAGTTTTCGATCTCTTGTTCTGTGAGATCCTTCATCTTAATGTAGTCGTTGAGCAGCGAGTGATCTTCGGTCACTTGCTCCAACGTCTCACCGCGCAATCGGTAGATGCGGCTGTCGCCGACATGCCCCAAATACGCGCTGTTTCCCGAGAACGTGAGCGCGACCAGAGTCGTGCCCATGCCCTTTTGAGCAGGGTTTTGTGATGCGGTCTCAAAGATGCGAAGGTTGGCCAGTTTGATACCGGCTGCGAGTCGGTTTTCTTCATACCGACGCGCTTTCTCCATCTTATAAGGCCAGGTGATGTCCTCATCAGCGGATGTTGCACCATAGAATTCAGAGACCGTATTTACAGCCATCTCTGATGCCACTTCTCCACTTGCATGTCCGCCCATTCCGTCGGCGACCATGTAGAGGTTTTCTTCTTGCAGGACGAGGAGGTTATCCTCGTTGTGGGTACGTTTCATTCCCACATGCGTATTGCCTGCATATCGTAGTTTTAACGCCACGACACCATC
>JBBKVQ010000421.1:0-29355 GCA_037968515.1 Bradymonadaceae bacterium
CTTTGCGCCTACCCACGTGTTGTCGTGTGGCCGCAATCTTGAGTCGTGGCTCTTGCGGGGCCCTGGCAGGAGTTTACTTTGCTTTGTCATCAGTGTGGAAGTCCTGTAGAGGCGTCGGATCGCTCATGCCCGAACTGTGGCGCAAGTCTTGTGAAAACCACTCGATTTGATATTGCGACGTCGAAGGGCCTTCGGATCTCGCAAGAACTCAAGGCAATTAAGCTCGACGACCAGATCTTTCCTCCGGGAGAGAAGATCTCAGACCGCTACGTTTTGGGCGAACTGATTGGCAAAGGCCCGTTCGGTGAGGTCTACAAAGCTCACGACGAGGAAATTGATGCCGATGTCGCGGTTAAAATTTTCGCGAAGGAGCTCATCGCATCGCCGATTCAGCAAGAGAAATTCGGGATTGCAGGCCGCCAAGCGCGTGGTCACTCCCAGGCAAACCTAGTCAGAGTGCACGATTCGGGGGTGCATAAAGGTCACCCCTGGGTGTCGATGCAGTACCTTGAAGGTTTGAGCCTACGTAAAGTACTTGGGCTCCGTCGTTCGAAGGCCGAGGTTTTTGGTCTCGACGAAATCGAGCCGGTCATCAGCCAGATATCCTTGGCTTTGACGCAGGGCGAACGCGAGACCCCCTGCGCCAACCTCAAGCCCGAAAACATCATCTTCATGCCGGACCTTTTGAAGGTCACAGACACCTATTTGTTGAGTGCATTTGGCGGCGACGGCTTGCGCTCGAGACTCAACGACAGCACCTATCTTGCGCCAGAGCTTCACACCCAAGGTGCAGAGGCCGATAAGCGCGCAGATGTGTATAGCTTGGGCGTGATTATCGGTGAAATGGCTTTCGGAGCGGATTACACGCCTGGCTCTGCAGTTCCGGATGAACTCGCTGGGCTCGATATCTTATGCCAACGCGCCACCGCGTTTGCTCGGGATGAACGATACGCAACGATAGAAGCGCTCGTCAGCGACCTGACCGTGTTGGTTGATACCGGGACTCTGCATGAGTCGTCTACGCCGCCACCGCCGCCTGTCCCGCCGCCTGCTCCTGCAGTGCCACCGACGACTACTTCCCGTCAAACGGGGTCGTCCCCTGCGATCGCGCCACCGCCAGCTCCAAAGGCCCCCCCTTCGGAAACGCCGATGAAAGGTGCTCCCAAGGCTGCTGGGAAACTGCCACCGCATGTCATAGATGAGGACCTCGCAACCGTCGAATACAGCCGCGACAAAGAGCCTGAGATTCAGGACCTGTTGACCACCAACGAGGTGGGCCGCGTCGATCCGACACGTCCGCAAATGCCGCGTGGGCCCGCGGCACGAGTCAACACGATGACCATGTTGACGCCGCCTAAAACCAAAGAATCCGACTCGAGTCGGAACTGGTTTGTGGTCGCCGTCGTCGCGATCATCGCGTTTGTTTTGGTCTACCAGTTCGTCAAACCCTCGTCTGACGACGAGGTTGTCCAGTTGGGTTCGCGGGCTGTCGCACCGGACGGCGTTGTTAATACAAACCCGCAGAACCAGGTTGCTGTCGTGGTGCCTACGGCGACTGTGGCGCAGGCAGCCAATCAGACTGCTGCTCAGACTTCGACCCAAACGGCACAGCAAGTGGCCCAGCAGACCGCTGCGCAAACTCAGACTGCGGCGCAGGTTCCGCCCACCAAGACAGCAACCCAAGTGGCTGCAGTCGTCGAGCCGATCAAGGCTGTGGGAAGCAGCGTGACGGACACCAGCTCGAAAGTGGTCGTGCCCAAAGAAGTGAAAGTGCCCCAAGAAGCCGTAAAGCCAGCCGAAAAGGTTGCAGCCGACGGAACCAAATGTCCCTCCGGGGCGCAGCTAGTGAAGTCGAAGTCCGGCAACTATTGCGTGGATTCGTACGAGTATCCTGGCTCCGGCGCCCCACCAAAAACACGGGTTAACTGGTTCGAAGCCACCAAGCTCTGCAAAGCGGCCAGCAAACGACTCTGTACACTGTCGGAGTGGCGTGGCGCCTGCGGGTCGAAATACCCCTACGGCTCCACTTTTGATGCTGACTCCTGCAACACAGCGGACGAAGACGGCTTTGAGCGGTCCTTGGCCAGCGCGGGCTCGAATAAAAAATGTCGTAGTCGCTCAGGCGCGTACGATATGAGTGGAAATGTGCACGAGTGGGTCGAGGAGCGACGCATTGCCGGCGGTAGCTTCGAGAGTGACGAAGATGTGGCTTCGTGCCGGTATTCCTCGGCAAAAGCCCCGGGCTCCAGCTCAGGCGATATCGGCTTCCGTTGTTGTGCCGACCCAGAATAATCCGTAACCCAAACGTCACGCGGATCCTGTTTTAAATCCGACCAATTATTGGTACCAATGGCGCTCCCTGCGACCAGGTATTCCGATGATTCCGCGCTACACACGTCCTGAAATCTCCGCAATCTGGACGGATGAGGCTCGTCTTCAACGTTGGTTCGAAATCGAAGTGGCCGCCGTGGAAGCATGGGCGGAGCTTGGCGTTGTGCCTCAAGAGGCCAGCCAGTTTATCCTAAAAAACGCCGTCTTGAGCGCCGACCGCGTCGCGGAAATCGAACAAGTCACGCGCCACGATGTCGCTGCCTTCGTGCAGAGCCTCGAAGAAAGCGTTGGCGAAGAGTACGGGCGTTGGATTCATTTCGGACTGACCAGCTCGGATGTCCTCGACACGTGCCTCGCGATGCAGTTGAGGGATTCAGCAAAGCTGCTGATCGCCGACGTCGATGCGCTCATGGAAGCCATTCGCAAACGAGCGTACGAACATCGCGACACGCCGATGGTGGGGCGTTCACATGCCATTCACGCCGAACCCACGACGTTCGGACACGTCCTAGCGATGTGGTACGACGAAATGCGCCGAAACAGGGTCCGGTTAGAGGCAGCACTCGCCGTGATTTCAGTCGGAAAGGTATCAGGCGCCGTTGGGACGTTTTCAAACATCCCGATCGCGGTCGAAGATTTTGTGATGAGTAAATTGGGCCTGACTGCTGAGCTGGCCGCAAGCCAAGTGGTTTCGCGCGATCGCCACGCCGAATTTTTCTGCTGTCTGGGTTTGATCGCCTCAAGTCTCGAGAAATTCGCGGTGGGCGTTCGACACATGCAGCGCACCGAAGTCGGCGAGGCCGAAGAGCGCTTTCATGTGGGCCAGAAGGGGTCGAGTGCGATGCCGCATAAGCGCAACCCGGTGCTCAGCGAAAACGTGACCGGATTGGCCCGCCTGGTGCGCGGCATGGTCATGCCGGCGATGGAAAACGTTGCGCTGTGGCACGAACGTGACATCAGCCACAGCTCGGTCGAAAGGATGATCGCGCCAGACGCGACGGTGACGCTTGATTTTGCACTCCACCGCATGACCAATATCATCGAAAACTTGGTGGTTTATCCCGAAGCGATGATGCGAAACCTTGAGATCACACGAGGGCTTCCGTTCTCGCAGGGGATTTTACTGCGCCTGATCCGCCGCGGACTTTCGCGTAACGAAGCTTATAAACGCGTGCAGGTCGTTGCCATGCGGGCATTTAACGATGGCGCGGACTTTCGGGAGTTGGCACGAACCTCGACTGAGATCACCGAGCATCTGTCGTCGGACGACCTCGATGAAGCGTTCGACCTGGACGCAGTCTTGGGTAGAATTCCAGATATCTTTGAGCGGGTTTTCGAACCGCAGGGGGCCAAATGAGCGAAGTCACTCCGGAGTATGAGGGCAAAGCAAAACAGATGCTGGCGGGCGAGGATTCGTCCACGATGGTTCAGCGCTTCAAGAATTCCGCGACAGCCTTCAATGGCGTCAAGAAGGCCGAATTTGAGGGCAAGGGATTGTTGAACAACGCGATCTCTTCGCAGTTCTTTGAGTTGCTAGAATCCAACGGTGTTCGGACCCATTTCATCGCCCGGCCAAACGACAAAGACATGTTGGTGCGCCGCTTGAAAATGATTCCGCTGGAGGTCGTTGTTCGAAACGTCGTCTCGGGATCGCTTGCAAAGCGCACCGGTCAGGCCGAAGGCACCTTGGTCGAGCCCCCCATCGTCGAGACGTATTTTAAGAACGATGATCTTGGCGATCCGATTCTGAGCGATTGCCATGTTTTGATGATGAAGTTGGCCTCCGCGGCTGAACTTCAACATTTGAAACAGCTAGGATTGCAGGTGAATTCGATTCTACGGACTGCATTTGACGCGGCTGGCCTACGCCTCGTGGACTTCAAGCTTGAGTTCGGATTTGACCCTGCTGGCGACATTATTTTGGGGGATGAAATTTCTCCGGACACGTGTCGAATTTGGGACAAAGACGGGCGAAAACTCGATAAAGATGTTTTTCGTCAGGATCTTGGAGACTTGATGGAAGTGTACAAAGAGGTCGCTCGGCGTCTCGGTGTGAAAGTGAACGTTTGAGGTAAATCATGCATGTTCGAGTGTTGGTGCGAAATCGTCCGGGAGTCTTTGATCCCGCAGGGAAGGTCGTTCAATCAGGTCTCCGCCGCCTTGGCCATCATGTGGAAAGCGTGCGTCTGGGCAAAGTGATCGACCTTCAGATTGAAGGTGATGATCGCGAAGCAGTACGGGCCGAAATTGACCTGATGTGCAAAGAGTTCCTGGTCAATCCAGTCCTTGAAAACTACAGCGTCGAGTTTCTCGACGATGAGGGGAAATAATGCGGTTCGGCGTCGTTGTTTTTCCGGGCTCGAATTGCGACCGCGATTGTGGGGAAGTCCTTACTTTACTTGGCGCTGAGGTCGAATACGTCTGGCATCGCGAAAGTGAAGTGTCGGGGTTAGACGGCCTGGTGATTCCGGGCGGATTTTCATACGGCGACTACTTGCGCTGCGGCGCGGTGGCCAAAATTTCGCCGGTGATGGACGCCGTTCGGAAATTCGCAGCAGAAGGGCGACCCGTGATCGGAATCTGCAACGGGTTCCAGATTCTATTGGAATCGGGCTTGCTACCGGGCGCGATGCTTAGAAACACGAGCCTCACGTTTCAATGCAAAACCGTTGACCTGCGCGTCGAGAGCGCTCGTACCCCTTTCACAGGCGGACTTGAGGTCGGGCAACTGATTCGCCTTCCCATCGCGAACGCCGAGGGTAATTACACGATCGATTCCGATGGGTTGATGAGCCTCGAAGATAATGACCAAGTGGTGCTGCGTTACGTGGATTCGCACGGACAAGCAACCCCCGCCGGCAATCCGAACGGAAGCCTCGGGAATATTGCCGGAATTACGAATATCCGCGGCAACGTGGTCGGCATGATGCCTCATCCCGAGCGCGCATCCGAAGCGATCCTTGGAAACACAGACGGTCGCGCCTTTTTTGAAGCCGCACTGAATCTAGCATCATGAGTGAGACTATGGACATGAGACGCGCGGCGCTGGAACACAAGCTGACTGCTGAAGAATACGACCATGCGCTCGCCGTTTTAGGCCGCGAGCCGTCGTGGACCGAGCTGGGTGTGCTCAGCGTGATGTGGAGTGAACATTGCTCTTATAAATCGAGCCGTATCCACCTCAGAAAATTTCCGACGACGGGCCCACAGGTTGTTCTTGGGCCGGGTGAAAACGCAGGGGCCGTAGATATTGGCGATGGGCTGGCGGCTGTTTTTAAGATGGAAAGCCATAATCACCCAAGCTACATCGAGCCTTATCAGGGCGCGGCTACTGGTGTCGGTGGGATTTTACGCGACGTTTTCACGATGGGCGCCCGTCCTTTAGCGTCGATGAACTCGCTGCGTTTTGGCGCCATGGATTTCCCGAAGACCCCGCACTTGTTTCATGGCGTGGTCGCGGGCATCGCCGGGTACGGGAACTGCGTTGGTGTGCCGACGGTGGGCGGGGAAATCTACTTCGACGCATCTTATAACGGCAATATCCTGGTGAATGTATTCACTGTGGGTATCGCTAAACAAGACGCGATTTTCCTCGGTGTCGCGAGCGGCATCGGCAACCCGGTTTTTTACGTCGGGGCCGGCACCGGCCGCGACGGGATTCACGGCGCCACCATGGCGAGCGGCCAGTTTGAGGAGGGCAGCGAAGAGAAGCGGCCCACCGTGCAAGTTGGCGATCCTTTTCGCGAAAAACTACTGATCGAGGCCTGCCTGGAATTGATGCAAACCGGCGCGATCATCGGGATCCAAGACATGGGCGCCGCTGGGCTCACCAGCTCATCGGTCGAAATGGCCGACCGCGGCGGTACGGGCCTTCGGCTGGACGTCGATAAAGTGCCGAAACGCGAAGAGAACATGACGGCATACGAAGTGCTGTTGAGCGAATCTCAGGAACGTATGCTCGTGGTCATTGCAGAAGGTCAGGAGGCCGAGGTTGCCCGGGTTTTCGACAAATGGGAGCTCGAGTGGGGCCAGGTCGGAGAGGTCACTGACACTGGTCATTACGAGGTTTGGCAGGACGGTGAGTGTGTTTGCAACGTTCCGGTATCTCTACTTACGTCCGAAGCGCCCATCTACGATCGTGCTCGCCGCAAACCGGCGCGATTGGAAAAGGTGACCCAAGCGACTTGGCCTGAGATTCCAGATGTTGGGGCTGCGCTGATTCAATTGATGGGCAGTCCGAATATCGGTTCACGGCGTGTGGTTTTTGAACAATTTGACCACCAAGTTGGCATCAGCACCGTGGTGTTGCCGGGGAAGGGCGACGCCGCTGTTCTGCGTGTGCCCCAATCCAATCGCGCGATCGCGATATCGGTGGACTGCAACAGTCGGTTCGTTTTCCTGGATCCTCGCGAGGGAGCTAAACATGCGGTGGCGGAGACCACTCGAAACGTCGCGTGTTCGGGGGCCAAACCGCTCGCAATCACCGATTGTTTGAATTTTGGCGACCCTACAAACCCTGAAATCATGTGGGAATTTGTGGAGGCGGTCGAAGGGCTCGCGGAAGCTTGTTTGGCCCTTGATGCACCGGTCGTAAGCGGCAACGTGAGTTTGTACAACGCTTCGTTTGGCAAAGACATTTACCCGACACCCACCGTTGCTGCCTTGGGCGTATTTGATGGTTCGCTTGAAGGTGGTGATTCTCCGAACTTCATGGGCGCTGGATTTGCCGGTGCAGGCGACGAGGTCTGGCTTTTGGGCTCGACCAACGTCTCCGATATTGGTGGCACCGAGGTGCAGTGGTTGCTGGGTGGCGGCATCAACGGCCTACCGCCTAGAATCGACTTGGATGCCGAGCGGCGGCTTCAGAACACTATTCGCGAACTTATCAGCAAACGCCTGACTAAGAGTGCCCACGATTGCTCAGAAGGCGGAATCGGCGTGGCCGTTTCTGAGTGCTTGCTGAATGGAGCCGCGGGCCTTGGCTTGGAACTGAAGCTTCCGGCAGGTGCCGTCGACCGAGTCATGTTCTGTGAGTCGTCGTCCCGAATCGTTGTTTCGGTCCGCTCAGCGGACGTGCAGGCGTTTCAAGACGTCGCCCGCAGCCATTCCATCCCGACCACCCATCTGGGCGTCCTGGACGATTCAGCGACCCTGCGTGGGGCAGGGTTTAATGTTGAAGTGGAGGCGTTGCGCACCGCGTGGGACCACGCGCTTGATTCGCTGGGCTGAGGCCGATTACTGAATGATGATCGGGCAGCTGTAGGTGATTTCCATCGACTTGAGTTTAGGCGCAAACACCATGTTGGTGGCGTCCCGTACCGCAGTGAGAGCGGCCTCGACCTCGATGAACTTCATGCCTTGCAGTCCTGCGGCCTGAAGCGCGACGGACATGTCGAAGGGCGACGTGTCCGGTGGGACCGATGCCAGGTCAATGAACTGAGCGTTCGTCAGATCAGCCCTGGTGTTAGCGCCGCGTGCTCTGAAATTAATCTTCGAGTCCCCGGGCGTCTGCACGTCCCAACGAATCTCTTGCCAGTCTGTCTGCAGACCGCCCGTTGCCGAAGGGCATCCTTCGAAAATTCGCCGATAGTAGCCTCGTTCGTTGGACACGAAACGAAGCTGGGCGCCGGTCATGTCGCTGTAAGTGTAGGGCGAAACCAGTCCGGTGACGGGTGTTGTCACTTGGTTATCGTTCACGCCCGCGCCGGGCACGATGACTGTAGCAGTCGATTCTCCCTGGTTGATGGACCAGATTTTCCCGTCCAAATCGACAGCGACACCCTTGGAGCTGAATTGCGTACCTGGAACCGCGATGTTTTCGGTCGGGTTGTCGGCATTAATTCGGTAAACGCCCGAACCGTAGCCCGCACCCCAGATCCAACCTTTGTCATCTGCCGCGATTCCGTGCACAAACGAAAGTTGGTCGACGTAGGTTTGTCGAGCACCGGCGGGAGCCTTGTGGTCATAACGAAGGACACGACTACCGCCCATCCAAACCCGCTGTTTGAAGTCGACGGTGAGGCCGTATGTTGTGTGGTCAACCGGGATCCGTTGTTTCACGCAAGTGTCGCCGGCACCTTCGCCATCACAAACTGCGTCCATGCATGACGCGTCGTCGATACATCGATTGGTGTCGAGCCTTCCGAGAATTCCGGACAGGCTGGAGATCCAGAGATTTCCCGCACCATCGAGGGCAAATCCGTAGGTCGGGTTGGGCGAGAGTGTGTCGAGGAGAATACTTCCGTTATCCGAGTCGAGTTTCCAGATGCGTCCGTCCCAGCCACCGACCCAGACAGCAGGCTTGATGTCCGCGGCGAGGTCGCCGTTGGCACGGGCGTCTTGGGCAGCTACAGCGCGGATTATCCCTCCGTTGGGGAGTGAGGTGTTCCACAGCACGCAGTCGTCCGTGCCCCAAGGTTTGATATCTGCTGGACCGGTCGAAGTCGTGACGACGTTATCGCCATCCTTGTCTGCGCAGTCCTCGCCCAACGCAGAGATCTTGGTCACAGTTTTGCCGCCGCGATTTCCGACAAACACATCGCCAAATGTGTTTACCGAGGTTCGTGATGGGTCATTGCCTGCACCTGCTGGGCCAGTGAAGTAGCGGCCGACCTCTTCGAAGGTCCGAGTATCTACTTTTGAAACGGTTCCCTGTCCGGTGTTTGCGATCCAGATGAATTGCGACTCAACGCGCTTCACGTCGATTGTGACGGCGCCCTCAGGATCAAGGACAACGCCTTGACTTGTCTGGTTGTCGTTCGGGTCTCCACTCAGCACGAATGGGTCCGACCCTCCCGAACCGCTTTTTTGGCACGACGGGTCGCAGTTCCCGCATGCGCTCGGAGCCGCACCGTTGGGGCACATCGTCGAATTGTTGCCGCCGACAACCTTACACAGGCCGTCCGCACAAATCCCAGAGGCGCACTCGGCGCCCACGGTGCATGCGACAGCGGTGTTGTTGCCGTTATTGGAGTTGTTGCTGCCGTTATTGTTGCCGTTGTTATTCCCGTTGTTCGAAGCACTCGTGTTGGTGGTCGAATCACAGGAGATCCCGCCGGCGAACACCAAGGCGCACGCGAAAAGCACAGGTCGTAAGGTTTTCATCGTTATTCCTTCCATATTTTGCCTAACGATACTGATTCCTGTCATCTTTCACAAAGGGCAAAGCGCACTTCATTGCAACGCCCTGCCGAATACGCCACACTGCGGCGACCTGATAAGGAGCAAGAAGTGCGCTTCCGACATATAATTATTGGTCTTCTTTTTGTGTCGGCATGTGGCGACCAAGACCCTTCGAAAGGAAATTCCAATAACCCAGCGAACGACATGGGCGTCGTCGATATGGGGGATGTGACTCAAGACGTCGGCCCGATGGGTGTCCCGCTGCGAGTCGGAACTTTCAATGTGAAGCGGTTTTTTGACACGGTGTGCCAGTCAAACGCCTGTGCATCGGGGGACTACGAACTTCAATTGAGCAGTGCTGAGTTCGACTTCAAAGCCAAGAAGTTGGCGGCAGCGATTGATGAGATGGACGTCGATGTGATTTCACTGCAAGAGGTCGAGACTCAGGCAGTGCTCGATGGGCTGATGGCAAAATTGCAGACTCCATTTACCGTCGAGGAGCTGGGTGAAACTGGCGGTACAGCGAGCCTTGATGTTGCTGTGTTATCGAAGGGTAAACTGCTTGAGGTCCGCACCCATAAAAATATTCCACTCAAGCGACCAGATGGTTCGAACACTTCGTTTGCGCGCGAGTTTTTGGAAGTTCATACCGAGCAAAATGGCCAGCGAATTGTGGTGTTCTCGGCTCATTTTAAGGCCCAGCGAGATGACGACCCCGGTCGTCGTTTTGCGGAGGCTCAGGCGGCGGGTCTGATCATGAGTGCCACCGCCGCTGAGTTTCCCGCTGCGCTCGTCGTGCTCGCTGGTGACCTCAACGACACCCCCGAGAGCAACTCGATAAAAGAGCTTCTTTCGGCCGGCGGTTTGACCCTTCTGACCCAACCGGGGCTTTGGACATACGGTTCATTTTCGAGCTCTGAGCACATCGATCAACTTATCATGGCCAACTCTTCAACGGTTTCGGTGGACGAAGGCATGCCAGAAGTCTACGACGATGGTTCTGGTTCTTATGGAGGGAGCGATCATCGCGCCCTTGCTGCCACATTCCGTTTTCCTGAGTAGATTGCCATGCCTCGTCATGAAGGTTTTGTGATTCGGCCTGTGGACCCGATTTGGGGCACAGACGCTGACACCAGTTTGCATATTTGCCTTGTGACTCCCGAGATTCCCGGCAACACCGGCAATATCGGTCGACTTTGCGCGGGTGCGAATATCTGGCTTCACCTGGTGGAGCCGCTTGCGTTTGAACTCGACAATAAGCGGCTGAAGCGGGCCGGGCTCGACTACTGGCCACATGTCCGTCTTTGTGTGCATCCCGACTTCGAGAGTTTTGCGGCGCTGTTTCCTCGTCATAAACTTCGCTTTCTGAGCAAGAAAGCGTCTCATTCGTATGCCGACGTGGTGTATGACGCGGGTGTTGTTTTGGTTTTTGGGTGCGAAACAAAAGGCCTGTCTGATCAAATCATGGCAGACTACCAAGACTTGCTTGTCCGGATACCGACAACGGACAAGGTTCGAAGTCTGAATCTCTCGAACGCAGCGGCAATTGTGACGTACGAGGCCCTCAGGCAAATGGCGTTTACGCCGCTTGAATCCGTTGACGAGACTGAGTGAGGAGCTAAGTGGAACGGGAATTCGGGAAGTACGAGTTCATTGAGAAGATCGGCGCCGGAGGGATGGCCGAGGTTTTTCTCGCCAAAAGCCGCGGAGCCGAGGGCCTTGAGAAGATCCTTGTGCTCAAGCGGATCCTTCCCGAATTCACGTCTAATCGCCGTTTTGTCGATATGTTCATCTCCGAGGCGAAAATCGCCATGGAGCTCAATCATCCCAATATCGTTCAGATTTTCGACTTCGGAAAAGTCGATAGCGACTTTTTCTTGGCCATGGAGTTTGTCGACGGTAGCGACCTCGCGCAGTTGCTGAGTGCGGGTCGGCGCTCGGGCTCAGAATTGAGCTTTGGTGACGCGGTGTTTGTGGGTGTCGAGATCGCCAAGGGCCTTGATTATGCTCATCGTCGACAAGATCACTACTCGACCCCGCTGAACATCGTGCATCGAGATATCAGCCCCCAAAATATTCTGGTTTCGCGCGAAGGCGCAGTGAAAATCGTCGATTTTGGGATCGCGAAGGCTAGCAGCGTCACCGACGAAACCCCGCATGTCGTGAAGGGGAAGTTTTCCTACATGAGTCCAGAGCAGGCCTCGGGCCGGCGGGTGGACCAGCGCAGCGACATCTTCAGCCTCGGCGTCGTTCTGTTCGAGATTTTATGTGGTCGACCGCTGTTCAAGCATACCACTCAAGAGGAGACGCTTAGCCTAGTCAAGTCGGCCATCGTGCCAGATATCGCCAGTCTAAATGCGGAAATCCCCGAATCGCTCGTTGAATTGCTGTATCGGATCTTGTCGCTGGAGCCCGACGATCGGCCGCCGACCGCTCGTGATGTTCAGGTCGAACTGACCCGAGTGCTTTACGGCCTTGAGGATATCCACGACTCAAACAGCTTGTCGGCTCATTTTTCGAAGGTTTCGAGATTTGTCGGCGGAGACGGCAACAATAATAACACCGCGGTCGCTTCCGAAAGCGCCGGGCGCACGGTGCCGAGTTCAGCGCAAACAGCGACGGGTGGAACACTGGGGCAGGCAGGGAATACGCCCGTCACCCGAATGGTGCAGCCGCCGGCCACCCCGGAGTGGCATACTCGCGAGCGGAAGGAATGCATCATCGCCGCTGGCCACCTTGAAGGTCTGTTTGCGCTACGCCACGTGCTTGGGCAGGTCAGGTGGTTACAGGTTTTGCAGGAGTACACGCGAATCGTCGATTCGATTGCGTACAAGAATGACGCTGTCGTTCATCGTGTGAACGAGGATGGTTTTACACTTTTGTTCGGCGTTCCGATTTCGAGCGAAAACGATGCCGAGCGGGCTGCCCGCGTGGCCATGGACCTGCACGAAGCCGTTGCCGGCATGAACCCGAGTCTGGACGCGCCCATTGCGCTGAGCATCGGGTTGGCCATTGGCGACGTGGTTTTGGAGCAGAACGTCGACGATACCGGTCGTCACTATACGTGGTCCTTTTTTGGTTCCGCACATGAACTGGCTGAACGGCTGGCGCGGTCGGCGATGTCGCGCGAAATCTTGGTGGGCGGGCAGATTTTTCGTAGAATCCGACGGGGATACCGGCTCGAGAAAGTAGATTCGTTGCCGATCGACGACTCTGACGACACGCTTCAATTCCAGGCGTGGCGCCTTGTCGAACCTAAGACCCAACAAGACCGGCTTTCGGAACTTAGACGTTCATATCACGGCTTTTACGGGCGGGACGTCACGCTGAAAGCCATGCGAGAGCGCTACCGCTCAAATGCATTGGACACAAAGGCCGGAGCGCTGGTCGTGCTTGGTCGGCCAGGCATGGGCAAAACGACGCTGGTTGAAGAGTTTCTGCGCGGCCTGGACCCGCGAAACGTGCGGCTCTTGCGCGGTGTGGTGCCTCCCCATGAACGCGACCTTCCACTGGCGGGAATCGGCGCGATGTTGGCAGAGATGCTTAGGTTGGGAAGCCGCGATGATCTACGCCAGATGCGCGATAACCTACTTACTCGAGTTACCGCTCTGTTTGGCGACGAAACCGAGGAAGAGCGCGAGTTTCTGTTGCATTCGCTGGGGTCGATTTTTAGCATCAGGTTTTCAGGGTCGGCCTTTGAACAATTGAGCGGTGACGAGCGGAAGTCACGTATTTTCCGTTCTATGGAAACTCTGATCACCCGTTTTTCCGAGAAACGGCCCCTTGTGATCGCCATCGACGATGCCCATGCGTTGGACTCGATGTCGCTTGAGTTTGGCGCCGAGTATTTTGGCGTGAGCCGACGCGCTGCGGCGACTCTAGTGCTGATTGCCGATTTGGCTCCAGTTGCTGAATCCGAAGAGTGGGCCAAACTGCTGGGGAGCAAATACGTTTGGAGCGAGACGATCGAGGAGCTTGGTGAACGAGAGAGTGAAGAGCTTGTGGTTGAGCTACTTCGGCATCATCGAATTGACGATGTTGGCCTGGCCGAGGAAATCCTTAGGCGCTCCGGCGGCAATCCGCTCTACATCAAAGAGGTCGTGGAATTACTGAGGGATCGCGGCATGTTATCGGCCGGGCGTGCGGTCGAAGATACCCCGTTCTGGTTGCCAAGCAACGTTGAAGGTCTGTTGCGTGCACGGATCGATAGGCTTTCGGTTCCGCTGAAAAACACTCTTCAGCGCGTGTCGCTGCTCTGGTCTCCTTTTGATGGAAACGACCTGCAGCTGGTGTTGCCCGAAGAGGCGTTGGAGCATGTGGAACATCTGGTACAACTAGGACTTTTGGAACGTGCGAATCTTCCTGCTGGGGTTCCCCTAGAGACCTATGACCCTGAACAGACCCCGATGGGAGAGCGCCAGTATCGGTTCTGCAATGCTTTGACTCAGGACGTGGCGGTACGTGGGTTGGTCCCGGACGAGGCAGCAGAGCTGCACGAGCGGCTCGCGTACTATCTGCTAAGCCGTGATGACGAGCGCAAGGATTATGCGAGTGCCTTGATTGCTCATCATTTTGATGAAGCCGGCCAGAAAGACCGTTCGGTGGAATTCTTTTTTCAGGCTGCAGACAAAGCGCTCGACCAGTTTGGCGCTGCCGAAGCGCTTCGCCTTTGTGAAAAGGTATTGGACCGAGTCGAAGACGAAGCGCCGCTCCGGCTCAAAGCGATGAAAATCAGAGCCCGTGCCCTGAACGAACTTGGTTTGCGCGACGAGACCGCACGCGCTCTCGAGGAAATCGAGCGGTTGACAGAAGGTGCCGACCCCGCGGAACGCGCAGATATTCTATTGCGCCGTGCTCGTTTTTGTTTCGATACGTCAGAGCTCAGGGCTGCCCGAGAGTTCGCTGATCGCGCCTTGTTGCTTGCCAAAGAAAGCGGTGCCGAAGTCCAAGAGGCCGAAGCAGGCCTTATGCACGCTGTGATTATGGCGAGCGAGGGCAAGCGGGATGCGGCGCAGATATTAGCGGTCAAGGCGGCCGAAACGTTCGCCACGCTCGAAGGTGCCACTTGCCTTGAGAGCCGCGTAAAAGCCTTGAACCTGGTTGGTGTTTTGCATCGGCAGGCAGGTCACCACCGCCTCGCGCTAGAGGCCTATGAAAGTGCGCTCATCGTCGCTCAAGCTGCGAATCTTAGGAGCCAGTCTCGTTACTTGCTCGCAAATAGCGCGCTCGCGCTGGCATATCTGGGCGAACTGCCTCGCGCGATTGAAAAGTACGAAATCTCGCTTGAACAGTGTCGAACGCTTGGAAACCGGCGCGAAGAGTCTGGCCTGCTGGTCAATTTGGGACACACCCAAATGTTGATGGGCCTGGCGGACGAAGCAACCTCGAATATTAGGCGTGGCATTTACCTGGCGCGGAAAACAAGTTCGCACCAAGTTTTGGCAGATGGTTTGATTACGCTCGGGGCGTCGCACCTAGAAAAAGGCGATTTCGCGAAGTCCGAACAATCGCTCCAAGAGGGGCTGCGCATCGCCGACTCGATTCCCCACGTGTATCTGAGCGTCCAGGCGACGTTGTTGCTGGCCGCCCTGAATCTAGCTTCTAATACCCTGGCCGACGGGGCTCGCGTGGCGTTGATGCAAGCCGAAGATGCGCTCGAGCGCAGCGTGGCCGCAGACATGCGCTGGGGTGTTTGTTTTGGCCACAGCTTGATGGCGCGGGCCTATAAAGGGATGGGTCGCCGGGAAGAAGCGATTGCTGAGTCGCGCAAAGCCATCGATATGGTGAATCAGGGCGATATTTTTGGCATTGATGAGGTGCTCTATCATCACGTCCAAGTTCTGCCGGACATCGAAGAGCATCAGGTCGAGCGCACGCAATCGATTCGTCGGGCGCGTGAGGTGGTTCTGCACCGTCGTGATCAAATTCCAGACGAAGAACGCCGCCAGCTTTTTGTGGGCCGCGCGATCAATCGACAGATTCTGAATGCGGCGAAGTTGATCTTGCAGGACTAACGTCGGCGGAAGAGCCGCAACCACGGTGTCAGTCGTAGTTTCCTCATGCCGCCCGTAATGAAATGCCAAGTGAGGGCGGCAAACGAGGTCACTCCAGCAAGCAGCAGGAACATGACACCGGTGATTGCCAAAACTGGCACACCGTCTGGCCGCCAGTTGCTGGTGGTCAGCAGAATACTACCCCCAATGATCAGCCCGCAGCTGATAAACCCCATAAATACTCGGCTACCTAAGACCGTCATGGCGCCGATATGATGATCCAGCGCTGGATGTCCTACTTGGACCCGAAGCTCGCCAGCTTCAACGTCCATCAGGACTTGGTCGATTTGCATCGGGACGTCGCGCAGCAGGTGATTCACCCGCATCAACGTGACCATGCCGGCCTTGATCATGCGTTCGCTGCCAAATCTGTCTTTGAGCAGGCGCTGAGCGTAGGGTTTGAGTGTTCCGATGATATCGAGGTCGGGATAGACCGAACGAAGGACACCTTCGACCGTTGCCGTGGCTTTGGTGAGCAAGGCGTACTCAGGATTTACCCGGATTCTGTGCGTGTGGGCGACATCCATGATGTCTTCCATCATCTCGCCGAGATTCAGCTTGTCGAGACTTCGTGTCAGATGACGGTCACGAATGCGTTGGACGTCTGTGCGAAGCAGTCGCAGGTTAACGCGCCCATCCGGTCGACCCATTCTCAAGACCGTCCGGGTGGTGGCATCGACGTCGTTCGAGATGATCGACAAGATCAAGTCGACCAATTCGTCTTGCTGCCCGACCGAAAGCGTTCCAACCAAGCCCCAATCAAGGAACGCGACCTGGTTGGTCTTGGTGACCAACATGTTTCCAGGGTGCGGGTCTCCGTGGAAGAATCCGTCCGTAAATATCTGTTGGAACGCCGCCTCCATGGCGATGGTGCACAGCTTTAGCGCGCGTTCCGATCCCACTTCGATCGACGAGAGTTTTTCACCGTCGATATAAGTCTGGGTGATGACGGTGGTCGTGGTCAGCTCCGCGATGATCTCAGGGATGATGTAGTCGGGATTATCGGCAGCGTTTGCTCGGGCGGTTTCATTGTTCGCGGCCTCGTGTAAGAAATTCAGCTCTTCGTTGATGGCGCGATCGAACTCGCGGACGATGCCTACGGGGTTGTACAGCCCGATCTCGTCGACGGTCGCCTCGCCCAGTTTTGCCATATAATACAGGATGGCCAGATCGCTTCGAATTTGGGGCCCGATGCCCGGCCGTTGAACTTTGACCACAACCTCACGACCGTCAAAGAGCCGTGCTCGATGAACCTGGGCCATGCTTGCGGTCGCGATGGCCTCGGGTTCGAACTCGGAGTAAAGCTCCGCCAGCGGCTTCCCAAGCGAGGACTCGATTTGATCGATAACGTCTTCTACCGGGACACTCGGTGCACCGTCTTGGAGTTTTTGAAATTCTTGAATGAAGACCGGCGGAAGCAGGTCGGGGCGGGTCGATAGGATCTGACCCAGCTTGATGAAGGTCGGTCCGAGTTCTTCGAGTGCGCGGCGTGCGCGAGTAGCGCTGCCTTGGTCGGCAGTCGCCTTCGGGACGGTTGTGCCGGCGAGCCATGACTCAAGCCCGATAGCGGTCAGAACGCCATGGAAGCCGTGTTTTGAAAAAACGAGGGCAATCTCGCGCGAGCGTTTGATGTCGTGGATGGTCGACTTGATGACCCCGGTCTTGACCAACTCTGTGTTCATCGCCAGCTCTTGCCTGCTCGAAGCATCTCCAGTGCATTGTTGAAGTCTACAGGATAAGGGGCTTCACAGAAAACATCCTCGCCCGCGACGTTTTTGAAGCCGAGCGTCCGCGCATGAAGTGCCAGGCGGCTGATGAGCTTACACTGGTTTCCGGCTTTACCCCCATAGATGGGGTCGGACAGAATCGGCGAGTTGGCTTCGCTCAAATGCATCCGAATCTGATGGGTGCGGCCAGTTTCTAGGCGACACTCAATCAGAACGGCACCGCCATGATATCGCTCCAAGACAGTGTAATGTGTGATCGCATGCCGACCTTCGCGTACCCTTGAGGAGTAGCGAAATCGATTATTGGGGTCCCGGCCATGTAGTGATTCAAAAGTGCCCGAGTCGTCCAAGCCTGGAGCGAACGCCAGCGCATGATAGGCTCGGTCGATCGTATGCAGCTTGAAGAACTCCGACATCTGTCGATGACCGGTATCCGATTTGGTCACTGCCATCGCGCCCGAGGTGTCCTTATCGAGACGATGGACGATCCCTGGGCGCAATGCGTTGCCGATGACCGGTAAGTCCACAAAATGGTGCAGAATCGCATTCACAAGCGTGCCTGAATGGTGACCTGGGGCAGGGTGAACCACCATGCCCGCCGGTTTATTCACCACGGCGACATGCTCGTCCTCGTAGAGGAACTCAAGCGGGATATCTTCGGCAACCAGGTCGATTTCCATCGGCGGCTGCCAGGTCCACCGTATGGTGTCCCCGAGGCGCAGCGCGTAACCCGACTTCATCGCGACGTTATTGACGTCGATCTCGCCGGAATCAATGCTGCGGCGAACCTGACTTCTAGAGATGGGTGGGTCTTCTTGCTCAGCAAGAAAGACATCAAGCCGAGTCCCAACATCGTCGGGCTCGACCTCAAATTCAAACGAAATAGGATGGGTGCGTGGAGGTACCAGAATTACCAGATGGGGCTTTCGATGTGACCCGTGTTCGCGAACACGATGTCGATAAACGCTCGCTCAAGGATATTGG
Source organism: Bradymonadaceae bacterium (assembly GCA_037968515.1). Classification (GTDB taxonomy): domain Bacteria; phylum Myxococcota_A; class Bradymonadia; order Bradymonadales; family Bradymonadaceae; genus JBFFMO01. The sequence goes on from JBBKVQ010000421.1 coordinate 18,218, forward strand.
TATCATTGAGAATTTCTTCACTGACGTATGTCGAGAAGTGCGAGCGGGCTTCGTTCATAATTCCATGAAGTTCCTCGAAAAGGGTGTCATTTCTGATGCCCGTTTCAATTCGTTTCTGGATGTCCGGATAAATCGTCATGTCCGATGCAATCACGCGGGCGCGCTGGGCAGCTTTTCGTTCGTCGGAAATTTTGCTCATCGAAGTTCTCGTGTTTGAGTCGGAAATGAAGGGCCGGTACACATCAAAAAGTACACTATCACGGCTCACTCAGGAAGCGAAAATACTCGTCGATCAACTCGTCCTGTTGGACATCGAACACTCGCGCTATCTCGCGCAGGTACCCACGCAGATAGACGGGGCGCGGCAGGACCGCGGCGTCGCCGTCCTCGATTGCCGATAGATACTTGATGCCAATATGGGTTCTGAGGCTGAGTTCCTGCAATGTCATCTGACGTTGTCGCCTCAAGGTTTCGATGGTTTTGCCCGGGTTGGTACCACTGGTGCGTGGTTTCGGGGGCACAACGTCAACCGGAGGTTTTGTCGGCTGAGATCGCTCTGGAATCCTCTCGGGCCGGGGAGGTTCGGGCGGTGCATGCGGGACGACCTCGTGGGTGTCCGTCGTCATGGTTAGCACTTTGCGATAGGTGTTCTCTAGCTGATCGGCGATTTGAAGTCGTCGTTCTGGGTCCACAAACACCAAAGAAATTGAAGTCTCACGACGATATCCTTCCCACAGTCGTCGACAAGCCTGCCGCACTTCGTTTCTGCCTGTCTCTACACTTAATCCAATCTTTCTAGAGGGGTGTGTGTCTGCTTGGCGCGGAACTGGGCGTGGATATTTGGCGTCGATGCCGCTTAGGTCGACCAAGTGGCGGCCAAGGCTCTCGATGTCGTTCGACAGCGCTTCCTCTCCGCGAATCGAGTGGCCGCTACCAGCTGTTCTACGGTTGTAAAACCAACGGCGGTCTTCGAAGTCCACCGCACCAAGAACACGCGGGAACACTCCTAATGCCTGAAATAGCGCGTGCGCGAGTACAAACGCGAGGTCGCGCTCGGCTCCCTCACGAACCATATTAACAACCATGTAGGGTTCGAAGCGGTCTAAGGTCTCTTGGATGATTCGGCGTGTATCGGGGCTCGGTGCCGCACGCATCAACGAGTCCCGATTCATCAGGAGGGGTTGGTGGTAGAGCGTCTCGAGCATGTCGTCTGAATGGTTGAACGCATCCGGATGGAAGCCCAATGCTTGATAAACCGCAGCGCGCATGAACTGTGTGGTCAGCCGAATCGAAGCCGGTTCTGGCGTCGAGACCAATAAAGGCACGTCGCATAACGCGAAGAGCGTGACCGGAAAGGCGTCGACGCTTGGGGGAAGGTCGATGAAAATCCAATCGAAATCCAGCTGGTGGCATTGCTCCAGCAGGATATCCGCCGCGAGGCGAGGCCGCAGATACGGTTGGTCGCGGCCCGAGGCGATCGAGGCCAGCCACACGTTTTTGTAGCCTGTGTCTTGAATATAGTCGGCGAGGTGCGACCCTTCGATCCCCAGTGGAGGCAACGACTCGCTGAATTCGAAGCGGCTCTCGTCGGCGTGTAACAACGTATTCAGCGTTGCGCACTCCCAAGACGCGTCGATGCACAAAATTCTGTGCCCATGACGTGCGAGTGAACGCGAAATCTCCGCGCACAACGTGCTGCGGCCCGCGCCTCCCTTTGCGCCTCCAAATGCGGCAACGCGCGGGCGACCTTCTTGATATGGAGCGCCGAGCTGATTCACGGAATAACCTGCGGAATGAACGAATGCCTGCCTTCAAGCGGCGAACATGATCGACCCTAGTTCTTAACTTGGCAAGCGTGAGCCTGCGAGTTATGAAAGGTGAACGCAATCCAGAGCGAAAACAAGCAGCTTGCGCCACCTCCCATCCCTAGGGTCTTGCAGTGCCGAAGTTGATATTCAACGATCCTGAGTCAGAAGAAGAAGTCATGCTTCCGATTGGTGACTCTGAGCCAGAAGTTACAGTCGGACGCAACCCAGGGAATACCCTGCGTGTGAATAATCCGTCTATCTCTCGCCGCCACGCCAAGTTTGTGTGGGAGAATGGCGAGGTTACGCTCTATGACCTCGATTCATCGAACGGTTCGTACGTTAACGGCAACCGCATTCGAAGCCAGGTCCTGATCGATGGCGATCGGCTGAGAATCGGGGAGTTTCCTCTGCAATTCATGGACGAAGCTGACGGCGCTACGGCCGAGGTCAGCCCGGACATCATCGAATCGGTGCTGAATAAGGCGGGTCACAAACAAACCCATCTCGGTGGATTTGATGCTCGTCCCCCAGAACTGCCGGCTCTCGAAGAGCCCTCCGATCCATTTGCACAGCCTGCATTCGGGCAGCCAGAGCCTTATGGCCCTGAGAGCTATGGGTTTTCCAACGGCGCAGACGCCTTCGACCCGATCCCCTTTAATCAGGACGGTCACGGCGAAGAGCTTCAACTGGGCGGTCCGCCCGCATTCCCTGCGCCTCCGCAGCCGGATTGGATGGATGACGAGCCGCTCGATCTTGAGCCCGATTACAGCGATGTCGCTCCTGTAGAGGTCGCTCCGACGCTCGGAGAGGGGCTGGTTGATGACATCGACTTTGAGTTGGACTCGGATGGTTCGATTGCCGAAGACGACTTGGACACACGTAATGCGGCTCCGGGAGAGATCGCCAGTCGTTTGAGTGCTTTTGTACAGCAGGGCAAACCGCCTGAAGAAGTCAACGATTCGACCATCGAACAAAGCGTCGAAAGCTTCATGGCGTTGCGTTCCGCAGCAGCTGGCACCGCCGATGTGGTGGACCTGCAGCGGCAGTTGGACGAATTGACGCGTGATCGCGACGAACTCGCGGACATGCTTGGGAATCGTGCGTCGGATGCCGGTGCCGCCAGCCAACTTCAAATTGAGCGACTGCGCAAAGAGCGGGATCGCCTTTCGGAAGAACGTCGCAACATGATGCGACAGCTCAACGATACCAAAAAGTCCCTTGAAGACGCGCCAAGCTCGGAGCGCCTGGTTGAATTGGAAGGACAGGTCGAAGGTTTGCAGGCGCAGCTTTCTAGCGCGAATCAAGACATTAATGACTTCAAACGCGATATCTCATCACGCGATGAAGCCGTGGAAGAGCTCCGCGGACAGCTCGAGGCGTTGCGTGTAGCCGCTGCCGCTAACGACAACGCGGCGCTGCAAAGCGCTGAACTCGGCGAGCAGTTGAGCAGTGCCAACGATGTGCTGTCGGCGCACCAAGAGAAAGTCGAGGAATTGAGCCAAGCCCTTGATCAGGCCAAGACTCAGTTGGATTCGGCATTCAACGAGATAGAGAGCCTCGACCGTGAAGTCGCGGAGCGTGATGAAAAGCTAACCAATATCACCGGGCTTTCTGAGACGCTTCAAAGCGACCTTAGCGAGCGGGAAGCGCAACTCGAAGACCTTAGAATCTCGTTGGAAGAAGCGTTGTCCGAATCGGAGCAGCGTGGGATTCGCGTACAGGAAATTGAGGCCGAGCTTGAGCTACGGCCGGTTGCGGACGAAGTTGCCGACTTGCGAGTTCGCTTGAAGGCTTCAGAAGAAAATGTTCTGCAGCTTGAGACCGAGCGCGACGAGTTGCTCGTCAAACGTGCTGAACTGGAATCTGGGCTTAAAGAGTCCAAGGACCTGGTGGATTCAATCAACGCTCGTTATGCCAAGATTGGCAGCGAGTTCGACTCGATTCGGAAGGAGCGTGACGACCTCAAAGACGAACGGGTCGCGTTTGCGCGTGAAACAGATTATCTGCAGGTCGAACGTCGCCGTCTGACCGACGAAGTGGAAGAACTTCGGAAACGTGTGAAAGTTTCGGACAAAGAAGGCAAACGGAAAAATCAAATCTTCGAAGAGCTTTCAGGCGACCTTCGAAAGTTGGTTCAGGAAAACAACGCGCTTCAGGATCAGGTTAAATCTCTTGGGGATGACCTTGAAAAAGCGCCTTCCTTGGAGCGTCTGACTGAGGTCGAAACCGCGCTGGCGCTAGCTTCTGAGCAAGTGATTGATCTCGAACAAGACAACGCGGGGCTGACCAGAGACCTTGGCAAATTTTTCGAAGATAAAGGCATTCTGGAAGTAAGAGTACAGACCCTCGAAGGCGAGCTTGAGATCGCCCAGGCTGCGGCGGCACTAGGCGAGGAAGCAGGGAAGACCCTTGCGGATCTGGGAGCCCAACGCGAGTTGCTCATGGAGCAAATCGCCGAGATGACCCCGCGATTGGAGTCACTTGAAGCGGCGGCTGCTGAGCGTGACGCGCTGACGGAAACGCTCGCGACACGGGAAGCTGAATTGGTGGAGGCCAACACTCGTGCTGAGGCGCTTGAAGCGACCGCAGCGGACGCGGCCAAAGCGGCCGAATTCAAGAGGAAGCTTGAAGAGGCCGAGACCACGCTAGCCGAGATCATCCTTGAGCGGGACAAGCTCGAAGACGAAATCAAGAAGCTTAAGAAGAAATAAGAGGGCGCTCGAATCTGGTGACGATCGGATAATGATCGGAAACGTCGCCGGAATCGAGCACCTCGGTTTTCACGAATCTCACTCCGCTTCCCAGAATGAAGTCGATGCGCCGTTCGGCGCTCCCGGCAGGAAACGTCAAACTCGCGTTTGGGTCGGAATCCACGAAATGCTGCATCAGTTCGCTTAGCCAGTCGGCATGCGGCGTATTCAAGTCACCAAGGATCAACGCCGGGTTGGACAGACCTCGCGCCTGTTCAAGCAACACCGGTCCTTGGAGATCTCGATCTCCAATATGGGAAAGGTGCGTCGAGGCTATGTCTAAAGGCCCGTCAGGTGCTTCGCATCGGGCGATGAGGAGTCGGCGTGGTTCATCGACTTGCATCGGAAGGTCGGTGACGCGTGGGGCCACCAGCCGGTGTTTGCTAAGCAGGGCGTGACCGTACTCGGCACCACCGGCAAGGCGTAGGCAAGGCACAAAAATCATCGATTTGTATCCGAGCCGCTTGGCCAGCCAGGCAGTGGTGTCACCTTTTGGACCCATGATCCAATGGCGGCCTACCTCTTGAATCGCAACGACGTCCGAGTCAGTTTCGGCGATGATTTCAGCGACAGCTTCTAGGCCTCGCTGGATGCCCAGTCGGAGGTTCCAGGTCATGGCTTTCATGCGCAGGCTCCTACGAGATGCAGGTGAAACGTCGTGCCGTCGGGGTGATGCTCAAGCTCGATATGACCGCCGTGTTCTTCGATGATCTGCTGGGTCATGGCCAGCCCCAATCCTGTGCCACTTTTTTTGGTAGTGAAGAAAGGTTCGAAGATGTGATCCACGGCGCTGGCTGGGATTCCACCCGCGTGGTCGCGAATCATGATGACCGCATCCTCGGCGGCCTGCTTGAACGTCACGTCGATTGTTGAGCCCTCAGGAGAAGCCTCGACCGCATTCTTGATGAGGTTGAGACAAGCCTGGCGCAACTGTGCAGCGTCAAAATTGGCCAAAAAGTCATCTTTCATGTCCAGCGTGACTTGCACCCCAGCATCGCTCCATTCCCACGCATGGAAGTCGAGCAGGCTTTGGAGGTTATCACCCAAGAGATGGGGTTCGATTCGTGGCGTCGGCAGTCGTGCATAGGCCAGGTACTGCTCGGTGATCTCCCTCAGCCGGTCGACCTCCGAGATAATGGTGTCGAGCTGTTCCAGCAGTTCGGGGTCGTTCTGGGTGAGTTCGGTGTCCGACAAGGCATCATGGAGCATCTCGACGTTGAGATTGATGCTGGATAGCGGATTGCGCAGTTCATGGGTAATCAGTGCGGTCATTCGCCCCACGGTCGCCAATCGCTCAGACTTCAGGAACTTTGCGTGTTGTTCCCGAAGCGCTTGGTCCCGATCCGCGATGGAACGTGCCATATGGTCGAATTCTTGGACAAGCAGGCCAATCTCGTCATGTGGGCTGCGCGCGTCGGCCGCGCTGAGTGGTGCGTAGTCTCCTTGGCCGATTCTTTTCGCAGCTTCAGTGAGGTCGGTTAAGCGGCGCATCGTTAGCGAAACGGCCACCAGCAGTAAAATCGCGATCGCCAAGGCGACGGCGGTAGCCACTCCGAGCCCGTAAAGGCTGGAACGCTCGTGCTCCTTGGCTTGCCGCAGTGCACGGTCGGTGATTTCACGAAGAGCAATTCGGAGCGAACTGAGCTCGGAGTCCATCTTACGGGCTTGTTCGCGCAATTGGGTTTGTTGTTCGAAGATCAACGTCTCGTCGGACTCGGAAAGTACCTGATTCGTGAAGGCTTGCGATGAAATCGCGAACTCCTCGATGTCCAACTTCAGCTCGGCAACGCGTTCGGAAACCGGTTCAGAGACACGTTGGGCTTGATCGGTTCGCTTGGCGAGGTCGACGGCTAGTTCCATGTTTCGTCGGAATCGATCCGGAACGGACGGGGCGAGTCGGGTGACTTGCAGGGTGCGCCGAAGCACCAGCGGGTCTCGCTCGTTGAGAAGCACGCTGAAGCTCTTTAAGTCCGTTTGAACGTCAGATAGTGTGAGCGAGAGAGGCACAACGGTGGCGTTGACCGTGCGGACCTGCTCGAAGGTCCATTGAGTTCGGTAGATGCCGAACACCAGCACCACGCTGAAAACGGCGATCACCGCGGTGAACGCAAAGAAGATTTTGGTCGCGATGCTGAGCTTCATTCATCGTCCGTTGAGTGGCGCGAACGTTAACGTGTTTGCGCTCTGAAGCATAGTTGGCAAGCCAGAACTGGGCGCTTCAGTTGACGAAAATGGGTGTGAGTGTTAGTAGGCAACCGCAGAAAAAAAAGAATCAGGAACGCGCCAGTCGGCGCTTTTTTGTTCGCAGGAAAGTGATGATTCGAAGAAATCAACGACGTCACCCGTTTGGTGTCGGCCTTTTGACCTTGGTTACCTTGGTCCTTTTTAGTCTATCGGCGGTCGCGCAGCGACCGACTCCGAAAGTCTTCATGTTACCCACCCAGAGCGTGAATGATTCGATTTCGTCGATCATTCCAGAGCGGATCGGTGAGCAAGTACGTGAAGGCATCAAGCAGGAAGGGCGAGTGCAGCTGATGCCTTCCTATGACGAGGTCCGCAAGAGGCTCGACGGGGGAGGGCACTCAAGCGCTGCAATCGAGCAGGCCGAGACGCTGTATACTCAGGGCATTGGCCTGCTGACCGCTGGTGAAAACCAGAAAGCCGCCGAGACGTTTCAACGTTCGGTGGACATGATGGAACAGAATATCGCCGACCTTAGCAATTACGATGTGCTTGCGGACGCTCTGGCGAATCTGTCGCTTGCGTATTTTAACGCCAAGTTCGACCTGGACGCTCGAAAGCGAATGAAAGACTTTGCCCACCTTCGTCCGACCGCCAAGCTCGACCAAGACAAGTACCCCAAAGAACTTCTTGAAGTGCTCGCCGATGAGCAGAAAAAGGTCACATCGGCAGGTCCTGGCAAGTTGAGCGTCACGGCAAGCGTTGAGGGTGCGAAGATTTTTGTGGATGGGGTGGCTAAAGGCGTCGCACCACAGACCCTCGAGGACATCGGGTTTGGTACGCATTACCTAGTTTTGCGTGGACCTAAAGGCGGTGTTTCGGTCGAAAAAATTCGGGTGAAAGGCAAAGGCAAATCTCAGGATTTTAATGTCAAGCTTGGCACAGGTTCTGTATCGGTGAGCGAAAGTTCGGGCGATTCGGGATTTTATAATACGTTGCTCGCGACCGTAAAAACTGGCCGTTGGGGCGACGATTCGAAGCCTTATTTGAAGGAACTCGGTGTCCAAACGGGCGCTGAGTTTGTGTCATGGCTGGTCATGTACAAGGAATCCAGCACCTACGTGGCCATTCCGTTTCTGCATCGAATCTCAGACGGCATGACGGTTCAGCTGGCGCGCGCCGAGTTTAATATCGAGCTTTCCAATTTGCGCTCTGGAGTCTCAGGCATTTCGAAGTCTGTTGTGGACGCGGCGCTGAAGTTTCCGGAAGACAAGGCGGTTACGGATGTTGTTTTGGGTCCAGAAACGGTGGTGATCGCCAAGAAAGACCCGGTGAAGACGAATATAAAACAAGATGTTGTGGTGAGTGACCCCTACGAAGGTCAGCCCCTGCAAACACCTCCAGATGCACCTCCTTCAGAGGAGATGAGCACTTGGACCTATGTTGCTGCGGGCGGTGCCGTGATTGTTGCTGGTGCGCTGGTTGCCGGAGGTATCTATCTACTGTCCGACAGCGGCAACAGTGAACGTGCCCCTGGCTTTGACGCCAATATTTCCTGGTAGGAGTCGCTTATGAAGTTTAAACAATCCAGTCTTCTGGTGGCACTCCTTTTGGCCGCATGTGGATCCGATCCCGCGTCAGCACCGACGCTCGCCGTCGATGTTTATGGATGGGGCCCTGACTATGTTGGTGGCGTTGGCTTTGTCCAAGGCCTGCCCGGTTTTGCCGACAGTAATGGCGTTCAAATTTCGGTGGTCCAACCTCTTGATGGGAAAATCCTGGGCAGCGAAGTTTTCCCGGTCAGCGACAGCAGCGGCAAGGTCCCTGAAGTGTCGTACGGTGAAAACCTGCGACTGGACTTCGAAGTTATCAACACCAACGGCAACGTTGTTGCCAGTGGCGCCTCGCCTCTTTTTGACTTCGATCCCGATTTGGATCGGTTGACGTTTAGAATTCAAGTCGACGCTGTCGACGGTTTTGCCCCCTATGGTTCGATCGTTAAAGACGGCACCACGGGCGAGCGTAGGTACGCTCAATCTCGATTCGACTACCGCGGCACGACCAGCAACCAGTGGTTGGGCCGTATCGGACATGGCGCGGTGTCGATGGCCGATGGAACCATCGTGGTTGTCGGTGGCGGTGATCCGGTTCCTGGGGCTTCTGTCACTGCCCTGCCTGACTTCCGGTCAGTTAACAGCGACGTTCAGACCTTCGAGATTCGGACCGGGTATTTCACCGATATCGCCATCGATGCATCGGGTGCGGTTGTTCCTGCAGATAGGCTTTTTCAGCCTGTCGTGTGGCCGACGGTCACTCCGCTCGGTGATGACAAGTTTTTGGTGGCGGGCGGATTTACGTTGCAGGGCACCGGTGCGTTGGCGACCGACTCGCTTCAAATCTTGGACATGAAGGCCGCTTCTGGCGCCAAGATTACTCGACTACAGAAGGTCGATGGCTCGTTCTCGCAACTGAAAGTCGCACGCGGCCGTCACCAAGCAACCTACCGTGCTGTCGACAACTCAGTCGTCGTAATCGGCGGACTTGGAATCGTAGGTGCAGACGACGTGCTGGATACGTTCGAAGTCATCAAGCTTGATACCGGCGAAGTTCAGGGACCATTTCCTTTGCAGGCTGCTCGCGTCGAACACACCGCCACGACGATGTTCGATCGCTCAAGTATCTGGGTAGTCGGTGGACGAGACAAAGACGGCGTATTGGGCACAACCGAGGTCATCAACGTCGACAACACATCCACCGTTGATGCTCCATTGCGCCAGCCCAGATTTGGACACGCGTCCGTGCGTGTCACGCCGGGTATCGCTGGTAATTTGTTGGTGGTGGTCGGTGGCTTCACAGACATGGCAGGATCAGCGACAGCCAATTATGAAGTCGGTGGTCTGGGACGCGGATCGTTTCAAACTGGAACGGGCTGGGCGCTTTCTACCCCGCGTGGGCGACCGACTGTGGTGGAGTTGCCAACTTCCAACGACTTGATCGTGGTGGGTGGCCGTGACGGAGTGACCGACCGTGCCAGCGCAGATCGACTGAAATTTACCAACCTTGGGGATAATATTCCGTACGTGAACGTTGCCGGGGGAACGATGACCGATGCCCGCTATATGGCCACGGCCAACGTCGCTTCGAATGGGAAAGTGATTCTGATTGGCGGAATCGGACCTTACTCTGGCGAAGTCGTGGCGGTTGACGCAGCAATGATGTACAACGCGCACGACCCGGTTTCGGCCGGGGTGCAAATACTAGAATGACTTGACCGGGTCGAGCGGGACTGTTACCCAGCTTGCCGGATTCACGAGAGGAGCAAATCATGGCCGAAGAAACAGTGCAGCCCGCTGAGGGCGTTGTTGTTGAAGAAAAATCACAAAAAATCATGTGCTTCGTGTCGAAGCAAATGGTTCCACTCAGCTCGACCATCGAGATTGAGTACGCACCACGCAAGAAAGTGCGAGTGCTTCCACGTTACGTGAAGTACGCCGCAGCTCAGTAATCGGCTTGACCCACGTGGTCAGCAGGTTGTGAAAGGTCGTCGTTAGACGGCCTTTTTGCGTTTCTTGGCTGGGCCACTTGGGACCGCGTTGCAAAAAGCGCCGAGTTTCTTGCGTCGAAGTCCTTTCATGGCACTTTGTACCACTTTCTAAAAATAATTTTGGGGCGATGACCGAAAAACAGCTGTTTTCCACAGGCTTGCGATCCAGTTTCCCCCATTGGATTAGGGACCTGATGGAGATCTCGAATCTTTTCCACATGCGCTATTTCAAAGGCGAATCGGACGGTATTGTTTCTTGACCAAGTCCAAGTCGACTCCTATATTGCGGACAGGTGGGATGAATTCCCATGAAGTGGATCAAGACGAGGTCAAGGATGACCTCCTGAGTCAGAAAGCAGGAGTGCTTAGACAGCAAAGGGTTTGAATGTTTCGCGGTCAGTACGAACACACGTTGGATGGGAAAGGGCGATGCAGCCTTCCAGCCAGGTTTCGTGAAGTTCTTGCAGACACCGATGCAACCGGAACCGGCGCTGAACGAGTAATACTGACCCGGACGTTTCAGAAGTGCTTGGTTCTCTACCCACTGGATAAGTGGCTGAATTTTGAAGAAAAGATTCGCCAGCTTCCGCAGTTCAACCCTCAGGTACAGCAGCTCAAGCGTGTGTACATTGCTGGGGCGCTTGAGTGCACCATCGACGGCAACGGCCGCCTGCTGGTTCCTCAATCGATGCGGGAGTTTGCAGACCTAGAACGCGACGTTGTTTGGGTTGGTCAGCTGGACACGATGGAATTGTGGTCAGCCAACCGATGGAACGCCGCGATAGATGATGCTCTTCAGGACCCCAAAGGTCTGGCCGAGGCCATGGCGGATTTGGGGCTCTAAACGACTGACGG
>JBBKVQ010000422.1:0-18410 GCA_037968515.1 Bradymonadaceae bacterium
ACAACATGGCGCGCCGCGTCGATTTGACACAACCCCAAAAGCTAACGGGTTTTGCGTCGAATGAGTCCGAGTGCGGCCAAAAGGAGTAGGGCCAGATCAGGGCCGCCTGCAGCCACGGAGGAACACGCAGCGCCATCTGCCTGGCCTTGCTCGCTGGGCGCTGAATCACCTTGTTCGGCGGGCTGGGCTAAACTCGAGTGGTCAATGGGCTCGGCCATAAGGCCTTCGCCACACTGACAAACCGGGTCCCATGCGGCGAAGTACGAGGCTAGGTCGGTTCCCGCGAGGTCGTCCTTCGCGTTGCTGGGACACATACAAACATCAACGCGACCGCAATCAATGCCGGTGCGATTCGCCGGAAGTGTGACGCCAGAGTAAGCGGGTTTTGCCCAACTATCAGCCAAATTATCGACGGAACCGTCACAGTCATCATCTAGGCCATTGCATGTTTCTGGCATGGCACCTGCGCTTGCAACACAAACATCTGTGGACCCATTGCATTCGTAAATTCCGCTCGAGCATCGCATCACTGCAAGCTGTGAGGGTGTGAAGGTCCCCGGATTGATGGTGCAAGGCTGTCCAGCTAACGGGCACGCACAGGCGACCTCAGTCGTGACCTTGGTCACGTCGTCGTTCAGAATATCGTCGCAAAGTTTGGGGGTCAGGCGGATGAATTTGCGGTCAGTATTCGTAAACTCCCAACCTTCATCGATATAGGTGTCGGCGATTGCGGCGCTAACACCCCAATCATTGACGAGGTCATCACGAAGGATATCTCCTCGGTTCGCGGGAGGCACCGTGATCGGCCCGCCAAGCGCGTGATAAATCGTGACCTCCGTCGCATCTTGGTCAGGATTGGCCCCTGTGGTTGGGTAACCCGGCGGGATATCCAGCGGAAACACGCAACCAGCGCCTGCAAACACGGTCAGAAGTGCGTCCTTGATATCGCTGCCCGTCGCTTCGAAAGAGCCGGCGCATGAATACCCGGGTTGAAGCGTCGTGTTGGTCTTGATCAATCCCGCTGCGCCAAGTGCACACACGTCGACCTGATCGGCCGCCGCACAGGGGGCTGCGACTCCTCCTCCGCAGCAATGTCCGGTATTACCGGCCGCTGCCATAGCCGAGTTGATCGCGGGAAAGCTTCCGGATCCGAATCCCACCATATAAATTGTGACCGGATTATTCGCCCGATTGGCAACCACGCAGGCTTTGGTGAAAGCGTCACGAGCGACTGCGAGGTCGATCGAAGCAACAGCCGGATATGAACCCGTGGGTTCGCCATCGGTGATGATCACGGCCAAATTTGGCCGAGTGTTGTCGTTCAGCGATGGTGTGGTGTTCAAAAGCTCCATTGCCTTATGGGTGGGCGTAATCCCATTCGTTCCCGGTGGCAGATACCCCTTGATAGCCGGCGTTGTATCCTCACCGCATGCCTCTTTGAGCGAAGCGCTGCTGCCTCCAAAGAATCCCAACCCCAGGCGGATGGAGTCGCAGTTCGGGTCAGTCGCACTCGTGCATGCCCCCGGCGTATAGATGCTGTTGGCGACGTCTTTCAGCGCGAGAGAAGCGACCTTCATTTTTGAGTCGTCACCACCTCCATCGACATCCTCGCCGCTGGTGGCCCCCATCGAGCCGCTGGTGTCCAGAATAGCCATGACGTTTGGCGCCTTAGCGCCGATTGCATGCTCCGTCGGAGGTACGCACGTGAATACGTATTGGGCCATCGCCGGTGTCGCGACCAGCAAGGTTCCCGCGGCGAACATCGTACTCAAAAAAGTGTGTTTCATGGGGAACCTCATTGGATGTCGACCGAGAATGCAAATGTACCATTTTCATTTCGCGGTCGGTCGACCACGATGAAATAATCTCCTGATGCCTCAACTGTCCACGTCAGCAGATCACCCAGATCAACAAACCTTTCGCACGTCGGGGTAGTGTCGCAAGTGGGCATCACTGCGATCACGTCATCCTGTGTATCCATCGATGCATCCACAACGACCACCTGTCCTGCGATCAAACCGGGGAGTGAGAGCACGATGTCCTGTCCCAACGAAGGGCTGCCTGTCCCGTTTGTTGAACACGAAGAGATGCCCGCAAAATTGAAATCACTGGTGTAGGCCTTGATATCGCCGCCAAAGCTCGTCGAGGCAGTGACTTCGATGGCGTTTGCACAAGACTCGCCGTCGCACTTGGTTCCTGTGCATGAATCCGCGCAGCTGTAAGGGGTTTCCATGGTTCCCCCAAAACAGGTAACGACATTGTCGGCGTCGCAGGTGGTTTCGCCGGGAACGCAAACGAGTGGGACGAAGCTCATTTCAATATCAAACGCGCCGACATCCAAACCAACGGCCGGCTCGACGATCAAATAGTAGACCGTGCCGGGACTTGCGTTGAACGAAAATGTCTCGGAGTCGCTGCACCTTTGGATTTCGGCCCCCTCGCCGCAGGCACCGCGTTTCAGCTCCATCAACCAGTTTACGGCTGCAGTCGTGGTGAGATCCACTGTCACTGTGGCCGCCGCGGCAACTTCAAAGCGGAAGGCGTTTTCGGGACCAGTAAAGGTGGTGCCTTCACCGCACGTTGAATTCATCGTGTCGACAAATCCGGTGGTATCCCCCGAAAAACTTTTGGATTGAGCGATGTCGAGCATCCCCAAATCAGTGACTTCATCGCATGCGAGCTTGGCGTCGAGGGCCACACAATCGCCGTTTACACACTTCGTCGCACCTTCACAAAAACCGAGATTTCCGCACTCACCAGGAACGCCCGTGTCGGCGTCTCCGCCGTCAGCGTCTGAGCCCATTTCAGGCAGCGTCCCGGTGTCGATCACACCCACATCGGGAATGATCGATACGACCGGGGTGGTGTTCTTATCGTCCTCGCCACAGCCAAGAACGACGAGCGCTGCGCAGAGTAAAACCGCGATTTTCATAAACTTCCTTAAGTAGGCACTGCCATCAGTTGACCCGAAGACAGACAGCCGGTCAAGCGGGGCAGGGCGACTCAAGGATTTAGCGAGGATCTGCTTCGAAGCGGCGAATGGAAAGGTCCAAATATTCGGCTGACTGGTCGATGCCGACGTATCGACGACCCTCTTGTGCTGCCGCGATTCCGGTCGTGCCCGAGCCGCTAAATGGATCCAAGATCAGCGCACCCTCGTCGGTCGAGGCGCGCACAATGCGCCGAAGCAACTCGATCGGTTTCTGGGTTGGATGTTTCCCTTCAAGCTTCTCTGCTTTGCGCGGCGACATGATGCTCCACAGATTTTTCATCTGCTTTCCGCCGTTCTCTTCTTTCATCTCTTTGTAGTTGAAAGTGTGTTTTGCCTTATGGTCGCGCGCCGCCCACAAGATGGTCTCGGTGCCATGTGTGAAGTATCGACATGACAAATTCGGCGGCGGATTGACCTTAAACCACGCGATATCGTTCAGGATCTTGAAGTCAAGCGACTGCAGCGCAAAACCGATGCTGTAAATCACGTGATGCGTTCCAGAAATCCACACCGTGCCGTTTGGCTTCAGCAGACGCTGGCATGCAGCCATCCAACGCAAGTTAAACGCGTGGTTGGCCTCGATGCCTTGCGAGCGGTCCCATCGACCTTTGTCGACCGAAACCATCCGCCCCGATTTACACGTCATCCCGCCATTCGATAGGAAATACGGGGGATCGGCAAAAATCATGTCGAATTGCTCGGGCTCCATGGCCTCAAGAATTGCGAGCGAATCGCCGTGGAAAAGAGTGAAGTCTGGATTGGAGTAGTACGCGTCGAAGGACTCGACTTTCAGTGCCGGTTGCATGACATCCCTGTGGCCATCCTGGCCAGTTGTGCGAACCCAACTCGTCTGTCCTCTGCAGAGCCCGTCCTGGGCATACCGCATATAAGGAACTCGAGACGTGAAGGGCGGATCGCGTGTCTGCAACGACGTTAACCCGGGCTCGGGGACCGTCAATTTTTTCAGTCCAGAGAATCGAAGTTCGTCAGAACTCGGTGGCCGTGTGCGCCTAGCGCAGGGTTTCCTGGGCGGTCCATAACCACCACGTTCATTCCAGCTTCTTTGGCGGCGTCAGCCTCCTGCAAGTTATCCGTCGCAAAAATCAGGTCTTTGGGCTCAAAACTCAATGCCGACGCGATATTCGTGTAGCTCGCCGCTTCGCGTTTTCCACCGATTTCGGTGTCAAAATGGCCCGAAAAATAGGGCAACAGGTTGCCTACTTCGCTATATCCGAAGAGTAGTTTTTGGGCGGCCACGCTACCCGATGAATAGATGTAGACCGGTATCCCGGCTTGCTTCCAGCGTTTCAAAGCGGGCAAAACGTCCGAAAACAAGTGACCTTTGACTTCACCCGATTCGTAACCGGCCACCCAGATACTGCCTTGCAAGGCTTTTAAACCGCGGTTTTTGCGGTCAAGGTCCATCTGGCTGTGCACGCTGCGAACGACTTCTTCGATCGTGCAAGAATCAGGAATCGTGGTCACCGACAGTCCTGCTGCGAAGTCTGCTGCTGCGTCGGAGCGAATCTGGTCGACCACGTTTTGTAGGCTCGCGCTTGACCAATGAGCAACCAAATAGTCCTGACAATGCTGGCGGGCATAGGGAAAGAGCACGTCGTAAACAAACGAGATGCTGGTGGTGGTGCCTTCGATATCCAGAATGATGGCTGCGGTCATTTTTAGTCTTTGGGGCAAGGGTCTTTCAGACGGTCGTCGAATTCCTGAAGCTCGGTGCCGGTGCGTTCACGGCCTCGTTCCAGCAAAGTTTTTGCCGCTCGAGTGTCACCGCGCAAACACGCTTCTTCACTCCACGCGAACCACTGGCTTGGCGGCACGTCGTTTGAGTGACCTTGATGCGCATAACACGAAGTTTGCGCGCAAAATATGGTCACGAGCCAGATGTATTTGGACCGAAGTTTCATCATAATGACACGATTAACATACAGAGTTAGTTGAATCTATCGGGCCCGAACTACGTCTAAAGAAGTGAGAACTCCATTCCAAGCCGTAGGAGTCTAAAATGTCACATGTTCTTGGGTATCTTTGTTCCGATCCGTCCGTCAGCGCACACCTTCTCCGCGAACTCGAGCACGAAGTTTCGCTGCATCATCCAGGCGAGTCGAGCGGGGTCGGTCTTGGATGGATTCAAGACGACCGATCTTTGCTGCGAAATCATCCCAAACCTCCAGCTGGTTTACCGACTGTTCCAATGATGATTTCGGATCTTCCAGCGAGGACTGTGCTTGGGCATGTCCGAGCACCTGGATTGCCCCCGCTGGCCGCGGCTAATCTTGCCCCTTTCCGTTTCAAGAAATGGCTGTGGGTGAGCCCTGCGAACAGCGAGATGCCACAAGATATGCTTCCTGAAATGCCCGACCATATTCGTCAGAATATTCGCGGTAATTCTGTGGCGGAATGGGGTTTTCATGCAGTCATTGCGGAGCTGAGTAAGGTTGACCTGCTCGATCATCCTGACCGCGATATGGACGGCGTGGTCGCTGCATTTTCGCGAGCCGTGCAACATCTTCACGATTCAGGAATCTCGCTGGGGCCAGTGATCATGGCGTCAAACAAGCGGATCATGGGCATGTCGACCAAAGAAACTTTGAAATTTCGCGCCGTCGCCGGCTACGAGATCAAGGGAGAACCGTTGTTTGCAGGACACAAACCGCGCAACCGAACCTATCCGGCATTTCGAGCCATGATGATCACCAACGCTCCCACCGATGGGGCGCAATGGCACGAGATACCCGAGAATCAAATTGCATGGTTTGATGCGCAGAATATCCCCCATTTTCAGAGACCTTAGGACTTCTTGCGTCGGACCAACACCAAGTCATCCGTGCTTTCCACTGGCTGCATGTCTTTGAGTCGAGCTCGATCAGGCTGAGCCTGTTCCATCTTGCATCGGTCACAGACGTGCGCGTTGCGGGGTTTGCGAGACATCATGTCGACGCCTCCGCATTCACTGCATTTCACGCGAAACTGACTGATTCGAGTCTCGTTGAATTTTTTATCGCGGATCAGTTTCCAACGCTCGGATCCCTCCTGAGCGTTCATGCATTCTTCACAAAGCATGTCTGTAAGTGCGACGCCACGCGGTTTGTAGTCCAGTTGCGCTTCTGTCGCGCATCCAGAACACAGGAACGTGATGAGCACACGAGTTCCATGTTTTTTGCGTGGGGCATTCAGGGACTTCGAGACGTCGTGACCGTTCGGGTCCAACTCTTCCTCAATATCCTGATCGTTTTGGTCATTCATGAAAAAATCCAGCGAGCGTAGGCAGTCAACAAGACTTGGAGGCAAGACGTTATTCCCGGTCAGTTCGGGATCGGGTTGTCTTGGTCGGGCGAGGGCGTGTTCAAATGGAAGTCCACTGAGTTGTCGTTGGTGTCGTTCCGGCGGCTGGCATCGCTGATTGGCCAGCGTCCAAGTGACTTTCCAGCGCTTGAAGTTGAGAACGTTTTCGGAGCACCTTCACCAGCAAAAACCTGAGTTCCACTAAACGAGCCGTATCCAATCGCATCGATAACACGCGTTTTATACCTTAAAACGAAATTATCGGGTCCATTCTGAAAATCAGTGCCCTCGAACGGGACGGTGCATTTCTGAAGAAGGGCTGCATTTGCTGTATCGATATTACACACGACCACAAGCCCATCCGTCCCATCGTTGAGTTTGGAGCCGGTGAAGTCGATGCCGTCGATCAAGCCGGTGCTGATGTAGTCCATGCCATTTAATCCATTGATCGCATGCAGCACATAGCCGTCCAGCGAGATATCCTCCCACCCCAGAATCGGAGCAATCACCTCAACGAAGGTCTCGGCGCCCGTATCGGAACCCGGCTGGTCAAAATAGATCTCGTTGATGATTAAGTCGGCGTTAGGCATGCCAGGGGTCGGATAATAGGACACGAAGTCGGCCAGGTTATTATTGGTGTCGACTCCGTTAACTCGGCCCACCGAACGTCCTGGACCCGATGATGGTGTCGGCGTTCCTTCGCCTTCAAAAATATGACTTCCACCAAACGCCCCATAACCCACAGCGTCCAAAAGCGTGTTTCCAGCGTCGCTGAGTTTCACGTTATCCGGGCCGTTTTGAATCCCGTCCTGATTCGCGGTGTTGGTCAGGATGAAAAACTTGTTTCCCGGCGCCGCAAACTTCAAAAACGAGTCAGAATCCGCAATGGCCAAAATCGCGAATCCATTGCCGTCCAAACGTGCATTCGCAGGAAGCACTGCCGTGCTGTAAACCGCCCCGCCAGAGCCGTTTACGAGCTCAACTTTGTAGCCTGTAATATCAAGCGCTGGGGGGCCAAAAAGCTCGATGAATGTTGGCGCGGCACCGCCGCGGTAGTCATCCGAGCCCAAGGCATCATAGAACACTTCGTTGATGACCACGGCCCCGCTTACGGGCGGCGCTTTGCACTGCACGGTGCCATCGTTGACGCAAAGGTCACTGCCAGGACAGGCGGCAGCGGGGTCGAACGCGCGACAGCCATTTGCCTGCAGAACGCAGTTGGCGATGTCGGTTCCAACACAGACTTTTTCGTTCGCCAAACAAAGGTCCTGGCACGTCGGAGTCACAACACATTCGCCGTCTCGACACGCTTGAGTTGCAGGGCACTGAACCGACGCGGACAACTCAGTACAGGCATCTGTATCGGTGTTTCCGCAAGTCAGTACTCCGCCATCCGCAGCGCAGATCTTAGCGCCTGCAGTACACTCGTCCTCGCATGCCGTAGAATCAACACATGCGTCGACTTCGCAGGCTTTTGCCTCGCCGCACTCCTGACCGGGGCCATACGTCAGGCACCCCATATTATCCGTAGCGCAGGTCGAGAGCAGGCCTTCCTGGCACAGAGCCACGCCGGCGGTGCAGGTGTCGGTGCAAGTGGCGGCTTTGCATAGGCCGTCAGCTTGATCACAGAATTTGTTCGTTTCGCAGGCACGGTTGCCGCCAAACTCGAAACATCCGTCGGAATCGTGATCAGCGCACGTCTCGGTTTCACCCAACGCATTGCATCGGGACGTCGGTGGGCTGCAGGTATCTTCGCAAGTCTTGGGTTGATCCAGACAATCTCCGTCACTGCACTGCTCGGTGGCAAGGCACTGCACTGTGACCAAGCGAAAGCAACCATCGGTGCCTCGTTTGCACGTCTGGAGCCGTTCATCATCCAGGCAGGTTCGATCGCCCAAACCGCACTCGTCACTGCACGAAGCGTTGTTGCTCTGATTGCTGTTGGTTAAGGGATCATCGGTTCCGCACGCGGCCAAGACGCTCATCATTGCCAAGAACAAATACGCAGGATTTCGTAGAAAAGACGTCATGAACCAACCTTTTTTTCAATCTCAATGGCTCCAACCTCGTTTCTAACACAATGCCGAGGCGGATTGCGAGATTCTGACCCGATCCACCCAACACCTGTTAAGTTGTGCGAGTGAGGTGCTCTTGATATCTTGCCCCAACCAATATTCTGTGGACTCAGTACCTGTTATGCCAATTTGTCCAAAATGCGGGCACGCAAGCTCAGAACTCGGTGGGAAATGCCCATACGATGAGTATTATTTCGTGCCCGAGGAAACCGCAAACGACTCTCGAAAAGATCCGATGATCGGAACGATCATCGCGGACAAGTACATCATTATCGCCCTAATCAACGAAGGCGGGATGGGCGCGGTGTATCGAGCTTTGCAGACCCCAATCGGCCGAGAAGTCGCGCTCAAAGTCCTACGTGCGGAACTTCGCGAATCCGAACAGGGAGGCGATCGTTTTGTCCGCGAAGCCAAAGCCGTAGCGCGACTTCAGCATCCCAACATCATCAATCTGCACGACTTTGGGTTCGACCACACCAAACACCCATATATGGTGATGGAGTACGCACCCGGCGTGTCGATGACGCGATGGCTGCGCGATGAAAGGCTGAATTTTGATCGCATTCTTCACGTGATACGACAGATCCTTTCGGCACTTCAGGAAGCACACGAGTGCGGTATCGTTCATCGTGACCTAAAACCCGAGAACATGATTATCGCCAAGTCCGGCACGGACCGCGACTTTGTGAAGTTGCTCGACTTCGGCATCGCCCGCGTGATTAACGAGGGCGCCACCAAGAGCTTGACCAGGGAAGGGGAAGTGTTCGGTACTCCCCATTATATGGCGCCCGAACAAGCACGTGGCGAGAAGAATATTGGTCCACCGGCAGACGTGTACGCTGTGGGAATCATGCTGTTTGAAATGCTCACCGGTGAACAGCCGTATGACGCGCCAACACCGCTCGCTGTGCTCTTTCAACACATTAATGAGCCACTGCCCCCAGTTACGCCTCGTCCAGGCGTGTCTTTCCCGCCAGCGGTAGCCGAAGTCGTTCGTATTGCCACTGCAAAGGAAGTCAAAGACCGATATCAATCAACCGCGGAGTTCCTCAGAGCCTTGGACCAGGCATCGCCCCAGGGCGGCGTCAACATGAACTCGGTTCTCAACGCGGTCATTCAAGACTCGTTAAACCCCAACACTTTGCCACCAGGATCGCAGCCAATCGCGACTCAACAACTTGCTGGTCGCGCGCCCATCATGACGCCAACGGGTCCGATGCGGCAGGAGGCAGCAATCTACGACCCCGATCCCAGCATCGAGGTTCAAGCGTTGATTCCAACGATGACCCCGGCGTTGAACAACCAGCGTAAACAAACTGCCGTTTTGCTGGCAGGTGTGGTCGCTACGTTGGCGTTGCTTTCGGTAATCGTGCTCTACGCGTTGAGCAACCAACCCACTGACGAAGACGTCCCGGTTTTAGAACCACAGACGAACGATATTGCTGCCGTCGAGGTCGAACCTCAGGTCGTCGAGACCATTCCCGATCCGCCTGTCGAACCGGCTGAACAGATTGCTAAGGTCGAACCGACCGAAAAAGTCCCGGAAGTCATGGATACCCCCAAGGTTCCCGAGCCCGACCCTGTGAAGATCGTCGAAAAGCCAGAAGTAAAGACGGTCAAAACCTCTACGAAGAAGTCCGACAAAAAGACGCCCGAAGTCGTCCCCGACAACACGGAGACCAAGGTCGTAACGCAGCCCGCCGTCATGAAGTGGGAAAAAAAACCTGAAGCCCCCGTAAAATGGGGACAGTAGACGCGTTACTTGACTGACTGGAGTCTTCGTAGGAATCTAGCGGCACACACCCCAATATTATCGTGGCGAAATGTCCGCGGAATTCGCGCGTGGAATGGCTAAAATGAATATTATGTTTCTACGAACTCGACTCGTCGCCGCCGTTCTCGCCACGAGCATGGTTGCCCCAACCTTTGCGTGGGCAACTCCTGAGAAAGCGGCTGAATACTATCAGCAGGCCAGCACGGCCTATCAGCGGGGCGATTTGCGTGAAGCAGCAGACCTTCTTGAACGGGCCTACGCTGAAGATCCTGACCTCGTTTATCAATACAATCGAGTTCTTGCGCTTGAGGGACTAAAGGAATTCGACGAGTCCTTGCGAGTTCTCAATATCTACGCTGATCCCATGCGCCGGGATTCTCGCCAACGCTTCACTGACGTCGATGCCATCGCGAACCGGCTCCAACAAAACGTCGAGTTGAAACAGAAAGCAGAGGAAGCAGAATTGCAGCGTCAAAAGGACGCTCAGAAAGATACGACAGAACCCAAGCAAATTGAGGATCCTGTTGTAGTTGAGCCCGCCTCATCCACCCCGTGGTTGGCGATTGGATTGATCGCTGGTGGAGGCGTAGCACTCGGAGCCGGAGCCCTTTTTGGGTCGGGCCTCCTTGTGGGCAGCGAGCTCGACGACACACAATGCGTCAAAGATAATTTGGATTTTGGGCTCTCGGGTAACTCAGTGTTCGACAATTGCCCTTACCAAGACTTGCAGACATTTTCGGCCAAGAAGAAATCCTACGACAACGACGTCGCGGCGATCGAAACCCAGCAGACCCTTGCCATCGTATTCTTAAGTGCTGGTGCGGTGTTGGCAGTGAGCGGAATCGTTGTTTGGGCGCTCGACGATGGCGACGCGGATTCGACTCCTCCCCTGTCGGCCCAAGTCTCGCCTTGGATTGGTCGTGGCGGAGCGGGTGCTACGCTTGACGTTTCGTTCTGATGTCGGCATCGACCAGCCTTCAAATCGAAGACCTAGTTCGGGCAAATGTTCCGGACGAGGAAGCAAACCTCCCTCACCTAGCCGATCAAGGGCGGTGGAGACTCAGGCTTGCGCGCGAAGGTCATCCCCACGGCCGACTTGAGCCGCTTACGGGTCTGTTTGACCATTTTGATGCAGCCAGTGTTTGGCCCGAGTTTCCCAGTTATCGCCCTTTTGACGAACCCTTGAAAGCACTCCGTGCTGCGCTTAGCGGCGAGGATTCTGTCTATCAGGCGGAAGCTGCCGTGAAGCCGCAAGCCGTCCCCAAGGTTGAAGAGTCAGAGAACCTCGAACCAAGTCCATTGGCCGGGCTACTTGGCCTCGAGATGCTTGAGATCGCTCGTTCGAGCGCATTGCCGCCAGAGCGGCGAGTCGAGGCCCTCGAGAAAGTCGCCATTGCGCTCGTAAACCCCACTCGCGAAAACGTTCGGGCGATTTTAATCACGCTGCTGCGCGACTAAACCATCCAGTTACGACCCTCGAATTCGGTCGATGGCACCTTGAGCGCCAGACGATCGTTTGACGGATGCCGCTCAAGTTCCATCCCATTCCGAGAAATCACCGCCTGCAGCTTGAGTTCCAGCCCCTCTTTGGCACCAAGTTCTGCCAAGGGAATTGCCAATTCGAGGTCGTTTTGCATCGCGAACCGTAACCCTGCCGTTGCGGCACCTTCGAGCTCGGCCCGGTGTCTGGAGACGTTCACCTTCCAGGTTGTTTCGTTGCTGACGATCGTGAACCGCACGTCGCAATCCACAAACCCCGCTTTGAGGTCTTGGCCTGGGATAAGCCTCACGTAAAGATTGGTCTCGTCGAAACCGATCAACATCCGATCCAGAACACGCGTGGTCTCAAACATGGAGCCGCGTGCCCCCATGTTGATATAGTAGCCTGCATCGGTCCATTCGTAGAAGAACTCAGCTCGTCCATCAATTCGTGGCGAAATCAAACCGCGGGGAGGCGTAAAGCTTGGTGGACCCGCTGCAGTATGAATAATGGGAAGATCCAAATCTGCGGGGGCCTCGATGCCGATAAACGCATATACACACTTCAGATTTTCGCGAAAAAGCCGGTCGAAATCAGCATCATTTTCCGAGTCAAAATCGTCGCCATACCACCAAAACCAATCGCTTCCTTCAGCGGCATACAGTGCCTCCCATGCCAGGGCCGCCTTGTCTGGCGGACACGAAGCCTCGTGGTCGATCAGTGCGGTTCGAGTGCGTCCCAAAAGATCCCATCCACGATTCTCCTCGGGATGGCCGATCCAGATCTGAAAATTCCCAAGAATCCACGACCCTGAATGAAGGTAATGCAGCACCTTCGGGGTCGCATGCTTCAGGACTTCGGACGGTGTGGTGGTCGTGATATCCGACGCTTCTTCAAGGCCGGTGTACAACGCGTCTAAAAAACCCTGACCGTCGTCGGGGTAATGCTCCCATGCGTTCTCCCCATCGAGAATCACCGACACGACATCAGGGCCGTCAGCCGCTGGCACAGACCTGACTCGAGCGATGAAATCCGAGGTCGCCTGTTTGGGAGAGTTTTTGGAGTAAACAAACCCGATCTGGTCACTGATGGAATGGTCTCGAAAGAAAATCGCCGGGCTTTCGAGTGTGTCCAAGCGCCATGGAGTCGTGATGTCGGACTGGAGCCATGATGTTCCACGAGAAGCCCGCAATACGTCTTCGTCGGAAGCGATCCACGTAACGCCCTCTTCGGCAAAAACCTGCACCGCTTCAGGAGAAATACTGCCTTCAGCCGGCCACATACCTGCCGGGCGAACTCCGAAAAAACTTGTCGCAATCTCTAGTGCTGCAGCAACTTGGTGGTGCGCGTCGGCTTTGGCTTGAAACCGTTCCGGGCGAGGTCGGTCTGGCGTGGCGCGGGCCGCTGAATCGGTATCAATCAGCAGCGGCAGAATCGGATGGTACATCGGTGTGACGCTGATCTCGACCTGGCCGTCGTTGGCCAATTTGCGATAGAGGTCCGGCAAAGATTGCATCACCTCGATATGAAGGTCGAGCAGTTCCACCTTGTCCTGCTGAGTGAAGTTTCGTCCGCGGGCCAAAAGCCGTTGAACCAATTCCGACTCGGCACGCACCGAAAAACCACACCAACCAAGGTTGAACCATACCTGCAAATCGAGCCAATCCTGGGCTTCAAAACGGGTGATGGCATGCCCTTCATTGCGCAGATCTAGCAGCTCCGAGAATCTTGCCCGTGGTCGAATGCAATGGTCCCAGTCGATGCTGAAGAAATGTTTCAAAAGATGGCGTTTGTCCGTGTCGCTAAGCTCCTCCGGAGACTTCAGCGTCAACTCCCACCACGTGTCTCGGCGTCCCTCCGATACATATTCGTGCAACTGTTTCAGCAGCGAGCCGCTGAAATTCATGGTGCCGCGAATCGTAGGATGTCGCTCCAACATGCGGGCCATATCGTAATACGACTTTACGCTGTGAAGACGAACCCAAGGCAGGTAGCTCGTACCCCGTCCAGGCAGCCCGTAATAGGGCTGATGCATATGCCAAACGAATTGAATCAGGCGAGTTTTCATCGGTCACACTCAAAAGACGGTGCCCTTGGGGATGACCACGATACCGTCCGAGACAGTGAAGCGCTTCGCGTCTGCCTCCAGGTCGTATCCAATCACTGAGTCAGGCGGGATTTCCACATTTTTGTCGACGATGGCCCGTCGTATCCGAGCGCGTCGACCCACGTTCACGCCCTCGAAGAGGACACATTCTTCGACGTGAGAATACGAGTTGATCCGGACGCGTGGAAACAGCACCGATGACCGAATCATACCACCCGAGACGATGACGCCCTCGGCCACAATCGAGTTCACCGCCGTTCCAACACGCGCGTTTCGCGGATCATCGTGGACGAACTTCGCTGGCGGATAATGCTCGTAATAGCTGCGAATCGGCCACTTTCGATTGTATAGATTGAACGCTGGCGTCAAAGACACCAACTCCATCGACGATTCCCAGTAGCTGTAGATGGTACCGACATCGCGCCAATAGCCCTTCTCGGCGTCGGTTTGCCCCTCGATGAAATTTCGCGAGAAATCGTAGCAGTAGACCGAGTCGCCCTTCGTGACCATGTTCGTGATGATATTCTTCCCGAAATCATGAACGCTTGTCGGATCGCTAGCGTCCTTGAGCAATTCCTCGACGAGGATATTGGCGTCGAAGATATAATTTCCCATCGATGCCAGCGCCATTTCGGGATTATTTGGCATAGGGGGCGGGTCTTTTGGCTTCTCCAAGAATCGAACGATTTTCCAGTTTTCGTCGACCTCGATCACACCAAAATTATGGGCCTCCTCAATCGGGACAGGAATCGCTGCTACGGTAAGTCCGGCGGCCCGCTTCCGATGGAAACGGAGCATTTGCGACACGTCCATCTTGTAGATGTTGTCGGCGCCAAAAACGCAGACGTCCCGTGGGGTTTCGTCCGCGATCAAATTAAGGTTTTGGTAAATCGCGTCTGCGCTGCCGATATACCAGCCAGGCCCCGTGCGCTGCTGAGCCGGCACTATCTCGATGTATTGATCGACCTGAGACGGCAAGTGCCATCCGCGCGAAATGTGTTGTGCGAGCGACTCGCTTTTATACTGGGTCAGAACCTTGATCTTAAAAAAGCCGCTGTTCACAAAGTTTGATAATGCAAAATCGATGATGCGATAGCGGCCGCCAAACGGAACCGCAGGTTTGGCGCGCTCCGCGGTCAAGGGGCGAAGACGACTACCTTCGCCGCCAGCGAGGATCATCACTAAAACGTCGTCATGCATCTGTGAGGCTCAAGTGAAAATAAGGAAGCCCGCAATGGCCAGCAGAATCAAAACAACTGCGACACCCACGAACATCATCGTCGGTGTCTTTTTTGAGGGTTGATTTGGCGTAGGCATCAAGAACGCAGGCATCTCTCCTGTTCTGTCTGCTCGACTTTGAGACGCGGGCACGAACTCGGCTTGTCCCGCGAACGACGCGTCGATTTCCACGGAATTTGAGGAAACCCGCTGCTGCAAACGCGGTGCGTCCGAAGGTGCTCCAGGAACAAAACCAGGCTGAGGCCCTGAAGGTGGGCGGTCGTGCAGCGGGATGTCCTCTCCGGGACGACGGTCGTTTCGGATCTTGGTCAAAATCGCGGGACTGATTTCCGAAGTTCGGTCATGTTCAGCAAACAACTCAGCCTTCGGAGTTGGATGGCCGCCAGGGTAGGTCTGTCGCCGTCGCATGACCTCGTCCAGATTGCGTGACTGCCAGTCCTCGCCTTCTTCAAGTGGCGCCTCACGAATCGAAACATCGTCCATGCCAAAATCGGCCCATTCGCGGGGATCTTCGAAATTGCCGTCTTCATCCCACTCGCCAACGCTGTTTTCAATCTGCCCATACGTTTCGGCCATATAGAGGTCAAGGTCCTCGACCTCCTCGAGCGAAACGATGCGATTCACCGCTTGCTGAATGGCTTCTTCGACAGCAGCGTCTTTCTCGGTGTGCTGTTTCGGCCGAGCCTGCTGACGCACAGCGCGGACATAATGGGCAATTTGAAAATTGGTGATTGCCTTGCCGTACGAGAACAAAAACTCCGCAAGAGCCATCGCAAGCTCTTCTGCGCTTTGATATCTCTTGTTGATGTCGGTTTCGAGCGCTTTCAAAATGATCGCTTCGTACGCCGGTGGAACATCATTGCGGTATTTGGTGAACGGTTGGTGCGCGTTTTTTCGAACTTGTTGAAGCGTCTCGACATCGGTCTCGCCTAAAAACCGCCGCTCTCCCGTGAGCATCTCCCACATCATAATTCCAACCGCAAAGACGTCGGTCCTCGCGTCGACCTGCTCGCCAAATGCTGCTTCGGGCGACAGGTATCCAAATTTCCCCTTCACGATGCCGGGATCAGTGGTTTCGACCTGACTCTTGGCCTTGGCTAGACCAAAGTCGGTGATCTTCACCTCGCCCTCGATCGATATCAAAACGTTCGGAGGACTGACATCGCGGTGAACGATGCCCAGATGGTTCTGGCCCTGATCCTTCTTGTTGTGAGCGTGAGCAAGCCCCTTGCATAACTCCAACGCGATGAACCCTGTCTCTTCAACTTTGAGTTGCTGCTTTGTCGATTTGAGCGACTCAATGATATTCTTGAGGTTCGTGCCGTCGACGAACTCCATCACGATGAAATACGTGCCGTCTGCCAAACCAAGGTCAAAAACCTGAACGCAATTCGTGTGATTCAGGTGGAGGCTGACTTTCGCCTCGTCCAAGAACATCCGAACAAAACGCTCGTTTCGAGTCAGCTCGGGTAAGATACGTTTGATGGCGACGAGCTTTTCGAAGCCTTGGAGACTGGTCGAATTAGCCTTAAAGACCTCCGCCATTCCTCCCGCATCAATTCGTTCGAGAACGTGATAACGCTGCTGGGCCATACTCAAAAATCCGTCACCGCGTGCCACTTGTGCGTGAACTACGCTGAATTACATAGGAAAACGGTACATCGCTGTGCCGACCATGTGGAGTATATGGCCGGTAGCGCAGGGTGTCACGTAACCTGTCTCGGTCGCATCGAACCGTCGACAGGTCGGGTCTCGGTTGGGTCAGAAATCTGCTTCATTCGAAGCACGCGGAAGATATCCACGTGGTCTGCCTTGCCCTTCAATGTAGTGGGTGGAAGTTGTTCAGTTTCAAGCAGAAACCCGACTTCTCTAAATGTCATTGGCCCAATCAGGACCTCTTTCGCAGCGGCCTTACCACACAGGCGGCTAGCAGTGTTCACGGTGTCGCCCATGACTGTGTAGCTCATGCTGCGCGTCGAACCCATATAACCCGCAACAATTTCGCCAGAATTTAGACCGATACCGATTTCAAAGCGATGTTCTGGCGGCAGCGCATCGTTAAATCGGTCCATGGCCACTTGCATCTCTACAGCGGCACGAACTGCGCGTTCTGCATCATCGTCTCGCGAAATCGGTGCACCCCAAATCGCCATGATTTCATCGCCCACAAACTTATCGAGCGTGCCTTCGTATTTAAAGATGATGTCCACCATCAACTCGAAATACTCGTTGAGCAGTGTGACGATTTCCTGGGGTGGCATGCGTTCGGACAACGTCGTAAAGCCACGAATATCCGCAAACATCACGGTGGCGCGGCGGAGCTCACCGCCCTTTTTGATATCAAGTCGTCCACTGACAACTTCTTCCACCAGCTGAGGTGACAAAAGGCGATGGAGTTTTTCGCGGGTCAGAATCTCTTCTTCGAACTTCGTGAGCAGCCGTTGATACCGAATCAAGAGCGCGGCCTGCCTCGCAAACCCGGCTAGAATCTGGAGATCCTTTTCGGTGAACGCCCCTGAAGCGATCTTGGAGTCCAGATGAATCACGCCCAAAACTTCATCGTCGTGAAGCAGTGGGACGCTCATGGTGGAGCGAATCTGTTCCAAGATGATCGAATGGCTGCCCGCAAATCGTGAGTCCATCATCGCGTCCGAGGACAGGATTCCCTGCTTCTCGGTGATAATTTCGTTCAAAATCGTCTGAGAAATCCGAACGTGTTCCGGCTTCTTGGTGTTGTCGCTTGGGTCCCGAGATTTCACCACCATCGGCACAAGATGTTCAACATTGGGCATGCGTAACAAGATCACGCCTCGGTCGGCCGGGAAGATCTCAAATGCTTTATCCAAAATCTTGTTGAGAAGTACCTCGAGGTCCATCTCGAGTCCGATCGTCGAACCCAACTCGTGCGCAATACGAAGTTTTTCGTAGTCTTCGCGGAGCTGGCGTTCTTCGACCTGATTTTCCGGCAGAAAACGGGCCTGGTTATTGGACGCCACGCGGCTGCGAATATGGGTGTCCATATTATCCGCGTGAATCGTCACACGGCCCGCAAGTGGGTCTGTCTTGACGTCCTCCTGATACACGATTTCAGACGAGCCCACGACGATGCGGTCGCCGTTTTCAAGGATATGGCTGGACGCAACAATCTTGGCGTTCACGAAGGTGCCGTTTCGGCTACCAGCGTCACGTACCGCGTATCGACCATCTGCCTGACGTTCGATAAACGCGTGCTCCTTGGAAACCACACGATCCAACACCTGAAGCGTCTGGTCGGGATGGCGTCCAATCGAGTTAACCGCACCAAGTTCAACTTCGTGCAATCGTCCCCGCGTATCAACGTAGCTCAGTTTCGCCATGAGCCCTTGTGGTCCGGAATAGGGTGGTCTTATCCTGAGTTTAGGTTAGCGTGCGAAGGCGCAAATCTGCAAACACAATCATGGTCT
>JBBKVQ010000423.1:0-5925 GCA_037968515.1 Bradymonadaceae bacterium
CTTGAAGAACTCCTCGAGATGAAACAAATCTCGAAGCTTGCCTCTGCAGATACTGCCGATGGCAACGCAAACGTCTACGAGATCGAGGTCAAAGCTGGCGATTGGGGCATTGTTGAACTCGGCCACGTCAATATCTTCTTTCAGATGTTGGACAAGAGCGAGGTCGTTCCCACTCTCGGTTTTGCTCAGCGATTCGAAGGGCCTCTTCTTCTTGCCATCTTCATCGGCGCTGTCGGCCACATCACATTTTTGATGGTGGCTTTCCTGATGTTCAAGGCACCCACCGAGCTCGAAGCTATGCAGAATCTAGACAGGTTTGCTGAGTTCTTGATCGATGATGTCAAAGATCCGCTTGAGGAAGAAGAAACCGAAGAGCCTGAAGAAGACACCACAGGCAAGAAAGCCGGCGGTGAAGAGGGCAAATTCGGCGATCCTGATGAAGAGATCCCTGAATCCAAGATTCCGAAAGTTGACGGTGAAATGGTCGACGAGATCGACGTCAAAAACATCGGTGTCAATAAGGCGCTCAGCGCCGACGTGCTGGGTGCGGGTCCACTGAAGAATATCTTCGGAAACCAGGAAGGGTTTGATGCCAAGATGAACGTCGCGATGAGCGGTGAGGGCGGAGAGCTTGTTGTTGGCCGAGGTGCTGGCGGCATGGGAATGCGCGGTGTTGGCAAAGGCGGCGGCGGAGAAGGCTTCGGCCGTATCGGTGGTCTTGGTAAAGTTGATACCGGCGGTGGCAAAGGCACTGGCGGTCAGATCGGCAAAAAACGGGCACGTAAGGTCACGTCCAAGGTCCAGACCGGAACCCCATCGCTGGGCGACTTCTGCGACAAGAATAATATCCGTCGTGTTGTGGGCGCCAAACAGAACGCCATCAAGTACTGCTTCGAAAAAGAACTGCAGACCAACCCTACGCTCTCGGGCAAGGTGATGGCGCAGTGGAAAGTCGGCCTGGACGGTTCGGTATCGGATGCAAGCATCGCAAGCTCCACACTTAACAACAAAGATGCCGAAGGCTGCATCAGTCGAGTCATCGCACGCATGCGCTTCGAGAAGCCAAACGGCGGTATCTGTGTGATTCAGTATCCGTTCGTGTTCTCTGGTCTCGAAGAATAAGACCGTTTCGAACCCATCACGAAGCCACCCAATTGGGTGGCTTTTTTGTTGTGAATCCTTGTGTGGATTGGGGCGTCACACAATTAGCGTTCACGGGAGTAAACTAATGGCAGAAGTAATCATCTATCGAACGACCTATTGTCCTTACTGCGACATGGCCAAGCGCCTGTTCTCGAATCTTGGACAGAAGTTTAAGGAAATCGACGTGACCAACGATCACGACCTACGGATCAAGCTCGTATCGATGAGTGGAGGTCGACGTACCGTCCCCCAGATTTTCATTGATGGCACCTCTGTCGGTGGCTACACCGACGTCGTCGCCCTGCAGAAGTCGGGCAAACTGGCCGAGATGCTAGCTTAGGCGTCGATCTTGATGGGCATTAGCGCGAGTGTCCCACACTGTTTCACCAACGCGACCAGATCCGCTTGGTCCGATACGATGCCGGAAGGGATTGCCGCACTCATGATCGAAGTCTTAAGCATGTCTTTGAACGACGTACGCTGGTGGCTGTAGGCCTTAAGCTCCGTCTTCTCGGGTGAGAGTTCCAATAGAGCGTGAATCCTTTGATTTGCGGCCTCAAACCCTCCTAAATGATCAACTAGGCCTCGAGTCTTGGCAGCTTCGCCAAGATACACACGTCCGCGTGCAAACCGATGCAGACGCCGTGGTGACAGGCCTCGAGCGTGACCTACGCGCTGTAAGAAGCGTTGGTAGAAGCTGCGCGTATCGTTTTTGAGACTCTCCAGGCCGACCCCTTCAAGTGGACTGAACATGCTCATCATCGAGCTTGAATCGTCGCCGTGGGTTTCGACTTCGATGCCGAGCATCTTAGTGGTCTCCTGAATCGAGAACTTTCCTGTGATCACGCCGATCGAACCCATGATGGATTCGGGGCTACACACGATCTCGTTGGCGCCCACCGCGATATAATAACCGCCACTGGCCGCAACATTCGAACACCACGCGACCACGGGTTTTTGGCGCTTCAGGTCCACAACGGCTTGCCAGATGAGATCGCTGGCTAAAGCGCTGCCGCCTGGGCTGTCGATGTGCAGAATCACGCCTTGAATGTTCGGGTTTTTCGCGAGCCTTTCCAACAAAGGGATCACCACTCCTGAGTCAATCACTGCGCCCGATGTGGGCATCTGAACGTCGGGGGTCACAATGAATCCAGAAAGGTCGACAAGTGCGACGATTGGTTTCTTGCGCAGCGGCGTCCAATTCAGTTTAAGTCTGCCATCAAGGTACGATCGATATTCGTTCAGCTGGATTTTCACGTCCGGCCGTGACTTCTCGGTAGAGACCTCTCCGAATTCGATCCATCGCTCCAGATCCGGTCGGTAGACTTCGCCATCGGTGAGGCGAAGATGGCGAGCTTTTCCGGCATCAAGGGGGGAGTGCGAAAACACCGACGATGCAGCAGCCGTCGTTAGATCTCGGGCCTGCGCCACGCGGTCCAACATCTGTGACGTCATGCCATCTACTAGCTCTGCGGTCATTCCACGCTGTGCGGGTGTGCCGTTTTCACGGATGAACCGGTGCGACGCTGACTTGTAGGCGCCGATATGAATGAACTGCGGAAAAATCCCCAATTTTCGCAAAGCGCGGTTCGCAAAAATTTGTTCTGATCGTGGTTTGAACGTGTACAGACGCCCCGGAGGGGGCATCACGATCTGGTCTGCAGCGGCTGCAATTGGGTAGTCTTGCATTGTGAACATTTCGCCAAAAGCAACGACACGTTTTCCCGATTTCCTAAAGTCGGTAATCCACTGGATGATCTCGGCTCGAATTGCGGGGTCAGCCCCAAAACTATTGAGCTCCAACACCATCCCGTCGACTTGTGGATCCTCGGCGAGCGCCTTGATATTCGCACGCATTTGCAGGAAAGTCGGATGGTCATTAAACCAACGGCCGAGTCCACCTACTCCGGCCATGGGCAACCCACCGTACAGCGGAACTTGAACCCACTCGCGTCGTCGCCCAAATAGACCTGCAATCGCATAAAACGGCAGGATCAGGGCGAAGGTGATAGCGTTGAAGATGTTTCGAATCAGGACAAGAACAAGACGAATCATGAATACCCCTTTGCCGCGCGACTCTAGCCCCCAAGGGCTTAAAAGAAAATGCCTTGCTCTCCTGATCTGGTCGGCGGCTCTAGTGATTGGAATCTCGGCATGCGTCGAGACCGCAGACTGCGACGAGACAGTGTCCTGCGCCAGTGACGAAGCCTGTTACGAATACAAGTGTCGCCCGAAGTGCTCCTCGTCGTCGGACTGCGAACGCGGTCAGTGTCTGCCGTGCCAAGAAGAATTGCCTGGTGGAGTGGTGGAACACTGTTTTTCCGACACCTCACGTGCCTGCGTGATTGAGTGATGGAAACGCTGAACCGATTTTTCATGATTGGAATGGGTGGAGCATTGGGTGCGATCCTGCGTGCACAGACTGGCCTTGTCATCGCTCGCCTTTTGCCGCGTCATCTATGGCTGGGGACATTCGCCGCAAATATCATCGGCTGTGTGATTTTTGCGTTTCTCAAAGGGTGGATGGACAGCCACAACATCGGCACTGAACAGACGCGGTTGATCGTCTTCACCGGGATCCTGGGTGCGTACACAACGTTTTCGACGTTTGAAAGTGACGCTTGGGGCATGTGGAGCGGGGGTGACCGCTGGATGGCATTGGCCTATCTTGCGGGCAGCGTGATCACAGGTTTTGCGGCCTTTGGGCTGGCGTCATATTTTTTTAAACCGGGCGGGTCATGAGTCGGGTGATCGACATCGATCCTGCGAACGGGCTGGTGATTCTGTCGTTTGCCTACGATGCAGATGTGGTTCAGACCGTTCGTAGCCTGCCAGATCGCCAGTTTGACCCTGCGACGCGGCAGTGGTCGGTTCCTACCAAACACACCGCGGAAGTGATTGAAACGCTTGAGCCGTTGTCATTTCATCATTCGCCTCGATTCCGAGTTTGGTGGGCCGCAAACAGCGATCTTGTACAGACGGCGCCCGCGGAACATCTGACGATTTCGGATCTGAATCGTGAAATTCGTCAACGCATTCGGCAGGCGTTTCCTTCAGAAATATGGGTAGTTGGCGAGCTTCAAGGCTACGATCGAAACACCAAGAAGAATGTCTGGTTTGAGCTTGTCGAACGCGATGGTGATGAGGCTAAGGCCCGGGTTGACGCGTTTATGTTCGAGGCAGACGCCCGTCGGGTGATGGATCGCCTTGCTCAAGATTCACCAGATATCTGTTGGCGCGATGGTTTGATGGTTCGTGTGCGTGTCAAACCAGATTTTTTTGAGAGTGGCGGCCGTTTTCAACTTCAGATCCGGGACGTCGACCCGACCTATACAGCCGGGGCCCTGAATGCTCAGCGCGATCGGGTTTTGCGGCAATTGGTCGAGGAAGGTATTGCTACCAATAATGTCGACCTGCCCATGCCGATTTGCCCCCTAAGAGTCGGCGTGATCACGTCTGCCGGCAGCGACGCTTATAACGACATCATTCACGAACTCGTAGCCTCTGGCTTTTCGTTTGCGATCACCTTGGCGCCGGCCACGATGCAAGGGGCCCAGACCGAGTCCTCGGTATTGTCCGCGTTACGTTGGTTTTACCGCCGTGCCGCCGACTTCGATGTGCTCATCATCAGTCGTGGGGGCGGCGCAAGGAGTGACCTTGCCTGGTTCGATTCGCATGCGATCGCTCGTGCGGTCTGCGTGACTCCCATCAAGATTGTCACGGGTGTAGGTCACCATCGGGACAAATGTGTGCTCGATTTCATTTCAACGTCGGTCAAGACACCCACGGCTGCCGCCCAAACGATCGTCGAAGCCGTTCGTGAGTTTGAAGCGGCTGTCGCCAACCTTGGTAAGGCGGGCGCCCGCGCGGCTGAGCACGCGCTTCAACGCGCTGGACGACGGTTGGACACATGGAGTCACCGATTATCCTCATCGGCGGCTCGGCAGGTGCATCATTCCAGCAAACGCCTTGCTAATTTAGAGCGAGATCTTTGGTCGTCTGCTCGCACCGGGATCCGGGTTGAAGACGAGGCGCAGCGGGCTCGGACCGAACGTCTGCATACCTCGGCTAAGCATGCTTTATCCGCCGAAGAACATCGCGTAGAGACGGCCTCCATTCGTCTGAAACTATTGGACCCCAAGCAAGTTCTAAAACGAGGGTATGTGATGGTGAGAAGCCAGGGCAGCGTGGTGTCGAGTGGACTCGGTTTGGCTAAGGCGAAACACGCTGAGTTGGAGTTTTTTGATTCACGTGTAGCGGTAAAGGTCACAGGCGTTGTCGCCAACCCAAACAAAAACGGAGACGAATCATGAGTGAATTGGAACCGCTCGCCTATCAAGACGCAGTGAAAGAACTCGAAGCGATTCTGAAAAGGATCGAGGGAGAGGGCGTAGACCTCGACGCGTTGGCCAGAGATGTGGAGCGAGCAGCGCTGTTAATTACGCTGTGTCGCGACAGAATTCGGTCGACTGAGGCTCAAATCAGGAACGTCGTCGCCGAATTGGACGAGGCATCGTCGTGATTCGACATACCCAACCGGTCGTCGAATTGAATGGCGTGAGCCCTACGACGGTCGAACGGGTGATGGCACTTGCGTATGGAGACACAGGGATCAATATGTTACAGCAGTCTTGCTCATCCTTTGACGCGACCAGTCGTTCACAGGTAGACTACTTCTTCCCTTTTTGAGGCGCACAGACAGATGGTTCAGGGCTCACCCGCAATGAAGTTTTATTGCGAACAGTGCAACACCAAGTACTCCATCGCCGAAGAAAAGGTACG
>JBBKVQ010000424.1:0-7167 GCA_037968515.1 Bradymonadaceae bacterium
TTTAACAGTTCGAGCCATGGACCGCCTTGTAGTCGAGCAATCAGTGGGGCAGATTATCCGCCAGAGGAGACCGTCATGCAATTTTGGTCAGCACTTGAAGCCTACATCGAGCGCGGTGAGTCGGCCGTCGTGGTTCTAGTCGCTCATAGCACGCGTCATTCTCCCGGCACACCCGGGGCCAAGATGTTTGTGACTTCGTCATCCACACAGTACGGCACGATTGGTGGCGGAATCATGGAGGCTGAGATTCGACATGAAGCTCTTCGCTCCTTCGTGACGCGCCAAGTCCTGCCTACGAAGGCCGAGCACCTAGTGCATCGCGCAAAGGGCGGGCAGGCGTCGGGCCTGCTTTGTGCGGGCGAACAAACGAATATTCACTGGTACATCACCCCGGATATGGCCGGTGAAATCTCGCTTCTGGCTGATTTCGAGCGTGATGGCCGTCCCGGTAAACTCGAGATCTGGGATGGTGGCTACCGTATTGGTGAAGGAATGGTTGACCCTCGGGTCGGGCCGATAACCTTTCAATCCGGTGATGATTGGCGTTACACCGAAACCATTTTTGAGTGGAATCGAGCGACGATCGTGGGCGGCGGCCATTGCGGACTTGCGCTTTCACGTGTCCTTACTCAACTGGGGTATCATACGACCGTGATCGATACGCGAGCAGACTGTCCGACCGTCGCTGAAAACCTCTACGCGAACGAGATTCGAATTGTCGACGACTACCTCGACGCTGGCGGCGCAATCACCCGACATGCACTTCAACACGTGGTGGTGATGACCAAAGACGCGGGTTCGGATTTTCAGGCGTTGCTCGGAATATCGAAGCTTGGCCACATACCCTACCTAGGCGTCATGGGAAGCCCGGCCAAGATTCGCAGTATTTTTAAGTCTCTCAAAGCGGCAGGTGTCTCGGAGGAATTTCTGGAACGTCTGCGCGGCCCCATTGGCCTTCGAATCAAGAGCAATCGGCCCGAAGAGATTGCCATCAGTGTCGCAGCCGAGTTTTTACAGCTGCGCGAAGAGTTGTTTCCCTACAATAAATGGTCGGCGCCGGCGGACACCTAGATTACTCGAGGCCAAACGCGCGCAATCCGTTTGCAAACGTAATCCGGGCGATATTCTCAGCCGTGGTTTCTCGGAGTTGTGCGACAACATCGGCGACCCGAACGAGCTGATCTGGACGGTTGGCGCCGGCTTCTAGAGGGTGTGGCGGTTGGTAGGGCGCATCGGTCTCAATCAAGAGCCACTCGTCGGGGGTAGCCTGACATGCCCGCGGCACACGTTTGGCGCCAGCCCATGTGACGCCGCCCGAAAACGAAATGAACAGATTTTGCTTCGTGTACACGCGGACTAACTCAGCGCTGCCCGAGTAGGAATGCATGATTCCGTGGGTCGCCTCTTGGCAGGGGTGATTCTTCCAGATTTCGGCAAACCTGCCGTGGGCATCAAGACAATGAATGATCGGCGGCAGCCGATGGGCCTGCGCGAGATCGAGTTGGGCGAGGAAGACTTGGTCTTGTCGCTGTCGCGCCTCAGCGTCGAGGTCCCAACGGTGGTCGATACCGACTTCGCCCACGGCAACCGCTTTATTTTCATGCAGCAGCTCGTCCAACCGACGCAGGCCGGCGTCGACTTCTAAAGCAGTGAGCTCGCGAACACATTGAGGATGAATGCCGAGCGCCACAAAAACCCCGGGATGAGTTTGAGCGATCTCTAGGCATTCGTCCCAGTTGGCTGGCGCCACGCCAGGTAGGACGATTTTCTCGACACCCGCGTCCAGTGCACGTTTTAAGAGGTCTTGGACCGACCGGCCGTCAAAATCCGCATCAAGGTGGCAATGGGTATCGAATAACTTCATGCCTGAAGTCTACGAGGCCGCACGCCGTGTGCCAATGCTATTTGGGTGCGCCGGCTTCAAGCCTGCTTGTGAGTCGGTAGCCCGGCCGGCACGCCACGGCGACCTCGTTCTTGGACAAGGAACCAAGAGAACCCGGTCATGTGTTCCCGTGTGTGACAATGTGGCACGGTGTGCGGCAGTGTGGTCTTGATGTTGTGTTTTTTGTAGGTGACTGAAATGAATCGCTTTTTTGCGTAATCACCAGTTTGAACACAGTTGGCACGGGCCTTGTAAGTAGAAGTAAGTGTGAAGCATACATCGGAGACCACATGAAATTCAAAACGCTGGCACTTATACTCCTCGGAACTCTCGGTATCGCGGCGACTGGTTGCGGTGACGATCCCGCAATGCAGTCAGATAACTTTGACGCATCTGAGCACCGTTTGCCGACCAATTTAAGCACTTCGGTTGCACCAGCAGGTCCGACCGCAACCCGGCCCGACAGTTCGACCGCGACTCAGGCATGCGATAACGGAACAGCCTGTCCCGCTGGGCAAGCCTGTGTCGCTGGAACCAGCGAATGCGTTCCAGGTGGAGCCTTCCGCGTCACCTTAGTTTGGGAGAAAAACACCGATCTGGACCTCCACGTGTCGACCCCAATGGGCGAAGAAGTATATTACCGACACCGCAACACCGCCGACGGCGGCGAGTTTACCAAAGACGGTTGCATCGCAAGCCGTTGTGATGACGCAGGGCCTTTCATCGAGACCGTGCGCTGGCCCGATTTTGCGACGCCAGGTACCTACGAGATTTGGGCCGTGAATTACGACGGCGAAAAATCGGTCCCCATCCGAATTGAAGTGGAATACGAAGGTCAGAAAGAAATCTTTACCGGAAGCGTCGGCGCCAGTGCAGGTGCGAAATCAGAGCGTTTTGCTTTCACCATCGACGGTGTCGCACCAAACCCTAATTCGACAACTCAGTGTCTTCAGACTCTGGACCAATTGGGTGTGCAATGGCGACCATGGAGCTACTCGCCCCAGAAGGCCGGCGGGAAAACCTGCTCGGTTGATGATCCCATTATCGTGTCGGGAGCCATCAATGGCGTGAGCTACCGCTACTACAGCCAAGCGTCGCCCGGAACGATGTCGATGTCCTGTGACTTGGCGCTCGCCCTTCACCGAGCAGGCGCAACTCTGAAGCAGTACAACATCAACCAGGTGCTCCATATCGGCACATTTAACTGCCGAACGATCAGCGGTTCGACGTCGCTTTCCAAGCACGCACATGGAACAGCTATCGACTTCTACGGGTTCGAGACCACTTCGGGAACCTCGCTCAACTTCGAGCGAGATTGGCAGCACAACACGACAAACCCGACCAGCGAGAAGGGGAAAATCCTGTATGAAATCGCGCAGAAATGGCACGCGAACAAAGTGTTCAACATCATCTTGACGCCAAATTACAACCGCGATCACGACAACCATATCCATGCTGACTTGACCCCTGGCTCCAACACGATTCGCAGTTCGACCGAAGCGTCGTACTATATCGGAAGTGACGAAGAGTCGTGGGACGAAGCCTGCGGCCACGACTGATGAACCGAAGTTAAGCTTTCGGCATCGGATGTCAGATTTTCGATGTTAAGAAGGTGAAATGGTTCATGTACCCCTCCTAGAAGAAGTCGCAGTCATCGCGGGAATCGCGGTGTTGGTTTCGGTCATCCTTTCCCGGTTCCGTGTCCCCACGGTAACCGGGTTACTTGCGACTGGAGCCCTTGTCGGGCCCAACGCGCTTGGCCTCGTCACCAATCAAGAAGACATCGAGATACTCGCCGAAGTCGGTGTGGTGCTCTTGCTTTTCACCATCGGGCTTGAGTTCTCGTTGGCGAGGCTGGGAGCGATTTTCCGCACCGTCGCGCTGGGCGGGGCTTTCCAAGTCGCGGGCACGATCGCCGTTGTGGTGGGTGTGGCCACGTCCCTTGGTTTTCCGGTTCGCCCCTCGATCTTCTTTGGCTTTGTCTTTGCCCTTTCGAGCACCGCTGTGGTTCTGCGAGGACTTGCCGAGCGTCGCGAGCTTGATGCGCCCCACGGCCGCTTTGTTGTTGGAACCCTAATTTTTCAAGACGTGCTGGTGGTACCCATGGTGCTTCTTGTGCCTGTCCTTGCATCCGAGGGCAGCGCAACTGATGCGCTCATCGGCGTGGCTTGGGCGATTGGGAAAGCAGCGCTCGTCGTGGTGGTCTTCTTGATTGTGGCACGCGCGGCGGTCCCGAAACTGCTGCAGATGGTTGATGCCACGCGGAACCGGGAAGTCTTTGTTTTGGCCGTTCTAGCGATCTGCATTGGCACCGCATGGGCCACCGCGCAAACGGGGCTATCACTGGCGCTTGGCGCATTCTTGGGTGGAATGGTCGTTGCCGACACAGAGTTTCGCCACCGCGCGATGGGCGACATGCTGCCCCTTCGCGACGTTTTTGTGAGCGTGTTTTTTGTGTCGCTCGGGATGTTTTTTGATTTCCGTCTCTTTGTCGAAAACTGGCACGTCATCTTGATGCTGACTGCCGGATTTGTAGTTGTGAAGGGTGGCATCGCCACTATGGCTGCCATGATGATGAAGTTCCCACCACGAGCAGCATGGCTTGCGGGCGTAGGTCTTGCGCAGTTTGGCGAGTTCGGCTTCGTACTTTTGCGACTTGGGCAGGCCGAAGGTGTCGTGTTGGCTGAGCATGTCGACCCGTTGCTGAATGCCGGGATCATTTCGATGTTCCTGACGCCTCTGCTGGTCCGAATGGCACCGCATGTCACCGCCGGCGAGAAAATGCTGATGCCTCTTTCCAAACTACTTGGCGAGCGTGGCTTCGAGGAGGCCGAGGGAGACACTCCCCAGCATGGGCATGTGGTCGTTGTCGGATATGGCGTCGCCGGGAAGCTCGTGGTCGAGACGCTGACCCGCATCGGCCTTGATTATGTCGGCATCGAGCTCAATGCCGAGGCCGTTCGTGAGGCGCAACTTCAGGGCAATAATATCCATTATGCAGATGCCACCAGCGACGAAACTTTGGAGCACGTCCACGTGGCCGATGCCCGCGCCGTCGTGGTGTTGATCAACGACCCGAGTGCGTCGATTCGAGTCGTCGAGACGATTCGCAGAGCCAATCCAACTGTCCCGGTTTTTCTGCGTACGCGGTATTTTGCCGAGGTGGCCACCGGGGTGAAGGCTGGCGCAAGCGTAGTGATCGCAGAAGAAATCGAAGGCGCAGTCGAGACCTTGGCCAGTGTCCTTGGGCTCTTGGGCTACGATCAACAAACGATCCGCCAAGAAGTCGATACTTCCCGCCGCGACACCATGAAAACCACGCGCGCAGCCGACGAGTTCGCGGGCCAACCAATCTTGTTGGGTTCGAGCGTGCGGGTCGAGACCCTCCTGATTGCGCCAGGTTCGCGGCTAGTGGGCGCGACGCTGGGCGAGCTGCGGTTGCGGGAAGACACCGGCGCGACCGTAGTGGGCCTGCAAAGGGGCTCAGAGCTCCGATCCCACGTGTTGCCAGACGATACCTTCGCTGTCGACGATTTGCTCATCGTCGTTGGCGGCGTGGACGCACTCAGCCTCGTGCGTAAGTACGCGAAGCCTGACACAGGCGACGCGGCGGTATAGGGTGGCGTCCTAACGGAGTACACCATGAAATTTCTTCATCCAGAACACGACGAACAGCTTGAATTGTCTCTAGACGACGTGTTTCTTGTCCCAGGCTATTTTGACGGATCATCTCGTCGTGACGTGAACCTTGCGCCACCTGATTTTGCCGGTGGATCCCACCCAGTCGTGACCGCCAACATGAACGCGGTGACGGGCAAACGTATGGCCGAGACAGTAGCGCGCTACGGTGGCCTAGGCGTGCTGCCTCAAGACATGGCGATGGACACCGTCGCTCGAATCATCTCGCATATTAAGGCCGCTCAACCTCGGTTTGACACACCACTGGTCGTCACCCCTGAAGCAACCTTGCGGGACGTCCAGGGCATCATCCGCAAGCGCTCACATGGCATGGTCGTGGTGGTTGATAAAGACCACCGCCCAATTGGCGTGATCGCCTCGTCTGACCTTCGAGAACGCGACCAATACACGCCCGTCGGTGAGGTCATGGCCAAACGTCTCGTGTCGATCGAATCCACCGTGACCAATCACGACGCGTTCATTTCCATGGAAGAAGCGCGGGTGAAAGCGGCACCTGTTGTCGATGCCAACGGAGTGCTCGTCGGGATTTTGACTCGCGACGACGCCGTACGGCTTGAGTTGGTAAATCCATCCTTGGACGCCAAGGGCCGTTTGATGGTGGCAGCTGCCGTCGGGATTTCGGCGAATGCTGCCGAGCGCGCCGTGGAACTGGTCAAATTGGGCGTGGACGTATTGGTGCTCGATACCGCTCATGGTCATCAGCGCCGGATGTTGGATGCGATCGCTGAAGTCCGTGCTGCTGTTGGCCCTGACGTCCCCCTCGTTGCCGGAAATGTCTGTACAGCAGAGGGAACTCGCGCGCTGCTGCAAGCCGGCGCCGACGTGGTGAAGGTCAATGTGGGCCCAGGCGCCATGTGCACAACTCGGATGCAGACCGGGGCAGGGCGCCCCACGTTTTCCACCATGCGCGCCTGCGCTGACGAAGCACGAAAACATGGGAAACATGTTTGGGCTGATGGCGGCGTTCGGTACCCACGTGACGTCGCGCTGTATCTTGCGGCTGGGGCTTCACGCGTGATGGTTGGGACAATGTTTGCTGGAACTTACGAAAGCCCGGGAGACATCAAGGAGGACGCCTCGGGCGCGCTGTACAAAGAAAACTATGGCATGGCGAGCGCTCGCGCTGTCCACGATCGAACCGCGAATGTGGATGCGTTCGAGAAAGCCAAACGCGCGTTTTTTCGGGAGGGCATCTCGACCTCTCGCATTTATCTGCGCGAGGGCCGCGAGAGCGTTGGTTCGATCCTGATGGACGTGATCACTGGCGTTCAGTCGTCGTTCACCTACGCCGGCGCGCAAGACTGGGA
Source organism: Bradymonadaceae bacterium (assembly GCA_037968515.1). Classification (GTDB taxonomy): domain Bacteria; phylum Myxococcota_A; class Bradymonadia; order Bradymonadales; family Bradymonadaceae; genus JBFFMO01. The sequence continues at coordinate 6,889 of JBBKVQ010000424.1, forward strand.
GCAGTTTCATACAAAGGCTGTAATCGGCGTTCAAACCGCGGGCGGATTCCACGAGGGAACTCCGCACGGGAAAGTGCGTATCTGACACTTAGAGTTGCACGACGACACGAATTGGCCGCAGACTGCGGTCCTACCACTGGAGAAATCATGGCGAACCTTAACCCAACTTCAAAACTTTCGAACTTTAAAGATCACGACGACCAAGAGCGCAAGGACCTTGCCTACGGCGAACAGAAAAAACCATGTCAGGCATTGATCAAGAAAACCAAGAAAGAACAG
>JBBKVQ010000425.1:0-5140 GCA_037968515.1 Bradymonadaceae bacterium
AGCGAGACCCGAATATCCAACCCGTAACGCGACGCTGCGAAGGTTTCGCTCAGCCACGTCGCCATGACGTCGTCGATCAGAATGCCGTTTGTCAGAATCGAAAGCGGCGCCACTGCCAGGGTTTTTTGAATCAAATCCTTGATATCGGGATGCATAAACGGTTCGCCGCCGGTGAAATACACCTCTTTGACCCCCATCACAGCGGCGTCGCCGATGGCCGACGTGACTTGGTCGACCGTCATGAATGGATGTGAATCATTCTTGGGCCCGCATGAGATAAAACAGTGTAGACACGCGAGGTTGCACAAGGTTCCAGTGACCTGAAGCCACAAAACATCCAAGTGTTCGAAGTCTAACGTAGGCGCGGGTAAGTCGGCGCGCTCTTGAGCACGCGACACCAACGTATCGAGATTTATGAGATTTGAGACCATAGGCTCAATGATGCTGAAGAGAGGATGAAGGTTTCGTCTAACTTCTGCGACGACGCAACAGGCCTACAAATGCCAAGCCCAAAAAGGCTGGCTCGAGCCCGAGTGCTGAACAGCCCCCGACTTCGCCACTTGATGGACTTACTAACCCAGGAAAGTCGTCGATGGTCTCTTGTTTGCCTTCATCGACCATTGTGGGGTCGGTGATGACTGGATTGTCGATATTGCCTTCGATGGGATCGACTGCGCACGCCTTGTTGATACAGCCGCTTTCGCAGACCTCAGAGGCCGACAGCTGGCCTCCACTGCAATCCACCCGGTTAACATTGTCTAGGCAGTAGGAACCGTCCGCGACGTCGGCACAAGCGTCCATAGTCGGCTCAACGCCACCCATACACACGCCGTCAACACACGATCCACCGCATAACTCTTCGCCTGCCGAATACTCGGCCGCGCATTCAACGCGCGTTGCGGCGTCGAAACAGTAGGCTCCATCAGCCTTAAGGCTACAAAACCTGTCGTAGTCGGTGATGGGCTGCACGGCTGGGCCACCGCAAGTTCCGGTCGAAACCACGAGCTTAATATCGTCGCCGTAATAATACTCGAACATGTCTGGATATTTGACGCCGGTGTTCGCGAGACACGTTTCGCCGTTCTGCGATGCGCAGCCTCGGTTTGCCGGATTCCCATTACAGTCAGCCGGTACAAATCCCAACGCCGTAAGCTCGACATCACAATTAGTTTTACCCCAATTATATGTGACCCACTTTTCGGTGTTCGTGCCGTCAGCGCCACCATTACCCCGACAGGATGCGATGGGATCGTCGACGTTGGGGGTCGGAGGTTTGGCGCCCGCAACGTAGAAAGGCGCGATAATGCGGTCTTTCCAGGTCAGGTATTGGCCCTTGGTTTCTGCCGCTGCGCGCTTGTGCAACGCGCTCGGCCCGTTGGGCACATGATTGCAGCTATAAACCTGATCGCTTTGAGAATTCCCGATCGAGGTCGCTCCCGCCACAAACAGTTTATAATAGAGGAACCCGCGCGCCTGGACGGCTTGCGCCTTGAGTGCTTCGTAAGGTGCATTCCCATTTTCGCAGGCGACCACGCCGGGAATATAATCGGCCTCGATGTCGACCATCCCTACACCGTCGACCATCACCATGCAGGGTGCCTCGAGGCTGAACACACGTGTGTCAAACCCAGGCAAATCCGAGGGATCGTCGGTCATGACCGGCTCGCCGCAAGCGGAAACCAAGAGCAAGCCGGCTACAGAAATTAGGGGGATTCGTTTCATCATTAGGCCACCAGAAGAATTGAAATGACTATGACAAAACTGCGGGCGGAACGCCACCGCGACGGAAATCAGCCAGCCCGCAGCCGCTAGAGCATGCCGCAATCAACGCCGGCTTGAGCGCCACCTTCCTCAAAAGCCGTGATTGTCCAATCACCCCATGAACGCTCGTTCGCCGGGCGATCGCGCTGCAGCACGTAGCGATAAATTGCGCAAAGTTTAGGTTTTTCGGGGAACTGGTTGCCCGTTGCACGAGGTGCGCAGGTGAAACCTTCAAACGACTCGGTCTCAAGTTCGTCCTGCATTTCTTTTGATATGCTGGTCATAGCTCGTGGTGTCACGCCGCCAACGGTCTTGATCTTCGCAGACAGCGCCTTCTTGGCGATATTGGTCTCTTTGCTCGATCGAAGGCCCGATGGACACGGCTTGCCCGCGGCATACGTGGCCAACTCGAGGTAGCGCTGGAACTCCAAAAGCTCGCCGTACTTCGCTCGCAAATCGTTGACTTTGGTGATCAAATCGCTGACCTCGCCGCCGACCTTCTTCTGCATCGTTCCGGCCAGAGCTTCATTGCTTGAGGCGCGTTTGGTCAGGTTCTTCCACTCGGTCTCAATATTGGCGGTGCGTTCGATTTGTTCGCCCAACGCCTCGTTTTCATCGGCAAATTTCACAAACGCGTCGGTCTCAAGTTCTGCCTTGAGTTCGAATGCATCGGAAACCTTGCGGTCCTGTCGCGCAGCTTCGCGGATCTGGTCGCCCAATCTAGGGACCATTTCTCCGAGGCGAAGACTGTGGTCCTCGAGCCATGGCTGGGAGCGGGCAATCCACGCATTGCCGATCGCTTGATTCTGTTCGTCGTCATTTTTCAGACACGAATCCAGTTTGCGATACTCAAGTTTATCGCGCTCCTCGACAAAACAAGCGCCTGCATCTTTGTACTTCGACCGAGTTTCATTCAGTGCCTCAAGCCGCTCGGTATGTTTTCCAAGAAACGAAGTGAGTTCTGGAAGTCCGTAAGCTCCGACGTTGGTCATGTGGTCGTCGTAATCGGCACAATATGTTCGCCATTCCTCGTCGAGGAACGTAGGGAATGATCCCTCACGGCAATAATTTGGCGACCCACAGCTCAGCTGAGTAGCGCCAAGAACAACCAACAAACTCAAAATAGTTTTTTTCATTTCCAACTCGGAATCCAGCGCAGTTCGTCCTGAGGAATCACTCCCTCAGAGACCAAACGAATCGCTATGTCTCTTAAAGTTACGACGCCCGCTTCGGCTGCGGCTTCGCGCAATCCCTCGATGGGCACTCGACCGACGATCTGACGACGGATACGTGCTTGTACAGGAAGAAACTCGGTCACGGCAATGCGCCCCTGGGTTCCTCGCCCGCCACAGGCCTCGCAGCCGATCCCTTTGAACGCCGAGATGTTCGCGCCCTGGTCATCAAAAAAGTCGTCAATAATCTCGGAGTCCAGGTCGGTCTCTTCGCGGCAACTTGGGCAGATTCGCTTGACCAGCCGTTGCGCCACGATACCCACGAGTTCGGTCGCAATGGCATCAGCGTCGACGCCAAAATCGCGCAACGCTCGGATTCCGTCAGCCGCGTCCTTACCAAACACCGTACCCAGCACCAAATGTCCCGCCTGACTGGCCTTGAAGGCCCAGGCTGCGATTTCTGGAGTGTTGATATCTCCGACCAAAAGCACGTCCGCGTCATCGCCCATCGCGGCCTCAATCGCGTTCTCCACCCGAAAGTCATGGCGCGGATCAACTTTGACCTGATGCACGCCCGACACCGCGTAGCTCACGGGGTTCTCGACCGAAAGGACCTTACGAGTCTTGTCGCCAGTCAATGAATGAACTGCAGCGTAGAGGGTCGTCGACTTGCCCGAACCCGTGGGCCCTGAAACCAAGAACACGCCACTTCGGTGAGCCAAGGCGTAACGGAGGTCGCGCGCAGCGGGCGGCGCGAAGCCAAGCTCACCAATCGTCAGAATGCGCTCATCCTGCGCCAAGATGCGCAAAGTGACCGTTTCACCAAAATTCGTGGGTTGGGTACGGGCGCGAATATCGTAAATCTTGCCCTGAACTCGACGTTGAAAATGTCCCATTTGGGGGCGGCGTTTTTCCCCGCCATCCATGCGACCACTGATTTTTACCAGATGGACGACGCCACTCATTTGTTTTGGCGTCAAAACCGCCGGGCGCTCTTCCATGTCTCCATCGATTCGAAACCGCAGACGGACGTCTTGTTCGTAGCGCTCAAAATGAATGTCACTGGCTCGGTCGGCCACGGCGGAAACAATCAGCTGTTCGAAAAACGAGATGGTCTCGGCATCGAAGGTTCCGGCCTTTTCTTGGGCGGCCATGATGATGGACGGTGTCCCACCCAACTCGCTGGCTTGGGCTGCGCGTTCTCTGCCCTCGAGTGAATGCAGGACAATCTGAAAATCGGTCGGTGTGGTCAGATGCAATCGAATAGCGATCAAGCCCATCGCCTGAGACAGCGCGGGACCATCGGCATAGGGATCCGTGGTGATCACCTGCAGCAGCCCATCACGATGCGCAAACGGCATGATTCGATTATGGGTCAGGAATGCAGGTGGATAGGTGGCATGCAGAGTGCGGTCAAAATCACGCAACACATCTTGAGCCGCCAGAACGCTCATGCCGTTTTGCTTGGCAAGTGCAGCGTAAATGTCGGCTTCCTGGACATAACGCCCCTCAAGCAGGGCTTCTCCTAAACGCAATCCCTTCGCATCTGCTTCCATCGCGGCCATCTCAACCTCGGCTCGGTCAATCACGCCCATTTCTACAAGGATATCGCCCAGCAACGGCTTGACGGCGAGGTTCCCAAGAATTTCTTCCTTGAATGCCTTTTCCGAGTAACGACGAAGGCGAACCAGCTTTTGGGTTTTTCCGTCATCGATGGGAGCGACGAGAACGCCCTGCATTCCAAGGCGTTTGGCCAGGCGCTGCGGGAGTTCACGCATGCTCGCGGACACCAAAATGGCATCGTAGGGGGCGTTTGCAGCGTATTGTTTCAGCGTGTTGCCAAACAAAATCTGGACGTTTTTACAGCCGCTCGCTTTAAGGTTTCGGGCGGCAATCTTCGCCATGGCGTCGTCGCGTTCGACGGTAAATACCGCGGTGACCATCTTTGCCAAAATGGCCGGGACGTAACCGCTACCAGTTCCAACATGCAGAACGTTTGCATCGGGCTTGAGTTCAAGCGCCGAGATCATCTTGCCCACAACTTCTGGAGGGTCGGTGGGGCCATCGGACGCAAAATCTTCGCGTCGGATCTGGCTCATCGCTTTCAAGACCGCGGGATCTGAGACGCCGCGTTTTCGCAACCATTCTATTCCATGTTCCGTCATGGTCATCCTCGGCAATCAAGTGCAGCGATTCGTGTGGCTTTT
>JBBKVQ010000426.1:0-6616 GCA_037968515.1 Bradymonadaceae bacterium
ACCGCGCCTTTCTGAATGGCGACAGTTGTCACGAATAGGGCCACGGTGAATCCGATCCCCGCGACGGCTCCCATCGCCAAGGTCTGCTTGATGTTCATGCCCTCTGGGAGGGTCAAGCCCAACGACTTGCCAATCACACAGAACAGGAAAATCCCGAAGGTTTTTCCGATCAACAGCGACAAGAAGATGATCCAGGTCGGAACGGCGGTGATCGCGTCGACGCTGAGCAACACTCCCGCATTCGCCAGACCAAACGTAAACAAACCCACGTCAACGATCGGCTTAAAGAAGTGTTCGAACATGTTCATCGTGTCGTCGTGATCGTCGTCGGCGAAGATACCGGCGTCGCGCTCAGCATGTGGCATGAACGGGATGACCGGCACCAGAGCAAGCGCGGCGTGCACGCCGGTATAGTGTAGACCGACCCACGAAAGCGGCATCGCGATCAGCAAATAGGGCCAGAAACTCTTAACTCCCACACGTCGCATTACCTCGCAGACCACGACCGCAAGCACCACAAGGCCCAGCCACTGCAGGTGAACTTCGCTGGTGTAAAACACAGCGATAATCAACATGCCGATCAGGTCGTCGAGCACTGCCAAGACGAGCAGAAACGTGACCGCGGGGTGCCCCGCACCAAAAATAAACCGCGCAAAAAGCCAGCAATAAGCAATATCGGTAGCGGTCGGGATCGCCCAGGCGCCCACGATATCGGGCTCCGGACTCAGGACCATGCGCAAGATGAAAAACATCGCGATTGGCCCCAATACACCACCGGCTGTCGCCAACGCGGGCATCGCTGCCCTACGAACGCTAGACAGCGCACCGCCGGGTAGGAAGCTCTCGGAGACTTCTTTCATGGCGATTCCGAAGAAAAGCACCATGAAAATGTCGTTGACCAGAAAGTGAAAACTCACTGCATGGTCGGGCTGATGGCTCAAAAAGGTACTGTGGAACAGCGGGTGTTCGATAAAGGCTTCGTAGCCCGCGTGGTCAACATTCGCCCAGATAAGCGCGAGAAAGGTGCCGGCTAACAAGAATGCGGCGAGCTCGCTGAGAGTACCGAACGCTTTTTTGATCGCCGAAGGGGATTCTGCATGCATCGTTGGAGTTCCTTACAATTGAGAATCAGGACTGGGGTGGGGCCTCGGGCACAGTCATATAAAGTGCCCGCAGGGGATCGGCTTCGTCGCCGTAAACATAGGCTGGGCCAAGACCAACCGGCGCATCCAGAGAGCCGCCAAGTGACGACATCTCAAACCCGCGCCAGCTCGACATTTCAGAGGCTTGCGCCTGTTCCCATTGGGCCTGAAGCATCAGTAATTGGTCGAGATCTTCGGGCAGGCGGTCTTCGAACGCAAAAAGCACCTTTCCGGCAACTTCGGCGTCGTGAACAGCGCGATGGGCTTCCTCGAGGGGAATCCCAAGTAGTTTTGAAATCGCGGCCAGGTTTTTTCGCGGTGCATTGCGAAAGAACTGCCGAGCAAAGATCAAGGGGTCCAACGTCGGCGAATCAGATGGCCAATACAGGTCCAGTCGCTCGAGTTCGGCTTTTATAAACCCTCGATCGAACGACATATTATACGCCACCAGCCCGACGTCTTGCAGGCGATGATGGACCTCATGCGCGATCTCTTCGAATCGGGGTTGATCCTTGACGTCTTCGTCTTTGATGCCGGTGATCCGCATGGAATCGGCAGGAATCGGAATACCCGGATTTACCAGTTGCCCATAGCGTTCAACGACCTCGCCGTTTTCGAATCGAATTATGGCGATTTCCATCACGCGATCAACAGACGCATCAAGACCCGTGGTCTCGACGTCAATCACTGCGAGCGGTAGATCCTTCCAATTTTTTGGCCATTTGGACACGTCGTGTCTCCGTCGCGTGGACGAGGGGGGCGAGGCATCGCGGGATTGTGTCACGAGTGTTCGGGGATGCCAAGTATCCACGGGCTCCACAGTGGTTGTCCGTAAAAAAACCACGGCAATACAAAGACCTACATGTGTGTTATGCTACGACACACGATTACTTTGTAGGAGTACATATGAACAACATTCTAGTTTTGACGGCAAACGGCGGACAGGCCACAATTTTTGGTGCGGATTCGCCCAGTTCGGCTCTGAGGGAGCTCAAATCATTCGATAATCCACTTGGCCGCGCTGACGCTCAGGACATCAATACAGACAGCCCGGGACGCGTTCGCGACGGACTTGGTTCGGCGAACACCTTGTCAGTGGAAGTTGGGCCACAAGAAAAAGAGCAGGTTCGTTTTGCTAAACGGCTGGCCGAACACCTTGAAAGCGAGCGTCAGAGCAACTCATTCGATCGTCTAGTTGTCGTAGCAGCTCCCCAATTTCTCGGGATGCTCCGCGACAAGTTCCCCACGCCGTTGAGCGACATGATCACGGTTGAGATGGACAAGGATTATACCTCGCTGCGCGCCGATGAACTTCGAAAGCGCTTGCCCGACGCCATTTAAAGACGAACTAATTTTGAGCCTACCCGACGTGTTCGATTCGCAGGATCTGCTCGCGGTTCAACACGATTCGGGCACGGCGCAAGAAGCTCTCGTTCGTGCCCTCCTGCCGAACCCGGTACACAAGATTCACGTGATAAACCTTGGGCAGGGCAGAACGTACAAAGCTCCCGGACTTTTCGTCCCAGTGCGACACCACATCGATATCATCGTCGAGGCGCGCCATGACGTCGTTGAGCGAAATCCTGACGATTTCTTGAATGCCAAACTGCGTGTCGAATGATTCTGTTTCGACGCCGTTGAGCTCGAGCCGACGCCGGTAGTGCAAGACGTTTTCAAGTTCGGTGGACGAACCACGGACCGTCCGCGCCGCGCGACGGAGTCGCACGATATCCGAAGGCACATCCTTGATGCCTGCCCACACGGCCTTCTCCATCGCTCGCCCAGTGATCTGTCCGAGTCCCATCAACTGAAACAATTGGTTGCCAAGGCTGACGTTATGATCCCACTTTAGCCAGCGTTTCAGCAGGCGTTGTTTGACGTGATCTTTGATGCGATCTTTGAGCACATACGCACCCACCGCCAACGCCACAAAAAACACACCACGGGTTGAATTCAACGTTCCCGTCAAAAGCGGAACCTGAGCAATCGTTGCCCAAGTCGCGGCCAGACCGGCAGCCACCATCGCCGCGCTATTGGCCACAAACGGGTCTTTGGAAGAAGCGCGCATATCCAGATAAAGCGATTTTTGCAGCTCTTTTTTCAGCAGACTCAACCGATATCCATATTGCTCGCCAGCATGTCGACCAGGCGTCACAAACCCGAAACTGCGACGCTTTTCGTGCAGGCGTCGAAGGGTCTCTGCCAGCCGCAACTGAAGCTTCAACGCCTTACCGTGGCCATCGAACAACATCGGTTCCTCGGCAATCTTGAGGGCAAGTTCCGAGAACCGCTCGTCCACCAACGCCATCAAAAACTCTTCCGCAAACACAAGCGTTGGCATCAGATCGGGATGCGACACGGCGCGGTACGGCTCAACGGCGCGACGCAGGCTGGTCACAGCGCCCAGCGCTTCCTCGGTGCCGACACAAAGCCGTTCAATGCGAGACCGCAAAGCTGGTGTGTCCTTCAACCGGCGGTGAAGCGTGTTGATCTCTTCCTGAAGACTGTCCGCGATCTCAGCGCCAAATAGCTGGGCCATCGCGGTCATCGCCTGACCCTCGACTGGCTCAGCGCTCAGCAGGCTTGGGACCTGGCTTAAAAGTGTGTGACCCGGATTATGGATATTGGTCAGGTCGGCCAGTTGGTGCAGCGTTAACCCGTGGCTCTGCAAACGCATCAGCACCTGAGTAGCGCGGTAGAAGTCGGGGATCTCCCAGTTTGCCGGGGTGATGCCGATGCTTCGCGTGAAAAACAGATAATAATCCACCGACCAAGCGACTTTGTTTCCAGCGGCAGGCAGGTCAAAAAAGTGCCTGATTTCGAAGCTGCGTCGATCCCGAACAAAAACCTGTGGCTCGAGCCAGAGTGACTCCATTACGCCCTCGGCACGGTGAATGTGAGCGAATGGCCATCATCAGCAACCACGCCACCAAGGGGGCTCACCATCGAGCTCGCCAATTTTCCGATCCAGACCGGCAGGCCAAGGCAGAGCGTAATGATCACAGTGGTTTCGGTCTGTCGGATTTCGATCGTGAAGCCGCTAAGGTCTTCCTCGGCGGCAGCATCGATCGCAAAATCCAACGCTGTATCCAAACGACGATCCACGTCAGCGGCTTTGTACGGGCCCTCGCCCGACTCCACGACAATGACGATCTCGGGATAAATGGCCTCGGACCGCCGAATCGAATCAGCCACAGAACTCGACACATCCAAAACGGCCACGGAATCAGCAGCAGGGTGCCAGTGGGTCAAAAAACCCTCTGGAATATGGCACTGCAAGACCGACAACGAATCCTGATTGGCTTGTTTCAACGAGAAGATTCGCATCGCGACGCCAAAGCGCTCCTGAGCAAATTCGAACCAAATACCCGCTGTATCGGCCTCGGCGAGCGAGCGAGCCTTCAAGTAAGCCGGCGCGCGTAAGATAGCGGCGAGCACTTGCTCTGCGTCTCGGGTGTCGTGTTCGACGGCGCGACGAAATGCTGCATTCACTGCGATAGCGTCGGTGGCTGACAAGACCGCCACCGGTGCATAGATATCCTCGACCAACTGTTCGAGCAGATTCATCCCAGAGTCTGCCGTCGCCAACCGGGTGCGAATATCGAGCGCCAGCCGGTTCAAAGCCCGACCAACGTCGCCAACCTCGTCTTCCGAGGTCCATGCCGCAGAGGGAGTCAGGTCGCCGTTGGCCAACGCATTAGCGGACTTAACCAGCCCTTGCAGGGGGCGGCCAAAAACATACGCGGCCAGCAACGACAGCAAAATAGCGACGGTCAGGGCCGCGGCTTGCGAGTTTCGGATCGCGTCGCGCATTCCCCCAGTAATTTCTTCGATGCGATCCATGGGGTAGGCGAAACGAAGCACCTCTGCTCGCGCGCCTTCATCGACTCGAATCGCAACATAAACGTTTTCGTCGCCCGTGGTTTTCGACATCCGACGAGCTACACCAACGCCTGGCGTATCCGTGCTTTTTGGCGCGACGTCGGATTGCCCCAAAGCCTGCATGACCTCGGGGCGGTGACCATGATTCTCGAGGGTTGTGGTGTTGCCCAACGAATCAAACAGCACCACTCCGGTTTTACCCAAAAACGTGATTCTGGTGGGCTCCAAACGCGCCTGATTTCTGACAAACGCTACACGTTCCTCACTTGGAAGAGTGCGCAACTGCTCGGTAATCAGACTTCCACGACGTGCGAGTTCTTCGGCGCGATCCTGGATGATCTGGTCGTAAAACGACAGCTGCAGATAGAGCAGCGCAGGCAACGCCCCGGCGAGCACCACCGCGAAGTACGAAAGAAACACCTTTACGGCGAAAGGAATCCGAAACTTGGGGATCATCGGCAGATCTCGGCAGAGAACGAACCGGAAACAAAACTGGTGGGCCCAGAAGCGTCGATCGTGCCGGAAATCACCCCGTTAAAATCATCGATTTCTTCGATGACAATCGTTCCAGAAGTGGCACCTTCGACGTCGTTGACGCCGTCTTCAAAGCTGTTGAAAGAGACCGCCGATACTGCGGAAATCGTGGTGGGCGATGACACGCCGGCAAGCACGACCGTCAGATATGTCGAGGGAGGCTCGTCAAAACTGTTGCACGCAAACGCGCCGGTATCGGCCAATGTAATTGTGTAGGTTCCGCCGGCAGATTCGGCCGACCCATCAATGGACGAAAAGTCGGAACCTAAAATCGATCCAGAAACACTTGAGCCGAGCGAATCGAGCCCCAGGTCACCGCAACCGGTTCCAAGAAATCCCACCAATATGGCCACGAAAAAAATCGACTTGAACAACTGACTCTCCACCTGAACTAAGCGGAGCATAGCTTAACGCGTCCTCTTCTCCAACATATCGGCAACTTGTGCCATGCCTCGGAAGTTCAGTTTTTCCTGCGTGTCGGAACTGCGATGATAATCCACGCCTTTTCCAGTCGAGACAGAACTCGCCGGGTAACCAAGTCGCAAAAATGACAGATGGTCGCTGTGACTCTGGTCGGCCGCGTTGCAAGCAGTGGGGATCGGGGTCAGCGCAGCTAACGCCTTGCAGTCTTGAGGTTCGCCAAAAATCTTGAGGCCTGCTTCGCCAAGTCGCCCCACCATATCCAGATTGATCACGGCACCCACAACGCCTTGTTCCTTCAAGAAATTCGACGTCCTGACTGAACCCAAAAGGCCGAGCTCTTCGGCGTCGTGGAAGATCACGTAAACAGTGTGAGCCTGGGTCGATTTTTCCTTCAAGCGAGACGCCACTTCCAGCAAGACGGCCACGCCTGACGCGTTATCGTCGGCACCGCTGTAAGCGTCCGGGCCGTCGAATGCGTTGATATCCAACCCATCGTAATGAGCCATCAATAAAATCGGCGGGCCCGAGGTGTTGGGGACCTTTGCGATGAGCGAGGTCGCGTCGGTGTATTGGCGTTCAAGCTGCACGCCGATCTGGAAATTCGCGGCGATAATGTGCCGTGCTGGGGCTCGCGA
>JBBKVQ010000427.1:0-6130 GCA_037968515.1 Bradymonadaceae bacterium
TTCATGTCAACCTCTCTGCATTGAAACGTGGTTGTTCTTGCCGACACTGGCCCACGTGTCAATGTTCCGACTCCATCATTGGCTGGAAAATCCATGGCTCGCATCTTCGCTGACCTCCATAGTCACCCCACATTCTACCAATTCAACCGGATGCGAAATCACGCAACGGAAGACGACTCGTCTGCTTTTCATCCGTGGACCTCAGTCGAGGAAGATCTGAAAGATATGGGTAAAGGGGTGCGCGCTCGTGCCTATGCGCAGTCTGATGTTGCGAAACTTCATCGCTCCGGGACTCGGCTTGTTTTTGCGTCGATCTGCCCGATCGAAAAAGGTTTTTTCTGGGGTCATAGAGACGAGGCTGGAAACGACCGCCATACCTTTGGGGTAGAACTGGCGCGGATGATCTCCGGGGCAGCGTTTGTCGAGGGCGGGATCAACTTACTCAAGGGCGATGGATTTGCGGCTTTGCATTCGATGACCAAGATTCTGTCGAATCGCGGGCCAATGCGAGTGTTTCTGCAGAAATTCTTCATGCGCTACAACATGAAGCGAATCCTCTTTTTGTCCTCGAATGAGTACGATTATTGGACAGAATTCCTAAAAGAATACGAATTTTACCGCTCAAAACATGGGGTTAAAGAGCCCGCAACGTTGGTTTGGGCCGAAGACGACGGGGTCATTCGATCCGAGGATTTCGAGGGCCGCTACTGGGTGGCTCGGGATTTGGAAGAGCTTAAAGACAAGATCGAGAACACTGAAGACGTTGTGTTTGTCCTTACGATCGAAGGCTCATACGTTTTCACGATCGGTCCCGACGGCCGCCGCGTCAGCGAGAAACAGATTTTTGAACGCATCGACGTGCTTCGGAACCTAGAGCACCCGATCGTGTTCATTACGCTCGCTCACCACTTTGATAATGGGATTTGCGGGCACGCCCACAGCATCCCAGATTCTGCGCGATTGGTGATGGACCAAGATGCTCGCTTACACACTGGGTTCGAGCGAAAGGATGACCTCGGGCTTCGGGTGACCCGCGCCATGTTGGCGCTCGATGATAATCTTGAAGATACAGGGGAACGTCGGATTCTGATCGACTGCAAACACATGAGTGCACAGACCCGAAAAGAGTACTACGCCGAGGTAGTACGGCCCTATAACGCCGGTCGGTTGCGCAAGAATGCGGCCTACCAGAAGGCCAATCCGGCTCTGCCGGTTTTCATGTCTCATGCTGCCTATTCAGGCGTGGCAACCCTCGACGAACTGATCGCCAACGCGGGTAAAGAAGACGACAACTTCCACTCGCCGCCATTTTACGCATGGAATATCAATGTTTCCGATGATGACGTTCGAATCGCCCACGAAACTGGCGGTCTGATTGGCTTGGTGTTCGACTCCAGAGTTTGCGGAGTCGCACCTAAACAGACCATTCCTGGCGAGTTCTGGCCTGATTTGGTGATGCGCCATATCTTCTCAATGGTCGATGTCGTGATGTTGGATCACCGCTATTCCGACCAAGAAAAGCGAAAGGCTTGGGACTGTGTCGCGCTTGGGACGGATTACGACGGCCTGATTGACCCGCTGACGCGCTACCCAACGGCCATGGCGTTGCCGCGCTTTGCGGACGACTTACGCGTGACCCTTACTCGGTACCGTCACACTCGTTTCATCGAAGAAATCGGCATTGAGGCTTTGGTCGATAAGATCTGCTTCAAGAATATCGAAGCGTTCACCCATCGAAATATGCCGAGTTGTTCGCGCTAACAGTCGCGTCGATCGCAATTGGAGCCGGGGGGCTCGAACTCAAACGTGGTGTGGGAGACCTGCCAATCGGCCATCAGTTTCTTTCGGATCTGCTGCGACAGCATTTGAAGCTCGTTCAGCGAAATGTCGCGCTTGAGCACGATGTGGGCTTCCACCGACACGTGTTGCTCGTCGATTTCCCACACGTGAAGGTGATGGACTTCTTCCACGTCCTCAAAACTCTCCAATGTGGTCACGACTCCGGCCAACTCAATACGGCGGGGAACATGGTTCATTAATATCGAAGCGGCGTGTTTCAACATCGGGACCGACATCACCACGATGTATCCCGCGATCATTAGACACAACACGGCATCGATCCAAATCCAGCCAAAGAACCTAACCAGGACGGCGCCTATAATGACCGCGATGGAAGCCGCCGCATCGGTCAGATTATGAACAAATGCCGCACGGATATTGAGGTTTCCTTTGGACATCCCCCACAACAAAACCACGGTTCCCAAGTCCACAACGGTAGCCAGCGAGGCGGCAAGGATTACCCAAGTGGTCTGAATAGGTTGCGGATCGAACAGTCGTTCTACACCCTCGACTGTCATGAAAATCGCCATGACGAGCAAGGCCGTGAGATTGATGACCGCTCCCACCAATTCTGCGCGGCGATAACCAAACGTGAACCGGTGGTCGGCTTGGCGGCGGGAGATCCGGCGCGCGATCCACGCAACGATGAGCGCGCCTACATCGCCAAGATTATGAACCGCGTCTGCGATCAACGCGAGGCTACCCGAATAGACGCCGACCACCGCTTCAACGACCGTGAGCAGAAGATTCAGCACGACACTAAAGACTAGGCGATTATCGGAGAGGCTTGACGTATCATGACTGTGTCCGTGTCCGTGTCCGTGGTCTTGGTCGTGGTGGTGGTCGTGGTTGTGGTTGTGGTCGTCGTCGCTAGAATGAGATTCCGAGGCGTGATTGTCGTGTTTTTCAGTCATGAGTCAGGAATGCATGTAAGGGAAGAATCGGTTACCACTAGATACGGCATCCTAGAGAATTCACAACCGCGTGGCACCTAGTCACCGAAAAAGGAGGATTGATGCGGTACGCGTTGATTCTGTTGCTACTGTTCACTTTTGGCTGCAATGGGCAAGTGCCCGCCTCAAGCACCAAAACTCGTACTCAGGCCGTCGAAGGAGCCAAGAACGTTGGGGCCGAAGGCGGGGACCGCTTGGCATCGCTGGTCACACGCCCGGTTCCCGAGGTGGGCACCAAAAGCTCACTGCAGGACGAAGATTATCGCAATATCCTCACTCCACAGGAGTTTCACATTCTACGGGATCAGGGGACAGAGCGAGCGTATTCTGGAGAATACAATTCCTCGAAGGCGAAAGGCACTTTTCATTGCCGTGCCTGCAACGCGCCACTCTTTGAGTCGTCAACGAAATTTGATTCACGAACGGGATGGCCGAGCTTCTACAGCGCCGTCGATGACCGTGTGCTGACTCAAGACGACACAAGCCTTGGGATGACCCGCCAAGAGGTCGTGTGTGCGCATTGCGGAGGTCACCTTGGCCATTTGTTTAATGATGGTCCCGAACCCACGGGATTGCGCTATTGTGTCAATTCACTCAGCATCGTTTTGGACGAAAAATGAAAAAAATTTGGTTCGTTGTGTTTCTTTTTGCGGGCTGTGGCGACGACGCAGAGCTTGTAGGTGCGTCGTGCAGAAATCAGGGCGACTGCCAAGAGCGCTGTCTATCGGGCAAGGACTACCCTGGCGGCATGTGTTCGGTGTCATGTCGGGACAGTCGCGACTGTCCCAGTGACACGGTTTGCGCAGATAAAGACGGCGGCGTGTGCATGGCCTTGTGCAGCTACGATGACGATTGCCGCGGCGGGTATGAATGCAAAGACAAGGGACTCAAGGGCGAGCCCGGCGAGGCTCGGATGTGTGTAGGAGGCTAGCTCAAATACCGTACGAAGGTGATTAGCGCGTCGCCGTCACGGTAAAAGTCTTTGATATGGCTGAGTTCTTCGAAGCCGAGTCGGTGATAAAAAGCCTGAGTGGCGTCATATCCCTCCGACGATGACGTTTCGATTCGAATGATCTTGCCACTCTGAACGCGCACCATTTTTTCCATTTCCCCATACAAGAGCCGGCCAATTCCATGGCCCTGCAGCGTCGCATCGACCACAATCCAATAGAGGTCGAACGTGTGATCTGTCATCGGCGTTCGGCCAAAACAAACGTAGCCTAAGGGTTTGTCGTCATGGGCCACGAGCGTTTGGTAAGTCGTCTCGGCGTCGCCTACCGATTCGTCGATGAGTTCTCGTGCGACCTCGACTTCGTCCGGTAGGAAATTTGCCGTACGATCAAGAATGCTTTGCAGACCGATGAGGTCCTCGGGTTTTGCCCATCTCACGGTGGTCATGTGCGCACTTCGAGTTCGTGCACGACCGAAGGCCGCGTCGCGTCTTCAAGAATACCTAGGTAGAGCTCGTCGAGCTCAATCCCCATGGAGCGTGTGGCCACCACAAAGCCAGCTTCGGGGTGGATATCCGGATTTGGATTCACATCGATCACGTAGGGAAGACCGTCTTCCCCAAGTCGCATATCGACTCGCCCATAACTTCCGGCCCCGATGGCTCGGAGTGCGGCTCTAGCTTGAGCACTCACCTCGTCGTGAAGCAGCGGGTTTTGATGTCGCGGCACAGGACGAGAAAAAGCATCGGCCTCGGGCGATTCTGGAATCCACTTGCAAGCATAAGTCACGATGGGTGCGAGGTCCGACGAGAACGACGAAAAGTCGATCTCGGTAACAGCTGCGTAGCGACCAAGCGAATGCGGCCCAACCGCCACGTTGAACTCTCGTCCTGACAAGTAGGTTTCGACCAGATAAGGACCGGGGACATGGTCCATCAGCCACAGCAAGCGCGCACGCAGTTCCTGCGTCGAATGAACAATGCTGCCCTGATCAATTCCTACCGACCCGTCATACAGAGCGGGTTTGACGAAAAGTGGGAATTCCAGTCTGGAAAGACGTGCAGCATCGAAGTCGCAATCGCCAAACACTGCAGCTTTTGGAACCCGAACATGGGCTTTCGACAGCACATCACGCGCGAGATGTTTGGCGTGAGCAAGGTTCAACGCTTGCGAAGAGTTTCCCGTAAATGCGATCTTTCGCGCTTCTAGCCATGCTGGAAACTCAGACTCGCGGGCAGGGTCGCCGCCCAACGACTCAACAAGGTTGAAGACAATGCCGGTGGGACGAATATCTGTGATCGTTTCGTCGAGCCCGACCAACTCGACCTTTCGGCCATGTCGTTCAAGAGCGTCGACGATGATTGCTGCAACTTCGGCACTCTCTTGACCCGCTTCGGATCCATGAGAGTTGGCGGCGCTTCCGCCGTCCAAGAAATCACAATTATACACCACAGAAACGGGCTCGCTGCCCGGAGGTTCTTTTTTCATGGATAGAAGTCAACTCGATGAAAATACGCGTGAAACTGACCTTCCGACAAATTTCCCCCCGATAGGATCATTTGGCTGGGAATCGGAATCATTCCTAGCGGTTTTCGTGCGTGCGTCAACGACAATTCGATCACATCCGTGTTTCCGACGCTTCAACCGTTGAAGCCAGAGTATAGCCCAGTAGGCCGCCGCGTGTTAGCCGGCGAATTTAAAGCGTTATCGAGGGGTCGGCTGGTCCAGTCTTTGGGCGCACTCACACGCTATTTTTATCGAAAAAACCTCTTGAGATGAATGGGATGGACCGGGCTGGGAATTCAAAATCGGTGAGAGGTTGACCACGATGTGGGCAAGTGCTAAACGTCTCTTGTCTCTTCAATTTAGTCCTTAACCGCTGAGTTTGAAGAGTGTTAAATCTCGAGAGTGAGCGAATACCCGTGGTTCGATGCGGATGGTTTTTAGGTAAACCGGACGGACTTTGGGTTAAAACGGCGAGCACTCTCAGTTTACAGCGTGATCGTGGCGTGTTGCCACGTGCGCATGCGGATTTGGCCGCATGGATAGAGTTCCGGAGACGGAACAGGCAGGAAGCTATCGGCTTATCCGGTGGCACTGAGCGGGCAGACCCGCGTGGAGAGTTATCATGAAGAAATTGTTTGTTGGCAGCTTGGCTTGGGGAACTACCGACGATTCGCTTCGCGAAGCGTTTGAATCATTTGGCGCCGTTTCGGATGCTAAAGTGATCACGGATCGCGAAACAGGTCGCTCACGCGGCTTCGGTTTCGTGACGTTTGAACAGCCTGAAGATGCTGATGCAGCGATCGAAGCGATGAATGGTGCTGAGCTTGATGGACGGAATATCGCCGTCAATGAAGCACAGGATCGTCGTCGTGAAGGCGGCGG
>JBBKVQ010000428.1:0-17264 GCA_037968515.1 Bradymonadaceae bacterium
CCGGTGGATTTTTGGACCGAGGCTTCACTTTTCAGCGAAGCTGGCTACGATGCGCTCGTTTTTGGCCCTGGAAACATCGCACAAGCTCATACCGCCGATGAATGGGTGGCATTGAGCGATCTGGCCACCGTCACCCAGCATTACACACGGATCTTGTCCCAATGAGTGATTCCGCACAGCAAACACGTGAAATCATTGTTCGCCTCCTTGGCGCGATTGGCAGCCGAAAAGAGGTTGAGCAGTACCTTAAGCAGTACTCCACCGGCGACCAAAAGCAGTTTGCGATTGTGAAAGTCGGCGGAGGTCTGATTCGCGAGAGTCTGGACGAGCTGGCGTCATCATTGACCTTCCTGCAAAGAGTCGGGCTGTATCCCATTGTAATCCACGGCGCAGGGCCTCAGCTTGACGAAGCTTTGGTCGAGGCAGGTATTCCGATCAATAAGACGGAAGGGATGCGGATCACTGACTCGGACACGCTTGAGGTCGTGCGACGCGTGATGCAACGCGAGAACTTAAAGCTTGTGGATGCGCTCGAAGAACTCGGCAGCCGGGCACGACCCATCAACACTGGTGTGTTTGAAGCCAAGGTTCTGGATTTCGGGAAATACGGCTGGGTCGGAGAGATCACAAAAGTTCATCTTGAGATGATCAGCGCCGCGATTCGTGCGGGCGCGCTTCCGATTTTGACATGCCTTGGCGAGACGCCATCAGGCCAGATCGTGAATATCAATGCGGACGTCGCGGCCGCCGAGCTTGCCGTGGCTATCGAGCCCTACAAGATCGTGTTCCTAACGCCCACGGGTGGTCTGCTGGACGATAAAGAGCAGATCATTAGCTCGATTAACCTTTCCGAAGATTACGATCGGCTGATGTCGCAAGACTGGTTGCATTCGGGCATGCGACTGAAGTTGAAAGAGATCAAAGAGCTCTTGGATCGCCTACCGTTGGCATCGTCAGTGTCGATCACATCCGCCCGGGACCTTGCGCGCGAGCTATTCACACATCGCGGTGCGGGAACATTTCTACAACGTGGTGAACGTGTATTGGAGTTCGCAAGTTGGGAAGGTGTCGACCTGACCCGGATGCGGAATCTGCTCGAAACCGGGTTCGGGAAATCTCTGGACGCTGATTATTTCCAGAAAAAAGACATCACGCGTATTTATGTGACCGAATCCTACCGAGCGACTGCCGTCATCACACGCGAAGGTCCGATCCCGTACTTGGACAAGTTTGCGGTGACTCCGAAAGCTCAAGGTGAAGGCCTCGGCGCGAGTGTGTGGACCCGAATGCGAACGGATTTCCCGAACCTTTATTGGCGGTCTCGCCGGGCAAACCCCGTGAACTCATGGTATTTTCAGCAATCTGAGGGGACGTTCTGCAATAATGACTGGACCGTGTTCTGGTATGGCGTTGATGACTATGAGCAAATGAAAACCTGCGTCCAGCTAGCGTTTGATATGCCCGCCACTTTTGAGGAGCCGGCCAAATGAAACGTCTAGGAATCGTCGGCGCACGCGGATTTGTCGGCGGTGAGCTTTTAAGGCTTTTGGCAATTCATGACGGCCTTGATCTGGCCGTGGTGTCGTCGCGCCAGCTCGCGGGCGAACGGGTGTGCGATCATTTCGAAAACCCGTCGGAACTATTGATTATCAATCTGGACATCGAAGAAATCCCAGCCGGTATCGACGCTTGGATATTGGCGCTGCCCAACGGCCACGCGGAACGTTGGAGCGCGGCAATCGAAAAGATTAATCCGGCTGCGGTTATCGTCGACTTAAGCGCTGATTTTCGATTCGATGACGCATGGGTTTATGGCCTGACCGAAATGAATCGAGAAGCGATTAGAGGTTCAAAGCGCATCTCAAATCCCGGCTGTTATGCCACCGCAATCCAATTCGGCCTTCGCCCTATGCTCGACGCGCTGGCACAGGCGCCGCAGGCATTCGGCATTTCGGGTTTTAGCGGTGCGGGAACAACTCCATCACCCAAAAACGATCCCGAACAATTGGCCGATAATTTAATGCCGTACAAATTGGTGAACCATGTGCACGAGCTCGAGGTGACGCGGCACTTGGGAACCCAGGTTCGTTTTATGCCCCATGTTGCGTCATTTTTCCGTGGGATATCGGTGACGCTGAGCATGGACTTGAATCAAGACTTCACGGTCGAGGAGGTCCTCGAACGATACCGTGATGCTTATGGCGGAGAACCGCTTGTTCAGGTGACTAAAGAGATTCCGCACGTGAAAGACAACAGCAAAAAGCACCATGTCTGCGTCGGCGGTTTTGCGTTGGACGGCAGGCATTTGGTCGTTGTCGCGACGATTGATAACTTGCTCAAAGGAGCAGCCACACAAGCCCTTCAGAACCTGAACCTTGCTTTGGCCGAACCAGAACTAAAGGGGATTTCATGAGCTTGCTCTGGGATAAGGGCGGCAGCCATGTCGACGCACGCATTCAGGCGTTTTCGGCAGGACAGGATGTTTTATTGGATCAAAAGCTGATCAAATTCGACATTCAGGCTTCCAAAGCCCACGCGTTCGGGCTGTCGCATACGGGCATCCTTACTAAGGACGACGCAATAACCCTTGTCAGTCACCTTGACGCGCTTTCGGACGAGTTGGACCAAGGCCAATTTGTCCTGGATGAACGTTTCGAAGACGGCCATTCTGCGATCGAATTTTATCTAACCGAAAAATGCGGCGCGCTTGGGAAAAAAATCCACACGGGGCGCAGTCGCAACGATCAGGTCCTCGTGGCCACACGGCTCTATTTGAAAGCTGCGCTTGAGGAGCTAACCGACCACTTGCGTCAGGTGGCGCAAATTACGCTCGACCGTGCGTCAGCGACCATGATGACGCCGATGCCGGGTTATACACATTTGCAGCGCGCCGTGCCGTCGAGCCTAGGTATGTGGTTTGCGGCCTTTTCGGAGGCGTTTTTGGATGACTTGGAATTAACCGAGTTCACCCTGAAATGGATCGATAAAAACCCACTCGGGACAGCAGCTGGTTACGGGGTCAATCTGAACCTCGATCGGGATTTTACAACCGAAGAACTCGGTTTTGCGGCGATTCAAGTCAGCCCAATTTACGCGCAGAACAGCCGAGGGAAATTCGAGATTCAAGTCCTCGATGTTTTTTGCCAGGTATTGCTCGATGTACGTCGTTTGGCTTGGGATTTGAGCATTTTCACGACCAGCGAATTCGCATTTGCTAAGCTGCCCGATTCCTACACGACGGGCTCCTCGATCATGCCCAATAAGCGTAATCCCGACGTCGTTGAATTGCTCAGGGCCGCTTTCGCGCCGGTCGAGGCCGCACGCAGCGAAATCGTTCACGTCTTAAGCCTGCCAAGTGGGTATCATCGCGACCTGCAAAATACGAAACCCCCGATGATTCGCGGTGTCGAGCAAGGACTTACCGTCGCGAGTCTTCTGGCTGATCTGCTTTCGCAAGTCGAATTCGACGAGCCCCGCATGAGAGAGTTCATTTCGCCCGAGATGTACGCGACCGACTACGCGGTTGAATTGGCCGCGAAGGGCGTGCCCTTCAGGGAGGCGTATGTCCGCGCAGCCAAACAGGTCGATGAGCTTGGCCCGCGTGACCCTAAAGAGAGTCTAGAGGCTAGGATATCGCCGGGTGGTGCGGCAAATCCGCATTTACACGTGCTCGAACAGCGGCTGAAACAAAGGCGAAAATAGTGGCAACAATTCGACATGTAATGAGCGTTCATGCCCCGGTTTCGAAAGTCTGGCGTTTGTGGTCGACATTCGAAAACCTCGTCGACCACTTTGATGTCGTTGAGAGTGTCCGTGTTCAAGACGGAATATTCGTAATCGTGTTCAAAAACTTGATTGGGAACGACCGAGAACTTCACGTCACGATTACCGAGTCGGTCCCCAATCGAACGATTGCCTTCAAGGCCGCCGAAAGCGATGTGGCTGGATGTATTGGGTTTGAAGCTGCAGGACAGCATACCTTTGTCACTTTCGTATTTTCGTACGACCCTCCCGCAGGACGATTCGGAGACATCTTCTCTAATCTCCTAAAATATCCTTCCTCTCAGATTCGTGACGGCCTCTTCAGCTATCATGAAGCCATGGAGCGCGTATGAAGTTTGTAGTGATCGAAGGCCTAGATGGCGCTGGAACCACCACACAGTCGACAAGGCTCGTGTCTCGACTCCAAGCCGAGGGAGCGTCGGCAATGCTGACCCGGGAGCCTTCAGACGGCCCGATCGGTGTCTTAATCCGGCAGATGTTGAGCATGCGTGTCGTGGCGAGAACCAGCGACGGTTTTGCACCGGTTAACCGGGAGTCCCTGGCGCTGATCGTTGCCGCGGATCGACTTGACCATGTGGAGTGTCAAATCAAACCGGCGCTGGCCAATAACCAGTATGTGGTCTCCGACCGGTATTACCACTCAAGCTATGTGTATCAAGGAGATGTCGACGGCAGCGACTCGTTTGATATCCAGTGGGTGCACACGCTGAACGAACGTGCACTGCGCCCCGACATCACGTTTTTTATCGAGGCCGACGTGGATTTGTGTCTGTCGAGAATCGAAAAGCGAACCCAACGCGATATTTACGAATCTAAAGACAAACTGACGCGGTTACACGGTCGATACGCTCAGGTTTTTCAAGAATTGGAGTCGACCGGTGAAAATATTATTAGACTGGATGCCTCGGCCTCAATCGAGGATATCCACCAGATAATTTGGCAACATGTGAGCCGATGAAAGCAAAGAAAAAACCGCTGTTTCTTGTAGCACTTGTATTGCTTCTGATGTCCATGAGCGCGGTTTTGACCTCTCCAGTTTCTGTCGCACTGGGATTCACTCGAGCCATGATGCTTGTGAAAGGCATGACTCATCATGTTGAGAGTAATGGCGATTTTGAGGTCAGCTTCTTTGAAAAAAACGAAGAAAAACAACAAACTGTGATTTTAGTGCACGGTCTATCAGACCAAGCAGGTACTTGGTGGCAGACCTTAGAAGTCCTTGAAGATTACCACGTTATTGCGGTCGAGTTACCGGGACACGGGGAATCCGGTCCGCCAAGCGGGGATATCGATGTCGCGATGTTCAGAAAGGCCATCGGATTTGTGATGAAACGTAGTCATGGGCCGGCCATTCTAATTGGAAATTCCTTAGGTGGGTATGTCTCACTGGATTACGGGCTGAAAAACCCGGAACGTGTCGCGCGCATTGTGGCCATTGATGCCGCAGGCATGCCGATGGAAATTAATGCTGACGTTTTCATGCCTGTCGACCGCGCGGGCATGGCCGAAACGATGTTCAAAGTCACGGGCCCCAACGAACCCACAATTCCCGGATTTATCCTCGATGATATCCGCGACAGCCTGCTTGCCGGGGCCACCCCCAGGGTGTGGAAGGCAATACGTGACGGTGGGCCACTCGATCAAGAATTACCATTTTTGACCGTCCCGACAGATGTGATTTGGGGAGATCAAGACGGGCTCATCCCGGTAGAACAGGGCCGTGCGATGGCGAAGCTCATTCCGGGTGCAAGCTACGCCGAAATATCAGGATGCGGCCACTCGCCCCAGGCCACCTGTTCGGAGGAGCTCAATCCGATCTTGTCGCGAATACTTTCTGGGACCCATTAAGTGCGTCAGGATTTAGTTTTCTGACAACTTGGGCAGTAATAACTGGAACGCCCAGAAACCTTTTGGCGGTCAATCCCCGTGCCGCACTTGGGGCAAGGCTCAGCCAAACGGCCATAGACATCAAAAGTATTCGGGCCACCTTGATTCACATACTCAATTTCATCCGACGCGTCCGATTCGATGACCTCCTCAAAAAAACCGGCGAGGGCTTCTGCGAGGTCTTCCCACTGAGCATCGTTCAATTCGGTGGCTAGCACCCCAGGCGCCAAGCCGAGGCGCCAAAACACTTCAGATACCGCTATATTCCCCACGCCAGCAATCACGGATTGATCCAGCAACGCTGCTTTCAAAATTCGTTTACCAGCACGGTCTCTGAGGTTGATACCGGTGGTGTCAGACGGCTCGGGGCCCATATTGGCGATGGGCTGGTAGGCTGCAAACTCTGCTGCACTAAACACGTCGACATGGCCGAGCCGACGCGCGTCTTTAAACGACAGCCAACCATCGTTTACCCTCCAAGCCACGCGTGTAAAACGTGCGCTGGTGTCGGATTCCAGCGTGATTTTACCGGTCATCCGAAAATGAAAAATAATCACATCACCGTTTTCAAACGTCACAAAAAGGTATTTACCTCGCCGTCCGGCTTCGACTGCGACACTCGCCATGACGGACTCAAACCGGTCATGACCTGATGAGAACACCTTGCTGTCCAAAACGAGGACTTCTGAGGCGGATTGATTGATCCACCACTTTTCCAGATTTCGCCGGACAATTTCGACTTCGCCAAGCTCAGGCATGATGCCCCTCAGTCATTGACGTCGTCGCCGTCCAGCGTCGTCGTGAAGCCGCGAGATGTCCCGTAAAATGATTCGTCGCTCATATGCCCACGAACCTCCCACAACATCGGGAAGGCGCGTTTGGTGAGGGTGCTTTCCAGGTACTTCACGCCCGGTGAACCGCCCGTGCCGTGTTTGTTGGTGCCAATTAGGCGTTCGACCACGCGGACGTGATGAAATCGCCATAACAAAAGATTCTGGTCGTGGTCCACCAAGGCCTCGGAAAGCCCATAGATGTGGAAATACTTTTCGGGATTTTCGTAGAGACGTTGCAGCTCCAACATCGTGGCCGCCATCTCGTCGCCTTCGAGCACCGCGTCGTCGTCGGGCACGCTGACTTTAAATCCTTTACGGTTGAGCATCTCAAAAAATTTGGTCCGAATACTCGGACTTGCCAAGCGGTTTTCGAGCCGAACTCGCTGAGCATCGGTAAGCTCAATGCCTTTCATGACGCCGCCTTTTCGAATTCCTGTCAGGAACTCCAGCTCGCGAAATTGTATCGACTGAAATCCGCTCGCCGGGTTGAGCGCGCGACGAAACGAAAGGAAATCCCTTGGGGTCATGGTTTCGAGCACGTGAATTTGCTGAATGAGCAACCGTTCAATCACCAAAACGCGTTGAAGCAGCCGAGTGGCCTCGTAGACGTCGTTTTGGTCCAAACGCTCGGCAACCGCATCAAGTTCAAAAAGAATCTGCTTAAACCACAACTCGTACGCCTGATGGATCACGATAAAAAGAAGTTCGTCGTGTGCAGGCGGTTTTGACTCAGCATTTTGCAGGTCAAGCAAGTCTTCTACCCGGAGATAAGAGTTATAACTCAACCTCTTCTGAGGCGAGGTATCCCAATCTATTTTATCTGTCATCATTTCTCCTGAGTGTGTTCCCACCCCGAATACCCTGCAACGAAGCATCACTCAAGAGGTTCCGAAGCGAATATTTTTACAATAGGTTCACAAAACACGACTTTTCGTAATTGACACAATTTAGATTGAACATTATTCACCGAGTATATGTGGGGGGTTTTTGAATTGTGGAAGACTATCGAGAGTTAGCATGCCGACGAGTAAAGAATCTGTCATCAAATCGCTTATTGGAATCAAAAATCTGGGGGCTACAACCCTGGACACTGCATACGACGAATTTGGTCTTCGTACGCTCGATGATCTAATTGCGCTGGCCGAGTCAGGAAAACTGGCAACCATCAAGGGTGTTGGCCCTGTTCGCGCGAAATCCGTACTGGCTTCTGCGAAGGCGATGAAAGCCAATCCGCCGAAACCAAAAGCGAAGGGTACACGGGGTCGTAAACCGGGTTCCAAGAATAAGCCCAAAGGCGCGACGGCTAAAACGCCTGTGGCCGCTAAGACTGCGGTCGATGCTGATGCCGTGCCACCTATGGTTCGCCCGGGTGGTAAAAAGGACGCGGCCGTGGCCGCAACTCCAATCGTAAAACCGAAAAAGCGCGGTCGTCCGAAAAAGGAAGTCACCGCTTCAACGGCTGCTGCTGCTCCGGCAGCCGCTCCCAAAAAGCGCGGTCGTCCGAAGAAGGAAGTCACCGCTTCAACGGCTGCTGCTGCTCCGCCAGCGGCTCCCAAAAAGCGCGGTCGTCCGAAAAAAGTGGTTGAGACTCCCGTCGCGGCCAAAAAGGAACGCAACAAGCCGGGTCCAAAACCAGGCAAGGGCAAGGGCAAGGCTGATGCTCCGAAAGCCGAGGCACCACGTGCTGAAGCGCCACGGGCCGAACGGCCTCGTTCGACCTACACCCCTCCAGCACCGCAGAAGAGCAGTAACCCTGTCGTCTTCTTGGGCAAGCTAGTCTTCAAGATCGCGAAAAAGCTTCTCAGCTAATTTGCTAAGGGCGACGCGGTTTACGTGTCGCCCAATCTACTTTTCAATTCAGACAAAAAGAGTCGGGATTCATTTCTCGATTGAGCGTTTATAGACGCTCAATATCGGCACGCCGTCGACGTCCACGACGTAGGCGGGCGTGCGGGTTTCGTAGACATCCCACAGGTCGATCAGGTTGTACTGAAAGGCCTTCTGGTGCTCAAATAGAGCGAACTGCGACCCTTCCATCGACGTCGCGCGCAAATCTTTTCTTACCAGTTCCTCTCGGCGATACGTGCCCCAAGCAAAGCTTGTCGTATTATGCGTGAACACAGTGGCACGCTCGGGCGCGTTCTCGTTCAACCAGGGCAACGCCTGCCGGCTTGAATAGCCCCAGAACTGCCTCATCATCCCCGCGTCGGCTGCGCCTCTTACCGACCCGATGGCTTCATTATAGTACGACGTGCCAAACGGATGGATATGACCGGTTTGAATCATGGCTGCGAAAACCACAGCGGCCCCAAGCAAAACGGTCGCACGTGGTCTCCACGTATCCGATCCCTTACTGATGCAGCTGGCCGCATAGGCCACGCCGACTCCTGCCATCATGGCGAGGAAAGGCATCGCCGGCATCCAGTGTTTGGTTCCACCAAAAATGGGCGTGGATGGCATCGAAATCAACGCAATCGGAAAAATCGCATTCATCAAAAGCAGAAGTCCTACTCCGCGACCGTCAGTGTCTGGCCGGAACCAGTCTCGGTTTTTCAGATCGGACCAAAGTGTCTGAGCGGCGCTTAACACGTGGCGATCGCGTAGCCAGGCAAAGATACCCAACGCGGCCGCGACCAAAATGGTCATCGGGACGGTCACCAACGTCATCACCCAAGGAAACGACACGGGAAAAGGTGGTTTCTGAAGATTCTGACCAAAATAATTCACGAAATAGTGAACGTGTTTCAAATGGAAATTAAGGTACCACTCCACGCGGTTTGTGGTGTCAAACCAATGGCGTGGCCACAAGCCAAAAAACAGGACGGTCCCGAAAAACAACATCGAGACAAAAACCCAAGGAAACTTGGGACGCGTGAATTGGCCTTCGGGTTTGCCAAAGAGCCGAGCGTTGGACAAGAGCCAATGGCCACCAAGGACGAAGGGTAGGAAAAAAGCGTTTAGCTTGGTTCCAAGGGCCAGGCCCCACAGAACCCCGGTGATGACGATCCATTTTTTGGAGTCAAAACTTCGCCAATAAGCGTACACAACTGCGAACCAGAAAAACGTAATCGGGACGTCGAAACAAGCCATGTGGGCGTGAAAGAAAAAACGCGGCTGAAACAACAGTGCCGCCGCAGCGACACACGCTGCGCCTCGCCCTGCAAGCTGACGTGTCCAAACAAAGACAAGGCCGACAAGGGCCGACGCAGTGAGGGCACCGGGAAGTCGAAACGCCGTGCTCACACTCATCCATTCGAGCTTGTCGTGAAACAGTTTATGCGACAACGCAAACAGGCTCTTCATCAGAACTGGATGTTCAGGATTATAGGACCAATGGCGATCGATATTCGCTTTGGTGAAACTCTCTGCCAAGTGCCCGGAACTCAAGTTGGCCCAGAGCCCATCAAACCAACCGATGTATTGATAGGCTGCGTGAAAATAGAAGCTCTCGTCACGCGTGATGCCGATATCCATCGTCGAGAGTAAAATGGCCAACGTTCCCGCGGACAGAACCGCGGCGGCCAGCCAGTCAAACATGTCGGTTTTTTCGTCTCGAATCATGGCCAAGACAGCTATCACGGTTGTACATTTGCGGGTAGCCAGTTGAGTTGAACGCTCGCAACGGTTAGCTTGTTTTTTCAACTTACGGAGTACCTATGTCTCGTTTTGTCACACTCTCAGCCGCCGCGTTTGCGATCCTGATCGCCGCACCGGTCTCGGCACATATTGCCCTCGATTATCCAACGGCACGTGCTACCGCTCAAAAGAAGGGCCCTTGTGGCCCTCCCGGCAGCGTGCGTGGCGATGTGGTGACGGAATTGGTCGCTGGTGAAACCATCACGGTGACATGGCGCGAAACCGTCAATCACCCAGGCCATTTTCGGATTTCGTTCGACGACGACGGACAGGACGACTTCGTCGAGCCTGCGAGTTTCACAGATTTCTACAGCGGCCCATCGGTGCTTTACGACGATATTGCCGACAGCAACGGCGGCGTGAACACGTTCGACATCACCGTTCCCGACACAGTGTGCGACAACTGCACCCTGCAGGTTGTACAGGTCATGACGGACAAAGCCCCGTATGGGGATGGAAACGATCTATACTATCAGTGCGCCGACATTCGAATCGTCGCGGGCGGTGGGCAGGTGGGCGCTGACATGGGCGGTGACTCGGGCGACGTCGATATGGGTTCGACGAATAATTCGACGAACAACTCGACAAATAATTCGGCCAACAACACCACGAATAATTCGACAAATAATTCGACGAACAACCCGACGACAAACACAAACACAAACACCAACGGTACCGGCACGACAACGTCCACCGATGACGACGGTTGTTCAACCGCCGCGGGCAGCGGTTTTTCGGCGCTGGGCCTCTTGCTTGTTGGGCTCTTCTTCCGGCGGCGAAGCCGCTAAAAATTAGCTCACAGCGTCGTATTTTGTGCGACGTCTGGTCAGGTGAGCCTGGCCGGACGTGGTCACGAGAGCTCCCTCGGCTCCCGAGCTGAGCTCTGCAGCATTGCCTTCGTCTGTGTCGATATGCATTTCCAATTTGTATTTCGGCGACACACGGACCAGCACATCACCAAACACGAGGCCGCGGCCTGTTCCGCCGATACCGACTTCGACCACGTCTTTATCCGCCACGCCAAAATACTCGGCGTCGTCTGGATGCATATGAATGTGGCGCCAGGCGCAGATCACGCCGTTTTTCAATTCGTATTTCCCATGAGTTCCGGCCAAGACGCAGCCGGGACTGTTGGCGACGTCGCCCGAGGCTCGAACCGGCGCGTCAAGGCCCAGAAAAAACTCGTCTGTCCTTGAAATTTCCACCTGAGAATCCGGACGAACCGGTCCCAAAATCCGAACTTTTTCGAGTTGGCGTTTGGGTCCAATAATCGTGACCGTTTCATTGCAGGCAAATTGTCCAGGTTGGCTCAGCGGATTTCGTTCAGTCAGCTGGTAGCCTGGACCGAACAGCGCTTCGACGGCTTCCTGAGTCAGGTGCACGTGACGCGCTGAGACGGCCACAGGGATGGTTCGTGAGTTGTGAGTACGACCAGTGTCCTTGGTCACTTTCGCGGTCTCACGAGCGATCTGAAACGACTCGTCAGTCGCGACAGCGAGCAATCGAACACGACTATTTCGTGTCGAGAGTTCTGCGATTGGATCTTCGTAATTCACATGGGCGTCGCGATTTTTATCGTCATCGATGGCACAGCCCATGAAATTCAACCGCTGGGCAATTCTGTGGCGAAGCTCACTGGCATTTTCGCCAATTCCGGCGGTAAACACGATCGCGTCGACTCCGCCCATTACTGCCGCATATGCGCCGATATATTTTCGCACGCGGTGAGCAAACACTTGGATCGCCAGACGGCAATTTTCGTCGCCGTTGGCAGCACGTTCTTCGATATCCCGCATGTCGTTGCCCACGCCGCTCAGGCCAGCAAGTCCGCACTCTTTGTTCAGGAACTTATCCAACTCATCGACGCTCATACCGTCGCGCATCAACTGAACTAAAATACCGGGATCAATGTCTCCGCAGCGCGTTCCCATCACAAGCCCCTCAAGCGGAGTCATGCCCATCGATGTCTCCACCGAACGGCCATACTCGATCGCGGCGACGCTCGCGCCGTTTCCAAGGTGACAAGTAATGAGTCTCAAGTTCCTGAGGTCGTCCTCGAGCCAATCCGCCGTGGCCTGGGCTACAAACTGATGCGAGATCCCATGAAAGCCGAATCGACGATAATTTTTCGATTGCGCTAACTCATGGGGAATCGCGTATTCGCGGGCACGGCGAGGTAACGTGGAATGAAACGCGGTATCGAACACTGCAACGTGGGAGACGTCTGGCAGGAGTCGCATCGCACCATGAATCCCGGACAGGTTTGCCGGGTTATGCAGCGGCGCCAGCGGGACACAAGATTCCACCGCGGCGATCACCGCGTCGTCAATAATAACTGGCCGATCGAAATCAACTCCACCGTGTACAACTCGGTGACCAACGGCATCAACCTTTCCGCCGACATACTCCAACATCAGCGGCAAGACATGCTTCAACGCCGACTCGCAATCAGGGGCGACAACGGGAGTCCAATCCCCAAGATCAAACCTCATCTTGGCTTCCGACCCGATTCGCTCAACCGCGACAGATACCGCGCGTTTTCCGGTCGTCGGATCAATGATCGAAGTTTTTAGTGACGAGCTGCCGCAATTGATGACGAGTACGTACATGTTTTTCTCCGCGTCGAAACGTCCAACATGCCTACACGATTCGAGACTTTGGCCAAAGATCAAAAAAGAAAAGCCGCTCACCCTTTAGGGTGGCGGCTTCATTTGAACCTAGGGGTTCCGTTTGAATCTTAGACTAAGTGTTTCGACGACGAATCAGCAAGCCGAGGAATCCAAGAGCCAGAAGGCTCAAATCTGGGTAACCCGGGGTGGTCGAACAACCACCGGCAACCTCGTAGTTCAGATTATCGTCCGGGTCGGCGATCGTGAAAGTGATCGTCTCGAGCTCGGATTCATTCCCGGCTGCGTCACGTCCCTTAACCGTGATCGTGTGCTCGCCAGGTCCGAGCTCGCCTGGATCAAGCGACCAGGTGCCGTCTGCGCCAACAATGACCTCGATCGGAGGGCCACCATCAATGGTGATGATGATGATTGTTCCTGGCTCTCCGGTTCCCGTGATCAACGGAGGAGTCGGGTAGACACCGCCCGGAACCGGCGTAATGACGATCACGATCGGAGGCGTAGTGTCGACGGTGAAGGTCACGACACCAGACGAACCTTCTCGGCCTCCGTCATCGGTTGTGCGCCCCTCAACGGTATGTTCGCCATCGGCCAAAGGACCGATCTCGAATGTCCAGCCGCCGTCGGCGCCTGCGGTGGTTGTACCCACCAAGATGTCGTCGACGTAAACCTCGACCTCGGCACCTGGGTCTGCTGTGCCAGTTACAGTTGTCGTTCCGCGCACCACATCGCCCGTTTTGGGGCTTGTGATGGTGATGACAGGTGCACCCGCGTCAACGGTTGTGGTGACGGTATCGGTGCCGCCATTTTCGCCGGTTCCAGTAATGGTATGAGGGCCATCACTCAAGCCGGTGAGCTGGAAGCTCCAATCACCATTTGCATCGGAGGTCGTCATGCCAACGATGACGCCATCCACGGTGATCGTAACCAATTCATTCGGTCCAGCTGTTCCGGTAACTAGGACGTCGCCACTGGTTAGGATTGACCCGTCAATCGGTTGATCGATCGTTAGAACTGGTGGGGTTACGATGGTGAACCGAACCTCGTCCTCGGCCACATTATTGGCAGCATCGGTAGTTCGAGCGCGAACGTCGTAGATACCGTCGGCGGCGGCGGGAACCGAGATCGTCCAGGCTCCGTTTGCATCCGCCTGCGCTGATCCCAGCGAGACACCGTTCACAAAGATGAGAACAACCGCATTTGGCTCAGTTGTGCCGGTTACCGTCACTGGTCCTGCGGGGAAGATCGAGCCTTCCGCGGGTGTCAGAATGACGAGATCTGGCGACCGGGTATCGACGATAAACTCGATATTATCTGAGGCCTCATTACCAGCTCCATCGGTTGCCGTTGCTCTGATCGTGTGTCGTCCGTCGGCCAAAGGAGTCGGCGTCACGGTCCAGATTCCGTTAGCGTCCGATGTGGTCATCAGAGTCTGCTCAGCAGGTGTTCCACG
This sequence comes from Bradymonadaceae bacterium, assembly GCA_037968515.1. Lineage (GTDB taxonomy): Bacteria > Myxococcota_A > Bradymonadia > Bradymonadales > Bradymonadaceae > JBFFMO01. The sequence goes on from JBBKVQ010000428.1 coordinate 14,220, forward strand.
GTCCAAAATCACGACCACGGCCGTATTCGGTTCAGTGACACCAATCACCGGTATCGAAGGATTATTCGTCGTTACGGCGTTGTCAGGAGTCGTGATTCGAATACCCGGTGCCCCTGCATCCACAAAGAATGTGTGTTCCACAGTCATTGTGTTTCCAGCCGCATCGGTAGCCGTGACGTCGACCGTGAACTCACCGTCAACATCCGCTGTGAACGGTGCATCGAGCAGAACACTCCACTGACCGGTTGCATCTGCAACGACTGTCTTCGTTGCGCCGTTCTGAGTCACGGTGACGCTTGCGCCAGGATCAGTCACTCCGGTGAGCACTGGGTTTGGATTGCTGATCGTGCTGAAAGCGACCGGGCTTTCAACGGTCAACACCAGCGCTGTGTCGATGATGAACATGGTTGTTGCTTCGCCTGTCGCGCCGTTTTCATCCACCTGTGCAACCACTTCGTAACTGCCGTCGGTAAGAGCGGCCGGGAAGTCGTAGGTCCAGTCACCATTTGCGTCAGCAGTAACAGTTCCAGCGTCGACGCCATCCACCAAGATCTTGACCGTGGCATTTGGATCGGCTTGGCCCGTTACGGTCGGAGTCGTGTTGAACTCCGAACCAGGGATCGGTGCGGAAATCACAACAAACGGAAGTGTGGTATCGACTTCAAACGTGGACTGAGCAGTTGCGGTATTGCCTGCTGCATCAGTGGCGGTGGCCGTCACGTTATGAACGCCGTCTCCAAGAGGAGTCGGCAACACAACCTGCCAAGCACCGGTCGGTGAAACCGTGGCGACGTACGTCATCCCATCGATCTCGACCGATACACTCGCCTGACCTTCTGTCTGACCACTGACGAGCGACACTTCGGCCGAGACCACGGCGCCGTCGGCAGGATTCAGAATCGAAATGTCCAGCGTTGTATCAACAACGAAGTTCACCGTGTCGGTTGAGATCACGCCAGCGGCAGAAGTCACCGACGCGGTAGCGACCTGGTTTCCATCAGCCAAAGCTGCAGAAGTCACGGTCCAGCTTCCTGCTGCATCCGAGGTCGTTGTCAGAGTTTCTTCGTTCGCTGTTCCGGGGTTCACCACCACGGTCACGACCGTGTTCGCAGCGGTGGTTCCTGTGATGTCTGGAGTCGAATCGTTGGTTCGTGAGCCCTGAGCCGGGGCAGTGATCGCCACGCCAAGACCGACAGCGGCGACCTCGAAACTGTTGGTTTTCGACACGACCGTTCCGGAAACCGGATCGGTGACCGTGGCGGTGACCTGATGCATTCCATCAGCCAGTTCTACCAACGGAAACACGTAGAAGTCGCCGTTTGCGTCCGCAACAGTGTTGATGGTCTCTTCCGAAGCGAGTCCCTGGTCGATCACGATGACTACAGCCAAGCCTGGCTCAGTGGTTCCCGAAATCGCTGGACGACTATTGCCAATCAACGAGCCGTCGACAGGCGTATCCAGGTCGAGTTCGACTGCGAAGGCCAAGAACGTCGAGCTTGCAGTCGCCGAATTGCTTGCGGCATCGACGGCTAGAACATCAATAGTATGAGGCCCAGCAGCCACCGTTACAGGTGTCGAGAACATACCGTTTGCGTTGGCCGTGAGGTTGAAGATCTGCTCGGTCGGCAAACCGCCATCAATGGTCACTGTAACCGTTGCATTAGGCTCCGTAGTGCCTGTGACAGTTGTGGTGAGTGGTGTCGTTTCGGCCAGCGCTGGCGCCGTGATCACGACGGTTGGATCCGTGGTGTCGACGATAATTGTGTTGATAACTTCCGTTGTGTTGCCAGCGGTATCTGTCGCCACAGCGCGGAAAGTATGGCTGCCGTCCATCAGAACGCCTGTCTGAGCTGCAGTGAAACTGTAGAGACCGGCGGCGTTAGAAGTTGTGACTCCCACCGATACGCCGTCTACAAACAGCTCGACATCAGTCAATGCGTCGGTTTCACCGGCCGCGGGGTGCGAAGTTTGGCTGGTGACCAGACCATCTGCTGGATCAACCAACGTCAAGAGAGGCGCCAAAGTATCAACACGAATCGAATTCGAATCGCTGCCCACATTGCCCGCAGGATCGGTCGTCGAGGCGCGGAACACGTGGGTTCCTTCAGCCAAAACCCCGACCTGTGCAGCAGTGAAGTTGAAGTCGCCGGTGGCGCTCGAAGTCGTAGTTCCCACCGATACATTATCGACGAAGAGCTCGACCAGAGTGTTTGGAGTCGTCGTCCCTGACGCTGGCAAAGTGGTCTGGTTTGTGACCAGTCCATCGGCCGGGTCGACCAACGTAATCGCTGGAGCAGCGGTATCAATAGTGATGGTGTTGGTGACCGATGCAGCATTACCCGCGGCGTCGGTGGCTGTCGCGCGAATCGCGCGCACTCCTTCAGCCAAAGTACCCACCTGCGCTTCGGTGAAGCTATATGCCCCAGCGCCATTAGATGTGGTGGTCGCCACCAGCACGTTGTCGACAAACAGCTGAACCTGAGTATTTGGCTCGGTCGTTCCCGAGGCAGGCTGCGTATTATCGTTGGTTACCAGGCCATCGGCTGGATTCACCAGCGTGATGGCAGGAGCCGTCGTATCGACCGTGATGGTATTCGTGACGGAAGCGGAATTGCCAGCTGCATCCGTCGCCGTTGCGCGGAAGGTATGAGTACCAGGCGCCAGCGTTCCAGTCTGAGCAGCCGTGAAGCTGTACGCGCCGGTTGCACTTGATGTGGTGGTCGCTACCAAGACGTTGTCGACAAAAAGCTGCACTTGCGTGTTCGCCTCGGTCGTTCCCGAAGCCGCCTGGGTATTCACGTTGGTCACCAAGCCGTCGGCCGGATTCACAAGCGTGATGGCAGGAGCCGTCGTGTCGACCGTGATTGTATTGGTCGCTGAAGCTGAGTTGCCAGCGGCATCCGTTGCAGTTGCACGGAAGGTATGGCTTCCAGCGGTCAAAGTTCCGCCCTGAGCTGCGGTGAAGCTGTAAGCTCCGGTTCCGCTCGACGTCGTCGTAGCCTTCAAGACGTTATCGACAAAAAGCTGAACTTGCGTGTTCGGCTC